>NZ_JBMKJN010000004.1:185172-281301 GCF_049236805.1 Enterobacter cloacae complex sp. XAL002
GGTTGCAGACGCAATCACCAAATTCAACATCGATGCAGATAAAGTTAACCCGCGTCTGGCGTAAGAGGTAAAAGAATAATGGCTATCGAAATCAATGTACCGGACATCGGGGCTGATGAAGTTGAAATCACCGAGATCCTGGTCAAAGTAGGCGACAAAGTTGAAGCTGAACAGTCGCTGATCACCGTAGAAGGCGACAAAGCCTCTATGGAAGTCCCGTCTCCTCAGGCTGGCATCGTTAAAGAGATCAAAGTCTCTGTTGGCGATAAAACCGAGACTGGCAAACTGATCATGATTTTCGATTCCGCCGACGGTGCAGCAGCTGCTGCACCTGCGCAGGAAGAGAAGAAAGAAGCCGCTCCTGCTGCTGCTCCAGCAGCGGCCGCGGCAGCGAAAGAAGTAAATGTGCCTGACATCGGCGGTGACGAAGTTGAAGTTACCGAAATCCTGGTGAAAGTGGGCGACACCGTTGCGGCTGAGCAGTCACTGATCACCGTAGAAGGCGACAAAGCCTCTATGGAAGTGCCAGCACCGTTCGCCGGTACCGTTAAAGAGATCAAGATCAACACCGGCGACAAAGTGTCTACCGGCTCGCTGATCATGGTCTTCGAAGTGGCGGGTGCAGCACCTGCCGCTGCGCCTGCTCAGGCTGCTGCTCCGGCTCCGGCCGCTGCACCAGCGGCTGCTGGCGGCGCGAAAGACGTTAACGTACCGGATATCGGCGGTGACGAAGTTGAAGTGACCGAAGTGATGGTGAAAGTGGGCGACAAAGTTGCCGCTGAACAGTCACTGATCACCGTTGAAGGCGACAAAGCTTCTATGGAAGTGCCTGCGCCGTTCGCCGGTACCGTTAAAGAGATCAAAATCAGCACCGGCGACAAAGTGTCTACCGGCTCGCTGATCATGGTCTTCGAAGTGGAAGGCGCAGCGCCTGCCGCCGCTCCGGCTGCCGCGGCTGCTCCGGCACCTGCTGCTGCACCGGCTCAGGCTGCTAAACCTGCTGCTGCCCCTGCTGCTAAAGCAGAAAAATCTGAGTTCGCTGAAAACGACGCTTACGTCCACGCGACTCCGCTGATTCGTCGCCTGGCGCGCGAATTCGGTGTGAACCTGGCGAAAGTGAAGGGCACCGGCCGTAAAGGTCGTATCCTGCGCGAAGACGTTCAGGCTTACGTGAAAGACGCGGTGAAACGCGCCGAAGCTGCACCTGCGGCAGCAGCTGGCGGCGGTATCCCGGGCATGCTGCCATGGCCGAAAGTGGACTTCAGTAAGTTCGGTGAAATCGAAGAAGTGGAGCTGGGCCGTATCCAGAAAATCTCTGGTGCTAACCTGAGCCGTAACTGGGTGATGATCCCGCACGTTACGCACTTCGATAAGACCGATATCACCGATCTGGAAGCGTTCCGTAAACAGCAGAACGCCGAAGCTGAGAAGCGTAAGCTGGACGTGAAGTTCACCCCAGTGGTCTTTATCATGAAGGCCGTTGCCGCTGCCCTTGAGCAGATGCCACGCTTCAACAGCTCCCTGTCCGAAGACGGCCAGAAGCTGACGCTGAAGAAATACATCAACATCGGTGTTGCGGTTGATACGCCAAATGGTCTGGTGGTTCCGGTCTTCAAAGACGTGAACAAGAAGAGCATTACCGAGCTGTCCCGTGAACTGACCACCATCTCCAAAAAAGCGCGTGATGGTAAGCTGACTGCCGGCGAAATGCAGGGCGGCTGCTTCACTATCTCCAGCATCGGCGGCCTGGGTACCACCCACTTCGCGCCGATTGTAAACGCGCCGGAAGTGGCTATCCTCGGTGTGTCCAAGTCCGCGATGGAGCCGGTGTGGAATGGCAAAGAGTTCGTGCCGCGTCTGATGATGCCAATCTCTCTGTCCTTCGACCACCGCGTAATCGACGGGGCTGATGGTGCGCGTTTCATCACCATCATCAACAACACCCTGAGCGACATTCGCCGCCTGGTGATGTAATCGAAAAGCCGGCCAGTCGGCCGGCTTTTTTCTGATAATCTCATGGGGTTTTTGAGGTTATTGGTGAAAGCGATAATTCGTGAGCCGTTTGTTGTTTCAAAATTGTTAACAATTTTGTAAAATACGGGCGGATAGAACGACCCGGTGGACGACGGGTATACATTAAGAGGTCATGATGAGCACAGAAATCAAAACTCAGGTCGTAGTACTTGGGGCAGGCCCGGCAGGTTACTCCGCAGCATTTCGCGCCGCGGATTTAGGTCTGGAAACCGTCATCGTAGAACGTTACAGCACCCTCGGCGGTGTTTGTCTGAACGTCGGCTGTATCCCTTCTAAAGCGCTGCTGCACGTAGCGAAAGTTATCGAAGAAGCCAAAGCGCTGGCTGAACACGGTATCGTCTTCGGCGAGCCGAAAACCGATATCGACAAAATTCGTACCTGGAAAGAGAAAGTTATCACTCAGCTGACCGGCGGTCTGGCGGGTATGGCCAAAGGCCGTAAAGTGAAAGTGGTAAACGGTCTGGGTAAATTCACCGGTGCGAACACCCTGGAAGTGGAAGGCGAAAACGGCAAAACCGTGATCAACTTCGACAACGCGATCATCGCGGCAGGCTCTCGCCCAATCGAACTGCCATTCATTCCACATGAAGATCCACGCGTGTGGGATTCCACCGATGCGCTGGAGCTGAAAACCGTTCCTAAGCGTCTGCTGGTTATGGGCGGCGGTATCATCGGTCTGGAAATGGGTACTGTGTACCATGCGCTGGGTTCAGAGATCGACGTGGTTGAAATGTTCGACCAGGTTATCCCGGCAGCCGACAAAGATATCGTTAAAGTCTTCACCAAACGCATCAGCAAGAAATTCAACCTGATGCTGGAAACCAAAGTGACTGCCGTTGAAGCGAAAGAAGACGGTATTTACGTTTCCATGGAAGGCAAAAAAGCCCCATCCGAACCACAGCGTTACGACGCCGTGCTGGTGGCTATCGGCCGTGTGCCGAACGGTAAAAATCTCGACGCGGGCAAAGCTGGCGTGGAAGTGGACGACCGTGGCTTCATCCGCGTTGACAAACAGCTGCGTACCAACGTGCCGCACATCTTTGCTATTGGCGATATCGTCGGTCAGCCAATGCTGGCGCACAAAGGTGTTCACGAAGGTCATGTTGCCGCTGAAGTTATCGCCGGCATGAAGCACTACTTCGATCCGAAAGTGATCCCATCTATCGCGTATACCGAGCCAGAAGTTGCATGGGTTGGTCTGACTGAGAAAGAAGCGAAAGAGAAAGGCATCAGCTACGAAACTGCCACCTTCCCGTGGGCTGCTTCTGGCCGTGCTATCGCGTCCGACTGCGCAGACGGTATGACCAAACTGATCTTCGACAAAGAGACTCACCGCGTCATCGGTGGTGCGATTGTCGGTACCAACGGCGGCGAGCTGCTGGGTGAAATCGGTCTGGCTATCGAAATGGGCTGCGACGCAGAAGACATCGCGCTGACCATCCACGCACACCCGACTCTGCATGAGTCCGTGGGCCTGGCGGCAGAAGTGTTTGAAGGTAGCATTACCGACCTGCCAAACGCGAAAGCGAAGAAGAAATAAGTTTCTTCTTGATTGCGAAACGCCTCCGAAGGAGGCGTTTTTTTTGGCAGTAATTCCAAATTGCTAACTATTAATGTTAATAAGACAATCAATCAATTATTTATATGCCATTCAGCAAGTGTATTTATAGTTTAAATTATTCCAATTCTTTTTTAAAAGCGATTATATATTTCCAGTATTTTTATTTTTTTCTGATGGTGGTTTAGTTAATTTGACTTAAATTATAAAGAGTGTATTACTGTTCGGGTAAATACTTTACTCCAGAAAGGGTATTATTATGAATAGTAATGAATTAACATCTGATATTCGTGATTTAAAAGTAATGGGGGCCAGAACGCAATCAGGAAGTAGCTGGGCAAGTGCGACGCATAAACTCGTTGCCCTGGATAAAGAAACGCTGCAACCGGTGTGCGTTGACTGGTGGTATGAAGATGAGACCTCATCTCGCTTTACCGGCCCCGTTTTTACTGACACTCGTCCGGATATACGCTTGCTGGCAAATTCCGATGTTTATCGACTGGGGGACGTCATTAATATCAGTAATTTTGGTGGTTCTGGGTCCGCATTAGCGGCCATTAAAAATGACGGTACTGTTGAAGCGTGGGGAATGCCCAAAAATGGTGGTACATCACCAACAAGCGATCGAAATCATAACGTCAGAGCCGTTTTCGGTGGCTGGGATACGTCTGCAGCGGTTAATGCCAATGGTCAGGTATTTACCTGGTCCGTCGATGATGATAACCCTTTACCGGGAAACGTGGCGGCGTTGAATGATATTGTAGATATTAAAGTGGCCCAATATTTTACCGATCAGGGTAATTATACCTATCTGGCATTGCGGGCTAATAACCAAGTGGTGCAGTGGACAGATGGTACTTCACATAATGATTTTCCAGCAGACATTGCCGAGCGTAAAGACTTCATTGCCATCCAGACTACAGAATATGCCTTTGCGGGAATTACCCAAAATGGCCATGTTATTACTTGGGGGGATGCAGCCTATGGTGGTGAGCTGCCGGTTCATCTGAAAGAAGTGAATGATGTGATCACCCTTTATAGCAACTTTGGTGCATTTGTCGCACTCAGAGCTTCAGGCAGTATTTTTTCATGGGGAAGTACCCAGTATGGTGCTGTCATTCCGGATAACATCGCCAGTCTGACGGATATTGTTTCCGTACATTGTACCAGTTCGACTTTTATTGCCTTGAGACAGAACGGCAGCGTCGTGTTTTGGGGACAGGATTATTCTCTGGTCGAGCTTCCGGAGGAGATTGCCAGTCTGACGAATATTATAGATGCCCAGGGGGCAGCTAATGGCAGTTATGCTTTTTTAACTTCTGAAGGCAAAGTGTACTGCTGGGGATCTGCTGCAGATTTTGCAAAAAAGATGCCTGAGGATTTGTCCGATGTGGTTTCTCTGTCCGCTGGGTGGGGGGCTTTTGCCGCGCTTCGCCGTGATGGTTCCGTAGTGGCTTGGGGACATCCTGGGGAGGGTGGTGACACCACGCCCGTTGCAAACGAGCTTTATGATATTCGTGCTATCTATGCCTGCGGCTATCGTTTTTGCGCCCTGCGCAACGATGATCGTCTCTTTGAATGGGGCGAAGAGGCCAGAACAGATATCACAAAGATGCCAGCAGATTTGCAGGGGAATGTTACCTATAGCTTTGTTAAATAATTCACCTGCACTTGCCTGAAAGCATAGACGAAATAAGCCTCTTCAGCTCTGTAAACGCCTCTTTGGAGGTGTTTTCCTCACTTTTTCGCCACTGCAGGCGAAGTGCAATCATGCTATCAAGGCGCAACGGGTTGCCAGGATATATCGGGTCTGTACATGGTCAATGCCTGGGCTTTCCTGGCTGACTCACCGCCGAGATTGCTCTGGTACACCTTGTCATCCTGATTGATCATAAAACTCATCACTCCTGACTGGCCGTAACTGACCGGCCAGGCGATCATTGCAAATCCTTTCTCATCCGGCAGGACGCGGAATCGGTAACCATGGTAACCCGCCCCCGACTGTGGAGGACTGAACGCCGGACCCTGTGGGCTGGGCGTTTCACCGGGAGCGACGGGCCAGTACAGTCCATCCTTTTTACCTTCAGAACTGACTATCTTCTGCGCGTACTTTTGGTTCATCGCAAAATAGCTCTGCTGGGCATCAACATAGGCGTGAAGCGCTTCGATGGCTGCGAGTTCGTTGCGCCCGATTTCGCGGGTCAGGATCTCTTCTGCGGCTTCCTGCATATCAAACTGCCAGCCAGATGCCGTTTTGACCACCGGGATCGGTAGCTGCCAGCCGTTATCGCCCACCACCAGGTGCGCCACGTTGCCACTGATGACGGTTTTATGATGAACGTTCCAGTCGCGCAGGAAGCGATCGACCGCTTCGGGATCAACGCCTTCGGGCGGCAGGAAATCGCGCCAGTTTTCACCGAGCAAATTGTTCATCGCACTTTCGTTTTGCTCGCTGATGGCGCTTGCCAGCGCACTGGTCGCCTGTTCTGGCGAACTGAACGATTGCTGTGCCATGACGGCCGCCGAGACCATGAACAACACCATTCCACTGAGTAATTGACGTTTCATGTCGGCTCCTTTAACGATGACGGAATTCATGGCGTTCAGCGCGTTCACCAGTGAGCTGGCGCGGCTGATGTTGACGAGTAGCGAGCTGCCGGCTTTGCGCCCCGCGCTGCTGCTGGGCTTGCCAGTTCGCGGAGCGGCTGTCGTTGCCGCTCAGGGCATTGGCCCGATGCAGCCTGGCTGGCTGCTGTACCGTCTGTGAAACCCGCTTCTCCTGTCTGTGCATGTCAGTCTGATGATGTACACGCTGCGGCGTGCTCGTCCGTTTTACGGCATGCGGCCTGGTGTCATATCCACGATAGTTATTTCGCTGCGAGATCTGCTTCAACTGTTGCGTTGAGGCCAGACGTTGTGCGTCCCGCGTGGCTGTATGTACTGAGTGTGGGAGGGTTTTACCCGTTGATTTTTCCATCTGGCTGAGAGCGGCCTGGCGCTGGCTGTCGCGATTGACTGGTTTTTGCTGCGTCGCGCTTAGCCCGGTGGCTGTCTGTGTAGAGTGGAAGCGGTTAGCCAGCTGGTTATTCGGGTAAGGCACGCCTTCACGATAGGCAGGATTGTGCTGCCAGGTGTGGTTATTACCGTTCAGGTGCTGCCCGCTGATTCTGTTGAAATTATCCACGTTGATATTGATGTTGTTATCACCGTTGCGGTTATAACCGCCGTGATTGTCCCAGTCATCATCGTGATGATGGTGATCCCAGTCGTCGTCATCCCAGTCAATATTGCTGAAAATGGCGTAGGTTGTAGCGACCCCGAGGCTAAAACCTAATCCTTTAACCAGACTGTCCGCGAATTGCTCGCCGGGTGAGGGCGGAAGATAGACCGGCGGGTAAGCGGTGTTAGGCCAGCTACCATAAACCGTATTTGGGTTATACGTGGGAACATACACCACCTGCGGATCGGCGGATTCAATCTTGATCACCGTTGGGCTGGTAGGCGTTGCGGTTGTCGTGGTTTTTGTCGATGCAGGTTTCGTGACGGTGGTGACCGTCTGCTGCGGTGTGGATTGTAGCGCACCCGTTTGTTGGGCCAGCAGGCGCAGCCGCTGTACGGAATCCATCACATCTTTCGGCTGTGCAAGGAAGGCGTCTCCCAGATTTTGTACCCATGGCGGATTTTCGCCCATCAACGACATCAGCTGAGGAAACGCAACCAGGGATTTTACGCTGGGATCCCACGGCTGGGTGGCTACCGCCTGCAGGGCGGCATCACCCTGCATTTTAGGATTGTCTTTCGACCACTGCGCGGCCTGAATAACATTTGACGGGTAGGTCGACGCCATCAAGATTTGCGACAGCAGGGCATCCGGGTAAAGCGCGACAGGGGCAACCCATTGGTCGATTTGCGCCGCAGTGTAGACCGAGGCAGCGACGGGCGCAGGCTGGGCTACCGGTGCGCCAGGTTGTTGTGTAACCGGAGCAGGCGTAGCAGGTTCCGTTGCGCGACTTTTAACGTACATGACACCCGAGGCGGCAAACAGCCCCGCACTGCAAAGCAGAACAAGAAGATGTGGCTTAAAAGGCAACTTCATAGATTGACTCCAACGAGACGAGTGCAGTGCCGTGAGGCGTTGCTGTTGCCGCGAGTATCATTCACTCGTGTTTTACAGTTTTGACTATTGTTGGGAAACCAACCGGAGCGTCCGGATAAAGAGTGTGAGTATTTATTACACAATTATATCGGATAGCTGAAAAGGCGACGGGAAAGAGGACAAGATTCGCCTCGTCTCCCCGCTACACCATGCTTAACGATTCAGCAAATAATTTAATGTTGCTTTTTTGTAAACAGATTAACACTGTGCAGAAATCCTGCTATGCTGCCCGACGCGGTATCGGGCATTTACCCTACAAACTGCTGTCTCACAGGAGCGTGAAGAGAACGCCCGCCGCATATGACAATGAGAGCGAGGAGAACCGTCGTGCTAGAAGAATACCGTAAGCACGTAGCAGAACGTGCCGCCGAGGGAATTGTACCCAAACCTTTAGATGCAACCCAAATGGCCGCGCTCGTCGAGCTGCTGAAGAACCCGCCTGAGGGCGAAGAAGAATTCCTGTTAGATCTGCTGATCAACCGCGTACCGCCTGGCGTAGATGAAGCTGCCTACGTAAAAGCCGGATTCCTTGCTGCTATCGCCAAAGGCGAAGCCACCTCCCCACTGGTTACTCCTGAAAAAGCCATTGAACTGCTCGGCACCATGCAGGGCGGCTATAACATTCATCCGCTGATTGACGCGCTGGACAACGAAAAGCTGGCACCGATTGCTGCCAAAGCGCTCTCTTCAACGCTGCTGATGTTCGATAACTTCTACGATGTAGAAGAAAAAGCCAAAGCAGGCAACGTTTACGCGAAGCAGGTGATGCAGTCCTGGGCCGATGCCGAATGGTTCCTGAACCGCCCTGCGCTTGCTGAAAAAATTACCGTGACCGTCTTTAAGGTTACCGGTGAAACCAACACCGATGACCTCTCTCCGGCTCCGGACGCGTGGTCTCGTCCTGATATCCCCCTGCACGCCCTGGCGATGCTGAAAAACGCCCGCGAAGGCATCGAGCCGGATCAGCCGGGTAGCGTTGGCCCGATTAAACAGATCGAAGCGCTTCAGGAGAAAGGTTTCCCGCTGGCCTACGTCGGTGATGTGGTTGGTACCGGTTCTTCCCGTAAATCCGCCACCAACTCCGTGCTGTGGTTCATGGGCGACGACATTCCGCACGTGCCGAACAAGCGTGGCGGCGGCCTGTGCCTCGGCGGCAAAATTGCGCCAATCTTCTTCAACACCATGGAAGATGCGGGCGCTCTGCCAATTGAAGTGGACGTGAGCAACCTGAACATGGGCGACGTGATTGACGTTTACCCGTATAAAGGCGAAGTGCGCAACCACGAAACCAACGAACTGTTGGCAAGCTTCGAGCTGAAAACCGACGTGCTGATCGACGAAGTGCGTGCCGGTGGCCGTATTCCGCTGATCATTGGCCGTGGCCTGACCACCAAAGCGCGTGAAGCGCTGGGTCTGCCGCACAGTGACGTGTTCCGTCAGGCGAAAGACGTGGCGGAAAGCAATCGCGGCTTCTCGCTGGCACAGAAAATGGTCGGTCGCGCCTGCGGCGTCGCTGGTATCCGTCCTGGCGCGTACTGCGAGCCGAAAATGACCTCCGTGGGCTCTCAGGACACCACCGGTCCAATGACCCGTGATGAACTGAAAGACCTTGCGTGCCTGGGCTTCTCATCTGACCTGGTGATGCAGTCCTTCTGCCACACTGCGGCATATCCGAAGCCGGTTGACGTCACTACGCACCACACGCTGCCTGACTTCATTATGAACCGTGGCGGTGTCTCCCTGCGTCCGGGCGACGGCGTTATCCACTCCTGGCTGAACCGCATGCTGCTGCCGGATACCGTGGGTACCGGCGGTGACTCTCATACCCGTTTCCCGATTGGTATCTCCTTCCCTGCGGGCTCCGGTCTGGTGGCGTTTGCCGCAGCGACCGGCGTGATGCCTCTCGACATGCCTGAATCCGTGCTGGTGCGCTTCAAAGGCAAAATGCAGCCGGGCATCACTCTGCGCGATCTGGTGCACGCAATCCCGCTGTATGCCATCAAACAGGGTCTGCTGACCGTTGAGAAGAAGGGCAAGAAAAACATCTTCTCTGGCCGCATTCTGGAAATTGAAGGTCTGCCGGATCTGAAAGTTGAGCAGGCGTTCGAGCTGACCGATGCCTCTGCCGAGCGTTCTGCGGCGGGCTGTACCATCAAGCTGAACAAAGAGCCGATTATTGAGTATCTGACCTCCAACATCGTGCTGCTCAAGTGGATGATTGCGGAAGGCTACGGCGACCGCCGTACGCTGGAGCGTCGTATTCAGGGCATGGAAAAATGGCTGGCGGATCCGCAGCTGCTGGAAGCTGACGCTGACGCAGAGTACGCGGCGGTGATCGACATCGATCTGGCGGATATCAAAGAGCCAATCCTGTGTGCGCCAAACGATCCGGACGATGCGCGTCTGCTCTCTGACGTACAGGGCGATAAGATCGACGAAGTGTTCATCGGCTCTTGTATGACCAACATCGGCCACTTCCGTGCTGCCGGTAAGCTGCTGGATACTCACAAAGGCCAGCTGCCGACCCGTCTGTGGGTGGCGCCGCCAACCCGTATGGATGCGGCGCAGCTGACCGAAGAGGGCTACTACAGCGTGTTCGGTAAGAGCGGGGCGCGTATTGAAATTCCGGGCTGCTCCCTGTGCATGGGCAACCAGGCGCGCGTGGCCGACGGTGCGACGGTGGTCTCCACCTCCACCCGTAACTTCCCGAACCGTTTGGGTACCGGGGCGAACGTCTACCTGGCTTCTGCGGAGCTGGCAGCGGTTGCGGCGCTGATTGGCAAACTGCCAACGCCGGAAGAGTACCAGACCTTTGTGGCTCAGGTAGATAAGACGGCGGTGGATACCTATCGCTATCTGAACTTCGACCAGCTCTCTCAGTACACCGAGAAGGCTGACGGGGTGATCTTCCAGACCGCGGTATAAAAAACCAACCCCTCACCCCTAACCCCTCTCCCCAAGGGGCGAGGGGGATTTTATTCCCTCTCCCTTTGGGAGAGGGCCAGGGTGAGGGGTATTTTTTTTATTTTCATTCCTCCCACCTCTCCCGCTTTTTTTCTTCCTCTCTGCTGCGATAATTACCCTAATGGCTTTGCAGAGGAAAACGCTATGGATTACGAATTTTTGCGCGACATCACCGGCGTGGTGAAAGTGCGAATGTCGATGGGGCACGAAGCCGTTGGACACTGGTTTAACGAAGAGGTGAAAGAGAACCTCGCGCTGCTGGATGAAGTCGAACAGGCAGCGGAAACGGTGAAAGGCAGTGAACGCTCCTGGCAACGCGCCGGACACGAATACACCCTGTGGATGGATGGCGAAGAGGTGATGGTGCGTGCCAACCAGCTTGAGTTCTCGGGTGATGAGATGGAAGAGGGGATGAGCTACTACGACGAAGAGAGCCTGTCGCTGTGCGGTGTGGAAGATTTCCTGAAAGTGGTGAACGCCTACCGCGACTTTATGAAACAGAAGTAACTCCCCGAAGCGTCCCTGCTTCGGGCCACGATTACACGGTCGGAATGTTACGGCCGTAGTAAATTTCGCGCATCTCTTTCCAGAGCAGGTCGGTAATGACCTTACGCTCTTCTTCGCTTAAATCTTCCGGCTTCGTGTGGAACATGTAGTGCTTAAGGTCGAATTCCTTAAGTAACATTTTGGTGTGGAAGATATTCTCCTGATAGACGTTCACATCCATCATGTCGTATAGCGACTTCATGTCGTCGGACATGAAGTTCTGAATGGAGTTGATCTCATGATCGATGAAGTGCTTCATGCCGTTGATATCACGGGTAAAACCGCGTACGCGATAATCAATAGTGACGATATCGGATTCCAGCTGGTGGATTAAATAATTCAACGCATTCAGCGGTGAAATCACGCCGCAGGTCGACACTTCAATATCCGCGCGGAAGGTACACAGTCCGCCTTCCGGGTGGCTTTCCGGGTAGGTGTGCACGCAGATATGGCTTTTATCCAGGTGGGCGACAACCACTTCTGGCAGCGGGCCGGGGTGCTCGGTTTTGTCGATAAGCTGCGGGTCAACCGGCTCTTCGCTGACCAGAATGGTGACGCTTGCTCCCTGCGGCTCGTAATCCTGGCGCGCGATATTCAGGATGTTGGCGCCGATAATCGAGCAGGTCTCTGTCAGGATCTCGGTCAGACGGTTGGCGTTGTAGAGTTCATCGATATAGGCGATATAACCATCGCGCTCTTCTGCTGTTTTGGCGTAGCAGATATCGTAAATACAAAAACTCAGGCTTTTGGTCAGATTGTTAAAGCCATGCAGTTTAAGCTTTTTCAATTAGTTCACCTCCTTTGAGGACAGCGCGTCTTGCAGATATTGAGGCAACGCAAAGGCTGCGGTGTGGATCGCCGGGTTGTAGTATCGGCATTTGAGTCCGGCCTGGTGGAAGCGGGCCTGGATAATTTCGGTGGAGAGATGGCGCAGGACGTCGTTATCCGTCGCCCAGGCAAAGGTCATGATCCCGCCGTAGTAAGTGGGGATCGCCGCCTGGTAGAAGCTGACGTCAGCAAAATAGGTGCTCAGCTTACGGTGGCTATCAAGCGCTTCATCCTGTTGCAGGAAGCAAACGCCGTTTTGCGCCACAAAAATCCCGCCAGGCTTCAGGCAGCGCTTGCAGCCTTCGTAAAACGACGAGGTAAACAGCGACGCGCCGGGGCCGATAGGGTCGGTACAGTCAGAGATAATGACATCAAACGTTTGCGTGGTCTGGTTAACAAAATTGACGCCATCGTCGATAACCAGATTAAACCGCGGATCGTCATAGCTGCCAGCATTGTGGTTGGGCAGATACTGGCGGCAGAACGACACCACACCGGCGTCGATTTCCACCATGGTGATGGTTTCGACATTCTGATGACGCGAGACTTCACGCAGCATCGCGCCGTCGCCGCCGCCGATAATCAGCACGTCCTTCGCGTGGCCGTGGGCCAGCAGCGGGACGTGGGTCATCATTTCGTGATAGATAAACTCGTCGCGCTCGGTGGTTTGCACCACGCCGTCCAGCGCCATTACGCGGCCAAAGGCGGCGTTTTCGAAGATTATCAGATCCTGATGAGCGGTTTTCTCATGATAGAGCACGTTATCCACGGCAAAATACTGACCAAACTGGTCATGCAGCGTTTCTTGCCATACCGTTTTTTCGGTCATGGGGAGCACCTCCTTCGTTAGCATCCATTACATCCGGCAGATGGGCGCAACACAACACCGCCGTGAAGCGGTTAGCGGGTCAACAAGGGGCGTCGGGAAGGTTACTTCACGTAGGCGAGCAGGCTGAGTGAATCGCGAGCCAGCGCTTTGCATTTTTTAGCAGTGGGAATGCCAATACCGCTTAAATCACGGTAGCTGTCTTCACCGAGCGCCTTCATGTCGAAGCTGTCGTAGTTGCTGAGGTCCCATTGGTTCTGCTGGGCAAAAAAGACCAGTGCGCGACGAATTTGCCCATTAGGTAAATTCTGGTAACCACAATCGTTTTTCAGAAAAACAAAAACTGCCGTCAGATCGGCCATATCTTCCGCTTCGTTTTCACTTAGCGCGTAACTGTTCGCACACATCGCCATCAGGCTGGCGAACAACATTGTTCTGAAAAACGTCTTCATTGCTTCTACCACTGCATCACGGAAAATTAACGTTAGCATACTTGATGCCAGGCCGACGATCTTTATTATTGCCGCCGTGCTTGACCTTCCGGTAAGGGGAGGGTTTATGCTCAAAAGATCGCCTGCTGGAAATAAGGAAATGCACATGCAACGTCGTGATTTTTTAAAATTTTCTGCCGCGCTGGGGGTTGCCAGCGCGTTACCTCTCTGGAGCCGCGCCGTTTTTGCCGCCGACAGACCTGCTTTACCCATACCTGAATTACTCGCCGCAGATGCCCGCAGCCGCATTCAGCTTGTGGTGCAGGCCGGTAAAACCACGTTCGGTCAGCACGCCGCCACGACGTGGGGTTATAACGGCAATTTGCTCGGCCCGGCGTTGCAGTTACGCAAAGGGAAGGCGGTGACGGTAGACATTCATAACACGTTAGCGCAAGAGACCACGCTGCACTGGCATGGGCTGGAAGTCCCGGGCGAAGTGGATGGGGGGCCTCAGGGCGTCATCAGGCCTGGTGGTAAACGCAGCGTCACCTTTACTCCTGACCAGCGTGCGGCGACCTGCTGGTTCCACCCGCATCAGCATGGCAAAACGGGCCATCAGGTGGCGATGGGGCTGGCCGGTCTGGTGCTGATTGAAGACGATGAAAGCCGCCTGCTGCGCCTGCCAAAACAGTGGGGGATCGACGATGTCCCGGTGATTGTGCAGGACAAAAAATTCAGCGCTGACGGGCAAATTGACTATCAGCTGGACGTAATGAGCGCGGCGGTAGGCTGGTTTGGCGATACGCTGCTGACCAACGGCGCAATCTACCCGCAGCATGCCGCGCCAAAAGGCTGGCTGCGTTTACGCCTGCTAAATGGCTGTAACGCCCGCTCGCTGAACTTCGCCACCAGCGATAAACGCCCGCTGTATGTGGTGGCAAGCGACGGCGGCCTGCTGCCGGAACCGGTGAAGGTGAGCGAGCTGCCGATGCTGATGGGCGAGCGCTTCGAGGTGCTGGTGGATATCAGCGATGGCAAAGCGTTTGACCTGGTGACCCTGCCGGTCAGCCAGATGGGGATGGCCGTTGCGCCGTTTGATAAACCCCATCCGGTCCTGCGCATTCAGCCGCTACAGATCGCCGCTTCCGGTACGCTGCCGGACGCCCTCACCACGCTACCCGCACTCCCGTCGCTGGACGGGCTTACGCAGCGTAAACTTCAGCTCTCCATGGACCCGATGCTCGACATGATGGGCATGCAGGCGCTGATGAAGAAGTACGGCAATCAGGCCATGGCGGGAATGCACCACGGCCAGATGATGGGCCATATGAATATGGACCACGGTAAAATGGGCGGCATGGATCACGGCGGCCATGGTTTCGATTTCCACAACGCCAACCGCATCAACGGCAAAGCGTTCGATATGAACACGCCCATGTTCGCCGCCACGAAAGGGCAGTTTGAACGCTGGGTGATTTCAGGCGAAGGCGACATGATGCTGCACCCGTTCCATATCCACGGCACGCAGTTCCGTATTCTCTCTGAGAACGGTAAAGCGCCGGACGCGCATCGCCGGGGCTGGAAAGATACGGTGAGGGTGGAAGGCGGTGTCAGCGAGGTGCTGGTGAAGTTCGATCACGAAGCGCCGAAAGAGTTTGCCTATATGGCCCACTGCCATCTGCTGGAGCATGAAGATACGGGGATGATGCTGGGCTTTACCGTATAAAAAAAGCCGGGTGGCGGCTTCGCCTTACCCGGCCTACATAGGACACCCGAAAGCCCGGTAAGCGTTAGCGCCACCGGGCTTTTTCATTACTTAGCGTCGTCAGGCAGTGCATACGCGACAATATAGTCGCCCATCTTCGTGCCAAACGAACCGTGACCACCTGCGGAGATGACAACGTACTGCTTGCCATTCACTTCATAGGTCATCGGCGTAGCCTGTCCACCGGCTGGCAGACGGCCTTGCCACAGTTTTTCACCGTTGGTCATGTTGTACGCGCGCAGGTAGTTATCTGCGGTTGCCGCGATGAACAGCACGTTACCGGCGGTGGAGATTGGGCCACCCAGCATTGGCATACCCATATTGAACGGCACTGGAACAGGCATCGGGAACGGCATGCTGTCCTGTGGCGTACCAATACGTTTCTTCCAGACGATCTTGTTGGTCTTCAGATCCAGACCGGAGATGTAACCCCAGGCAGGCTGTTTACACGGCAGACCGAACGGAGAAAGGAACGGATTCAGGGTCACACCATAAGGAACGCCATACTGCGGCTGGATACCGGCTTCGGTACCGCTGCCTTTCGCATCTTTAGGCTGCTCCATTGGGTTACCCGGACCGCGTGGGATCAGACGGGAAACGAACGGCAGCGCCATTGGGTTAGCGATGGCGACCTGACGGTTAGGGTCAACGGAGATCCCACCCCACTCGAACATCCCCAGGTTACCCGGGAAGACCAGCGTGCCCTGCTCTGACGGCGGCGTGAAGATGCCTTCATAGCGCAGCTGGTGGAACATCACGCGGCATACCAGCTGGTCAAACATCGTGGCACCCCACATGTCTGCACCGCTGAGGTCTTTCTCCGGACGGAAACTCAGATCAGAGAACGGCTGCGTTTTGGTGACGTAGTCGCCTTTGGCCGCACCCTGCGGAACCGGTTTTTCCGGCGCAGGAACAACCAGCTTACCGTTGCTGCGATCCAGCACGAAGATGTTGCCGGTTTTGGCCGGGGCGTAAATCACCGGAACGGTTTTACCGTTAACGGTAATGTCCGCCAGCGTCGGCTGGGACGGCATATCCATATCCCACAGATCGTGGTGAACGGTCTGGTAGCTCCATGCCAGTTTACCGGTCGTTGCGTTCAGCGCCACGATGGAGCTGGCGTAACGTTCCTGCTCCGGCGTACGGTTACCGCCCCAGATATCCGGCGTGGTCACGCCCATCGGCAGGTAAACCAGGTCCAGCTTCGCGTCATACGCTGCCGGTGCCCAGGAGTTCGGTGAGTTAAAGGTAAAGGTGTGTTCATCCGATGGGATCGCGTTGGGATCTTTCGCGCCCGGGTCGAAGGCCCACAGCAGTTTACCGGTGTTCACGTCGAAACCACGTATAACGCCGGAGGTTTCGCGGGTAGAGAAGTTATCCGTTACCGAACCGGCAATCACGATGGTTTTATCGGTAATGATTGGCGGGGAGGTCGGCTCATACAGACCCGGCGTAGTGTCCGGCATGTTGGTCTGAAGATTCAGAATGCCTTTGTTAGCGAAGGTTTCGCACAGCTTACCGGTCTCAGCGTTGATGGCAAACAGGCGGCCATCGTTCACCGGCAGCATAATGCGGCGAGGACAGTCGGCAATGACTTCCGGGCTGGCATTATCAGCGCGCGCTTCGTGGTAAGAGACGCCGCGGCAGGTGATGTGCTGGAACGACGGGTTGGAGTTCAGCTGTGGATCAAAGTGCCATTTCTCTTTACCGGTGGCCGCGTCGAGCGCGAACAGACGCTGGTGCGCCGTACACAGGTAGAGCATGTTGCCCACTTTAATCGGGGTCACTTCGTTGGTCAGCTCACCCGGATCGTTCGGCATTTTCAGGTCGCCGGTACGGAATACCCAGGCTTCCTTCAGGTTTTTCACGTTGTCCGCATTGATCTGCTTCAGCGGGGAGTAACGTTGACCTTCCTGATTTCGACCATAGGCTGGCCAGTCGCCGTCAGCCACCTGCGAAATAGCCGCAGCCGGTGTGGATTCAGTGTTCAGCGTACCGTGGATCTCCTGCGGGTCGTTGAATCCGGCCCAGGTCAGGATGCCGCCACTAATCAGCAGGGCAACGACCAGACCGGCTACAGCACCACTGGAAGGGACGATCAGACGACGCCAGACAAACGGCAGGATCAGCCAGATACCGAAGAAGACCAGAATGTCGCTGCGCGGCGTCAATGCCCAGAAGTCGAACCCGACTTCCCAGACGCCCCAGATCATGGTTGCGAGCAGTAACGCTGCGTACAGCCACAGAGCAGATTGTTTTCTGCGTAAAAGCAGGACGGTTACGCCAACCATAACCAGACCCGCAATCGGGTAGTACCAGGAGCCGCCAATCGCGACCAGCCATACGCCACCGATTAACAAATACAGCGCGCAGAATGCGGCAAACGCGGCTGTTAATGTCACCAGTAGACGCGGCTGTTTAGTTTTTGTTTCAGCCATAGAAAAGTACTCGTCAGTTTTGTTAATTATTTGCTAGCAATTAATTATAGGTATTAACAACTGTGATCGGAATCACAAATATTGCTTTTTATAACTCATACGCCAGGGCAATCCATTTACTGGTATAATGGCTGGCTTGCATATCGATGCCGGAGCGAGAGTCATCCGCATTGAGAGATTTTCACTAAAATCATTTGGTTAGTAATATGAAACATACTGTTGAAGTGATGATCCCGGAAGCCGAGATCAAAGCGCGTATCGCCGAACTGGGTCGTCAAATCACCGAACATTACAAGGACAGCGGCAGCGAAATGGTGCTGGTCGGTCTGTTGCGTGGTTCTTTCATGTTCATGGCAGACCTGTGCCGTGAAGTGCAGGTGCCGCACGAGGTCGATTTTATGACCGCCTCCAGTTACGGCAGCGGCATGTCCACAACCCGTGATGTGAAAATCCTGAAAGATCTGGATGAAGATATTCGTGGCAAAGATGTGTTGATTGTTGAGGACATCATCGACTCCGGCAACACGCTCTCTAAAGTGCGTGAGATCCTGAGCCTGCGTGAACCAAAATCACTGGCGATTTGTACCCTGCTGGATAAGCCTGAGCGCCGTGAAGTGCAGGTGCCGGTGGAGTTCGTTGGTTTCTCCATCCCGGACGAATTCGTGGTGGGTTACGGCATTGATTACGCGCAGCGTTATCGCCATCTGCCGTATGTTGGGAAAGTAGTGATTCTGGACGAATAATTGCGGGCTGATGCCCTCACCCCAGCCCTCTCCCACAGGGAGAGGGTGAAAACCCCCGGCTTTGTTATTTATGGTTCACATGCTTAAGCTTGAGGTTGGCAATTCCCGAGCGGTAACGCTGTTCCAGCGTTTCGCGGTTGGTGGCGGTCACTTCCAGATTGCGCAGCAGACCGTCGTGAATACCGTACGCCCAGCCGTGGATGGAGACCTTCTGCCCGCGTTTCCAGGCAGACTGCATAATCGTCGAGTGGCCCAGGTTATAGACCTGCTCCATTACGTTCAGCTCACACAAGGTGTCGAGACGGCGCTCCTGCGGCATTTCGCCCAGCAGTGAGCTATGTTTGAACCAGATATCACGAATGTGCAGCAGCCAGTTATCGATTAACCCCAGCTCTGTGTTTTCGACCGCCGCCTGCACGCCGCCGCAGCCGTAGTGGCCACAAATAATGATGTGCTCAACCTCAAGAACGTCAACGGCGTACTGCACAACCGAAAGGCAGTTGAGATCGGTATGAATAACCAGGTTAGCCACATTGCGGTGAACAAACAGTTCGCCAGGTTCAAGACCCGTCAGACGTTCGGCGGGGACACGGCTGTCAGAACATCCAATCCAGAGAAAGCGCGGGTTCTGCGCTTGCGCGAGTTTTCCAAAAAATCCGGGGTCTTCCTCCACCAGCATTTTTGACCATAGTGCATTGTTGCTGATGAGTGTATCTATGTCGTTCATGGAGGTTAGCGACCTGTAACCAAGTGATTGCGTTGCGCTACTATAGGGTAACCCGACTTTTAATGAAACCACACAACGTGTGTCAGAACTTAAGGTAAGTTGAATTCATGGCGATTGCACTGGAGCTTGAACAGCTCAAAAAAACCTACCCGGGGGGCGTTCAGGCGCTGCGCGGGATAGATCTTAAAGTCGAAGCGGGAGATTTCTACGCGCTTCTGGGGCCGAACGGGGCGGGGAAATCCACCACCATCGGGATCATCAGCTCGCTGGTCAACAAAACCTCCGGCCGCGTCAGCGTGTTTGGCTACGATCTGCAAAAAGATGTGGTCAACGCCAAGCGTCAGCTGGGGCTGGTGCCGCAGGAGTTCAACTTCAACCCGTTTGAGACGGTACAGCAGATTGTTGTTAACCAGGCGGGTTATTATGGCGTTGAGCGCAAAGAGGCGCTTGAGCGCAGCGAAAAGTATCTGAAACAGCTCGACCTGTGGGAGAAGCGTAACGAACGCGCGCGGATGTTGTCCGGGGGGATGAAGCGCCGCCTGATGATTGCCCGCGCGCTGATGCACGAGCCAAAGCTGCTTATCCTTGATGAGCCTACTGCTGGCGTGGATATTGAACTGCGTCGCTCCATGTGGGGTTTCCTGAAAGATCTGAACGATAAAGGCACCACCATCATTCTGACCACGCACTACCTGGAAGAGGCGGAAATGCTGTGCCGCAATATCGGCATCATTCAGCACGGTGAGCTGGTGGAAAACACCTCGATGAAGAATCTGCTCTCCAAGCTCAAATCAGAGACCTTTATCCTCGATCTGGCGGCGAAAAGCGCGCTGCCGAAACTGGAGGGCTACAACTATCGCCTGGTCGATACCTCGACGCTGGAGGTAGAAGTGCTGCGCGAGCAGGGTATCAACAGCGTGTTCTCACAGTTGAGTGCGCAGGGCATTCAGGTATTAAGCATGCGTAACAAAGCAAACCGACTGGAAGAGCTGTTTGTCTCTCTGGTGCACGACAAACAAGGAGACAAGGCATGACGCATCTTTACTGGGTCGCGCTGAAAAGCATCTGGGCAAAAGAGATTAACCGCTTTATGCGTATCTGGGTGCAAACCCTGGTGCCGCCGGTGATCACCATGACGCTCTACTTCATCATTTTCGGTAACCTGATTGGCTCCCGCATTGGTGAGATGCACGGTTTTACCTATATGCAGTTTATCGTGCCGGGCCTGATCATGATGGCGGTGATCACCAACGCTTACGCGAACGTGGCGTCGTCGTTCTTTAGCGCCAAGTTCCAGCGCAACATTGAAGAGCTACTGGTGGCCCCGGTGCCAACGCATGTGATCATCGCCGGTTACGTGGGCGGCGGCGTAGCGCGCGGGCTGTGCGTGGGGATTCTGGTGACGGCGATTTCGTTGTTCTTCGTCCCGTTCCAGGTGCATTCGTGGCTGTTCGTGGCGCTCACATTATTGCTGACGGCGATCCTGTTCTCCCTCGCCGGGCTGCTGAACGCGGTGTTTGCTAAAACGTTTGATGACATCAGCCTGATCCCGACCTTCGTGCTGACGCCGCTGACCTATCTGGGCGGGGTGTTTTACTCCCTGACGCTGTTGCCGCCGTTCTGGCAGGCGCTGTCGCACCTGAACCCGATTGTCTACATGATCAGCGGCTTCCGCTTTGGCTTCCTCGGCATTGCCGATGTCCCGCTGTTCACCACCGTTGTGGTGCTGGTGGTGTTTATCGTGGCATTCTATCTGCTGTGCTGGTATCTGATCCAGCGCGGACGCGGGCTGCGTAGCTAACCTTCTGCCCGGCGACGTTCTGTTTGCCGGGCACTTTCTTTGACAGTTATCACCGTAAACTAACCTTCACCTGGATAAACTACTCGCCTGCTAAGGAGAGACGTTATGCTGGGATGGGTGATCACCTGCCACGATGAAGAGGCACAGGAAATGCTGCTTAAGCTGGAGGCCCGATTTGGCCCCCTGGCGCAATGTCGTGCGGTAAATTACTGGCGAGGGCTGAGCACCAATATGCTCAGCCGGATGATGTGTGACGCGCTGCATGAAACCGACACCGGCGATGGCGTGATTTTTCTCACTGACAGATCCGGCGCGGCGCCATACCGTGCGGCTGCCCTAATGAGCCATAAGCACGATAACTGTGAAGTAATCTCCGGTATCAGCCTGCCTTTACTCGAAGCGATGTATCCGCTGCGCGCAACGTTGAGCAGCGCTGAGTTTCGTCACGCCATTGTGGCGCAGGGCTCGCCGGGCGTGAGCAGCTTGTGGCACCAGCAGCAGAAGAACCCGCCTTTTGTTCTGCTTCACGATCTGTATAAGCATTAAACATTGGTATTGATGCCGCTTTTGTTACAATGGCGGCTGATTTTCTGTGTCGATTTATATTCCATGCTCAAGCGCGTTATCTTTGTCCTTCTGCTCGTGGTTTCCGGTGGTGCGTCTGCCAGCCTGACCAGCCAGCAAGGCCTTCCTGCTCAGTATATGCAAACCACCGAAGATGCGGCCATCTGGGCGCAGGTGGGAAATGCCGTTGTGAATGTGGGGAATGTCCGCGCCGGGCAGATCCTCGCTGTCTTTCCGGCCGCGGCGGATTACTATGAATTTCGTTTCGGATTCGGTACGGGGTTTATTGATAAAGACCACCTTGAAAAAGTTCAGGGCAAACAACGGGTTGAGGATAGTTTGGGTGACTTGAACAAGCCGCTCAGTAATCAAAACCTCATTACCTGGAAAGACACGCCGGTGTATAACGCCCCCAGCAGCGGAAGCGCGCCCTTTGGCACCTTAAGCGCTAATCTTCGCTATCCGATTCTGAATAAGCTGAAAGACCGCCTGAACCAGACCTGGTTCCAGATCCGTATCGGTAATCGTCTGGCATGGGTAAGCAGCCTGGATGCGCAGGAAGATAACGGGCTACCGGTTCTGACCTACCATCATATTTTGCGTGATGAAGAGAACACCCGTTTTCGACATACCTCCACGACGACCAGCGTACGTGCGTTTAATAATCAGATGGCCTGGTTACGCGATCAGGGCTACACCACGCTGACGATGTACCAGCTTGAAGGGTACGTGCGTAACAAGATGAACCTGCCCGCGAAAGCGGTGGTGATCACCTTTGATGATGGCCTCAAATCGGTGAGCCGCTATGCGTATCCGGTGCTGAAAGAATATGGCTTCAACGCGACGGCGTTTATAATTTCATCCCGAATCAAAGGCCATCCGCAGAAGTGGGATCCAAAATCGCTGCAGTTTATGAGCGTTCAGGAAATTAAGGGCATCCAGGATGTGTTCGACATTCAGTCTCACACTCATTTCCTGCATCGCGTGGATGGCTATAAACACCCCATCCTGTTGAGCCGTAGCTATCACGTGATCCTGTTTGATTTTGAACGCTCACGTCGTGCACTGGCTCAGTTCAACCCGCGCGTATTGTATGTGTCGTATCCATTTGGCGGCTATGACAATAAAGCGATAAAGGCAGCGAATGAGGCTGGTTTTCATATGGCAGTGACGACGATGAAGGGGAAGGTGAAGCCGGGGGATAATCCGTTCCTGTTGAAGCGTTTGTATATCTTAAGAACGGACTCACTGGAGACGATGTCGCGGCTGATCAGTAATCAGCCGCAGGGATAGCGGTTAATCGTATGAAAGGGTGAATACGCCGGTGGCTTTAAACGACCCCGGTTTCACTGTGTTTCCGTTTGCTACCAGTTGAGCAACATAATTAATTTGCTTGGATTCAGGGGTTTGGTAATCCGTTATGACATAGGATGAGTCAGGATTATTCGGCAGAAGTTGAGAGGTTCCGTTATACATGATTTTCACGCCTGCGCCTTCAGCTCCGGACGAAAGCGTATTACCAAGAAGATCATTATTTTTTCCGGTTAGCTTTGAGGTGGTGAGTTTGGTTGTGATATTTGCCACACCGGTACAATTGCTTAAGCTAATGGAAAAAGGGATATCCTTAACCCGATTGTTTTTAATGTCTGAAACATAATATTCTCCCAGGTTAACATTATTAGTACCATCCGATAGCATGGCCATGTCGCAGGTTGGAAGAACGATCGGGATCTGGAATGAGTCCTCGTTGACCACAAATGTCCATGGTCGGTTGTTAGTATCATCTGGATTACCAATAGCCATTTTACCCAGAGTGCCGGGTTTGGGTCTGATTGCGGTTTCTTTGTTCGGGTTGCCTCTGTAACCTTCATCAATATAAATTTGAACTGAGGTGTTTATCCATTTTCTATCCCAGGGGTCAGACTTACCTGAGGATGCAACGGTAGTCCAGCCAGTAGTATTCATAGCGAAGTAACCACCCATGCCTCCATCGCTTTCTGCGGTGTGCACCCTTACGGAATAATAAATCCCCGGAATATTTGTTTCAAACATAGCCCTGCCATAACTGCTCCCCATCAGCAAGGTCGGGTTTGTTTGTGACACGAGGTTAAAACCATCGTCCCCCATACCACATTCGGCCTGAATGCCTGGTGTCAGGTTAACGTTAAAAAGAGTACTGGCATAATTACCCGGAGGGGGAAGACGTACGGTGCCACCTGAGTAGTCAGAATTGATCAGCGTGGTTGTGCCGCCTTTTCCATTATTCATGCGGCACTCATCTGCCCAGCAGGAGTGGCTGAGGGTTAATAACGCGCTCGCCATGGCAAACGCCATTGTGCCTTTCACGTTGAAACCCTGTCTTATAAAGTTGAACATTCTCATCCTTTTTCCTGTTCTGATTATTATTCGTAAGTGACGTCAACCAATACTTTACTGGTAACGACACCACCAGCCACTACGCCAATATTTTGATATCGGGCATAGAACTGATAATCCGTTAAAAATGCAGTATCCTGACCGCTTACGTCATAAGTGATTTTTGACGTGCCGTCGTTGTTTAAAACATTCTTTTTATATTTTTCTGAGAAAACGACGACGCCGACATTTTTTGCCGCGCCTGCGGCGGTATCATCACTTTTGAAAACCTGATTTTGTCCTGGCCAGAAACCCGACTGCGGCGAAAAGCTAAAACTCAGCTTTTTAGCCGTACCGCTGTCTCCATAGCAATCATCTACATGGATCTTAAAAGGCGTACCGCCTGCATCATCGGTTGCAGTAAAACGATCGCTACCATCCGGGTTATAAAACCAACTGCGCATCGCATTGGGGAGATAAATTTCGCCGTCATTTTCCACGGTCATCTTACAGGTGCTATTAACAATGTTAGCGGTAATATTTACGTCTAATCCTGAGCTTGCCTGGCTTACGCCAGGCAAGATGCCACCAGCCAAGCCCATAAGCAACACAAGACCGGGCTGGTATAAAGTGAACGGTGATTGTTGCATACTGGTTCCTGGTCTTATGGATAAGCGATAGTAAACGTGACTGGCGCAGTAACCGCCCCCGCGCCTACATCAGCAATGGTTTGGCCTTGCCCGATAACGATACGGGAATTCATCGGGAATTCACCGGTACCATCAGTAATGGTGACATCCTTAGCAGCCGGAGGCGTGTTACAGCTCATAAGCTCGCCAGTATCGACAACACCCGACCAGATCTCAAAGCCCGTTGCTAAGCCGCCAGAGTAAGAATCACCCGTCTTGTTGACGCCACTGCATTCACCACCAGCGCCTTTCGCAGCGGACACCGTTGCCTTGGTTACTCCAGAACAGTTGGTGAAACTAATCTTGAGCGGCTCGACTCGGGTTTTGTTCACCAGATCGGATTTGTATACGTCGCCGAACGCAATTTCAGTGGAGGCTGTGCCTGCATCGTTAAGTACTTTTGCGGTACATGTGCCTGATACAATTTTTGATTTAATCGTTAATTCGACACTAGGGGTGCCTGTAATAGCTGCGCTTGCCATTCCCGAGAACAGAAGAGCAGAAACGGACAGGGCGATAAAAGTAGAATTGAATTTCATAATGTTGCTCCGTTTTCCTGCACTAATCACTCGTAGATAAATTCAAAGGTCGCCACGGCCTGAAAATCACCTATGGTCATCCTGTTTTCCTGTGTTTCACGTAAGGTGGCCACCAGAGCAACTTCCTTATTCTGGATTTCTGTTGGACTCCAGACCAGGCGCTCGTTATCGTCCTCAGAGTTAATGATAAACGGGGCATCCGGTGCGCTGGCTCTGGCAATCTCAACAGCAGAGAAGTCTGCACCTCCGTCGATTTTTTGTATTTGGTTAACAAGGCCTGAGTATAAATATCCAGATCTTGTTCCCGATACTTTGGTTTTCAATGAGGTCAGTGATGCCGGGCATTCAACGAGCACGATTTTGAAATTGGCATTTGCCGTTCCGGCTTTGACATCATCTAAACGTACCTGACCGTTATTACCGATAGTCAGCGTTTGCTGCGTATCTGAACCCGTACCGCCGACCAGTTTCATATCGCAGGTGGTTTCGCGGATATTGGCAGTAAAGTCAACATTGAGATCGGCTGCCGCAGCAGAACCTGACATCGCTAACATTGCTAATGCGATTAATGAATAACCGCAATGATTTTTCTTCATATTATTTCCCATGGGTGTGATTCCCTGTTTTAACATCATTACATTTGGCACTGTTGATTACTCAGAATCGTGGTTAAGCCTGCTTTCTTCGCATTTTCAGGAATCTGATAATTCACCGTGCAAGAGCTGGAGCCATCGCTTCCCCATACCACCCGGAGAGCGCCTTTGTCTTCCACACCGCGTACATAAGCTTGTCCTGCCTGGCCTACCGTTCCGATAGATTCGTTTTTCTCATTCAGAACGTCAGCACCTAGCGGAATAAAGCCGTTATCAGAACGTTGTAATTCCAGAACAAGCGAACGACCTTCATCCGTTTCAAAATTCACTAATACAACGGAGCCATTGCGAGGTACGGCAACAGCGCTGGTATTTTTGATTTCAACGTCTGCTTCGAGAGTGCTGATATCGAGCGATACTCGGTTTTCTCTGTAGGCTGACATATACGGCATAATCCCGTACCCGGAGCTGTTAATGCGGCTTTGGCCGTAACCCAGCCGAGCACCCGTTGCGCCACTTGCTTTTACCAGCGCAAGTGAATCCGTTTCGCCGATACTGCCGGATGTAAATACAACGCCACCCGAGTGAACAACCATTCCGCCGTTATAACTCGCGGAATACTGTTTACTATTGTCATCGCCAAAGGACGCTGAGACACCGAGCGGCCCGTAAGGACTGTTCCATGAGCTATAGCCACTGACCTGGTTCAGGTTGCCGTAGTTGCCCCCGCTTGATGAGGCGCTAACGGAATAGCTCACTTCACTGTTTTTGGAGTTGCCGCTTGCCGTAGAGTTAAAACTGGTACCGCCTTTTAAATCAGTGCGCAGGCTCATGTTGACGTTATTGAATCCGCCTGACTGCGCACTATCTTTATTGAATATGCTGAATGGAATACTGACGTTTAAATAAACGCTGTCATCCTTTTCCCCTGTTTCGTTGTACGTGCGTTGCACAGAAACGCTATAGCTACCGTAAGCAAAACTATTGTTGTAACCCACGCTGTAGTCGGAAGTGGAGCTGGAGTCATTCCAGTAATCCTGCCAGGTACCGCTAATATAGAGTGAGCCGTATTCATCACCGTTAACATTCAATGGCTGGTTCAGGCTGACCTGTATCTGGTTTTTGGTACGCTGATAATCAGCATAAAGCTCGGCATTGCTGTCATAAGATCGATTGCCATATTCCTCGTGATGAATACTGTCCTGCAATGAGGCGGCATCGTTAAGGCTGAGATAATCTTCTGTAGAGAAGCGATAAGCTGCCACGTTAAGAGATGTGTTAGTGGCTTCAAGCATTTTGCTGTAGGTCAGCCGATAACTCTGCCCTTTAAGCGTGTCCAGCCCGTCGATATCGGCATAGGACCCGGTAACATCTAATGCGAATGCACCAATACGGGTATTCATAGCCAGACCAAGCAGGCCGGCGTAGAAATCCATATCCGTATATTGCGCACCCACGTAACCGGTAAAGGTATTATTCAGACCATACGCGTAAGTTGCGTAGCCAACGTTTGGCTTATCGTGCAATGAATCATCATTCAGCTCACCTAAACCCACATCCCAGCGGCTGGAGCCTGGGCGGAGCATTTGTGTAACTGAGGAGAACGGAACGGTAAACGTCCGTTTACTTCCATCGGCTTCCTCTACAGTGACAATCAAATCATTGCCATAGCCTGTTGTACTGAGGTCATTGATCTCGAAAGCACCGGGTGGAACGGTGGTTTCATAAATTTTATTGCCGCTTTGCGTTACGCTAACTTTGGCGTTACTGTTTGCCACACCACGAATTACTGGCGCGTAGCCAGAGGTGCCTTCCGGGAGCATGCGGTCATCGTTATACATACGCGCACCACGCAGGCTCACCGAGTCAAAGACATCACCGCGTGTGTAGGAATCACCCATTACCATCTGTGCGTTAAGTGGTGTGATGTCTCGCTGGAGGTAGATATCCTGGCTGGAATAATGTGTGCCATTATCGCTGTCCCAGTTCAGACTGCCGCGAGAACGTAAACGCCACGGCCCCACGTTCAGGCCATAATGCAAGCCTGCATAAGCGGTATCTGAATTGGTGCCGTTTGACTCGCTGTGCCAGGTATTAAGATCGTATGAGAGTAATCCGGCCGGAACACCATTATCCCATAATGAAGGATCGACATACCCTGCTGGAAGTTTAAGCACGTAGATTTGCGGGAAATTAAGATCCATTTCCTGCTTGCTACTATCAAAATTTTCAGAAGCACCGGGATAATATTTTTTGATATCTACGCAAGACGTTTCGTCGTCTTTGACATCATCGCCTAGTATGCTGGTATCAACGCCTGCCTGTGTCAGCGTGAGTTTAGTCAGACATGCTGAGGCACGTGGCGTTTTGTTATCAATGAATGTCATCTCGACCGTGGATTTTGAATTGCCATTCAAATTCACTTTTACACGGTAAGTACCTGGCAGAACTGGGTTGCCATAAGCATAACGATCGACATTGATACCTCCACCATTATCGATAAGGAACTGGTCATTAAATTCAATGGCCGATTCTGTTTCGGATGAGGTGTCTACAGCTTTTTTTTCAGTCTCGCTGGCATGCAGAGGAAATGCTGCACAGATTGCGAGACATAAAATTGATCGTTGAAATAGCATGCTTCATCCAGACAAGTCGTCGTATGAATGCTATGAATCATTCATACGTGTTATATTTATAATGTGGCGGTGGTGCGGTTATTAATTTACTTTGCTTTCAAAAGTATCAGAGCCGCCATTGTCATTAATGGTTTCGTAAGCAACAGTGCCGGTGGCAGTACTACCTAAACCTTTTACCTGCATAATTTGAGTACTAAACGGTAAAATAGATTTATGCTCAACCTGGTACTCTTTATTTGCTGATTTCAGCTTTACATTTGAAATAGAAACGTTGTAAGGGGAATCATTGTGTGCGATCAGGTTTAGCGTATTACCTTGTTTTTGTTGTGACCACGTTACTTTGGCTGCTGCATCTCCTGGCGTACCTTTCAGGCCGTCAGGTCGGAAAAAGAGTTTAATACGTGTGCGGAATGCCAGCTGGAGCTGGTTAGGATTTTCACCGTCTTTCACTTTTGACTTCGGTGGAATCTCGAGCACATTGAACCAGAATAGGGATTCGCGATCTTGCGGCAATGAACCACCCAGGTACGAGATCCGAACGGATTGACCTTTTTGCGGATCAATTCGGGATACTGGTGGAGTAATAATAAACGGTAGTTTTAATTCCTGTGGGTTGGTGTCATCGCGACCGTCATCGAGCCATGATTGAACTAATAGTGGCTTTTTGCCACGGTTGTCTAAAGAAACGATGACATCTTTTTGCGACTGCTGATAAACAATACGTGTTCCCGAAATAACGATATCTGCGCTTGCCTGGAATGACGCGACAGCAGCAGCTGTAAAGCAGGCAGCTTTAAATCCTTTATAAAATGATGTGCTTAACATTTTTCCACTTCCTGTTGGAATGATATCAATAGTCCCCTGACGTACGTCAGGGGATAATATGAGCATTTTATTTATGCGCTTAAAATTACTCGTAGATCATGGTGAATGCAGCTTGTGCCTGAACCACACCAGCTGACACTGGGTTGTTGGCCGCATCCCAGTTCTGACCCTGGGTATACGCTACACGGTAGTAAAGTGCGCCTGCGCCTGTGGTATCAATCGTTGCTTTCTGGGTATTGTTGGTCTGATCCAGTTTGATCTGATCGGTAGCGGAGTTGCCATCGTTTGACAGTACCAGATTGACGTTTTTAGCGGCGCCTTGAGTATTTGATGGTGGAACCAGCAGACCGCCGGAAGTTGAAGAAGAACCCGCCCAGGAATCAAACTGAGCAGATGCCTGGTTGACGGTAGCAGAATCACAACCTGTCAGGGTGAGGGAGAATTTCTTTTCTCCCAGGGTGCTGGTGGTACCCAGCGCATTAGCGAAGTCTTTTACAAACACGGTATCCAGGTTAACGTCAAAATCATTACCATCCTGGTCAATCTTCTGATCCAGGGATACTTTACAGGTGTTATTAGAAACCATACCGTGGAAAGTAATAGTGCCTGTATCTGAAGGAATATCAGCTGCCATTGCAGAACCCGCACTCAGAACCATTGCTACTACAGTTGCCAGACCTAATTTATTAAAAGACATTTTTTATATCCATATTTAAATGCTAGAAAAGTGAACATAAGCAAGGCTTATGTTCGTTCCGAACAGATGCTTCGGGAAAAGGATTCTAAGTGATGAGTAATGGTTGTGAGAAGCCGTTAGGCGTTAGAAATACTTAAACGATCTTTAAGTCAATATGATTATTTAATAGTGAATGATAATAATTGTTCATCATTTTGATGAGCAGGTGTTCGGCAGGGTGACTTGAATATATTAATAAAAATATATAAAAAGAACGCTATTCATTTTAATTATGTATAAATTACCCAACCTATTTGTCGGGTAATTTATAACAGTACTATTGGCTTAGGCAACCTGAACCGGAATTGCCTTCGCAATACGTTTCATTTCATTATCGCCTTCAAAGTATGCCACTTTTGGCTGCCAGCGACGTGCCTCTTCGTCAGACATCATCACAAAGCTGGCAATAATGACGATATCACCCACGTCCGCGCAGTGCGCCGCTGCCCCATTAACGGAGATGATTTTAGACCCGCGTTCAGCGGCAATCGCGTACGTTGAAAAGCGTTTGCCGTTATTAACGTTCCAGATATCAATAGCTTCGTTTTCGAGAATACCCGCCGCGTCGAGAAAATCCTGGTCGATCGCGCAGGAGCCTTCATAGTGCAGGTCGGCCTGGGTGACTTTCACACGGTGAAGCTTACCTTGTAGCATTTTGCGAATCATTACGTTTACCTTTCACTTCCGGGTAGTAAAACTACGCCAGTTCAACCACTTTGTTGTCGATAAGGCGGGCCTGGCCGAGCCAAGCCGCCACCAGAATTACCGCACGTTTGCTGGTATCTGAGAGTTCCAGAAGCGTATCGGCATCCCGAATTTGAACGTCGTCAGCACGAAGACCTTTCTCGTTCAGCGCCTGTTCAGCCAGAGCGATGATTTCTTCTGCGGTTAATTCTTTTGCCAGCAGTTGCTCTGCCATGGTATTCATGACTTTGCTTAAGCCTGGCGCAATTTTACGCTGTTCCGCAGTCAGATAGCCGTTACGGGAGCTAAGCGCCAGGCCATCTTTCGCACGTACAATCGGCACGCCGACAATCTCTATGTCGTAGCCCATATCGGCAACCATTTTGCGGATCAGCGCCAGCTGCTGGAAATCTTTCTCGCCAAAGCAGGCGATGTCCGGCTGCACCAGGTTAAACAGCTTGCTGACGATGGTGGAAACGCCGCGGAAATGGCCCGGACGGCTGGCACCCTCCAGCATGGTCGAAATACCCGGTACGTCGACGTAGGTCGCTTCAGTGGTACCCTGAGGATAAACATCTGCGGGGGCCGGTGCGAAGACGATATCCGCATGACGTTTTTTGAGCTTCTCGCAATCTTCCTGCAAGGTACGTGGATAGCGCGCCAGATCGTCTTCGCGATCGAACTGCATCGGGTTAACGAAGATACTGACTACCACGATATCTGCACGGGCTCTCGCTTCATCGACCAGCTTCATATGGCCGTCGTGCAGATTGCCCATGGTCGGGACCAGGGCGATACGTTTACCTTCCTGACGTGCACGGCGGATATGCTGGCGCAGCAGCGGCAGAGTTTCTATGATTAGCACACCTGGACTCCTTAATGGAAACTGTGTTCTTCGCCCGGATAAACGCCGGACTCAACCTCGGCAATATACTGCCGCACAGCAGCACGCATGTCGCCTGCTTCTGTCAGGAAATTTTTAGCAAATTTTGGAATGTGACCGCCGGTGATCCCGAAGGCGTCGTGCATGACCAGAATCTGGCCATCGGTGACGTTGCCCGCGCCGATGCCGATCACCGGAATCGACAGCGCCTCAGTGATACGCTTAGCCAGCTCAACCGGCACACACTCCAGCACCAGCAGCTGTGCACCAGCGGCTTCCAGCGCCAGGGCATCATCAAACAGCGTCTGCGCCGCATCGCCACGCCCCTGAACTTTATAACCGCCAAAGATATTAACGGACTGCGGCGTCAGCCCTAAGTGCCCGCAAACTGGCACGGCCCGTTCGGTGAGCATTTTCACCGTATCGACCAGCCAGTCGCCGCCTTCGATTTTGACCATATTGGCGCCGGCGCGCATCACAGTTGCCGCATTTTCAAAGGCCTGTTCCGGGGTGGCATACGCCATAAACGGCAGATCGGAAAGTAGCAGGCAGGCGGGCGCACCCCGGCGCACGGCGCGGGTATGGTAAGCAATATCCTCGACCGTGACCGGCAGAGTGGAATCATGTCCTTGTACCGTCATCCCTAACGAGTCTCCGACCAGCATGACGTTGATCCCTTCTTCGGCAAACAGTTTTGCGAAGCTGTAGTCATACGCGGTGATAGTGGCGAAGCGTTTCTTTTCCTGCTTGCATTTCTGCAATAAGGAGATGGTAGTTGGTTTCATACTGTTTCCTGATGGCCCAAAAGCGGATCTTTGCGCATTCTAACAGTAACATTCGAGGGAACAATGATTTTAGGCAATCGATTAACCATATTTAACACATGGCTAATCGGGGGTGACACGGGATTACCAGCGGACCGGTTTTTCCGCGTTGAGACTTTGCAGAACGGCGTTCAGCGAGGTGCCGTCAGGGAAGGTGAGATCGGGGGCGACTTCAAACAGCGGCCAGAGCATAAACGCACGGTTTTTCATGTCATAGTGCGGAACGGTGAGGCGCTCGGTGTTAATCACCTTGTGGCCGAAAAGCATAATATCGAGGTCGAGCGTGCGCGGTCCCCAGCGTTCGGCTTTACGTACGCGACCCTGCTGTAGCTCAATACGCTGGGTATTATCCAGCAGTGTTTCTGCGTCAAGGGCTGTTTCCAGCACCACGGCGGCGTTCAGATAATCAGGCTGATCCTGCGGGCCGAGCGGGGGCGTACGGTAAAAGGAGGAGACCGCCACGATATGGCTTTGCGGGATCTCCCCCAGCGCCTGAACGGCAGCGTTAACCTGCTCAAGCGGAGAGGCCAGATTGCTGCCGATGGCAATATACGCAAGGGTCATGCTGTGCCTTCACGACGCGGCGCGCGCTTGCGCGGGCGACGGTGACGACGGCGCGGTGCCGGCTCGTCATCGAGATCCGTGAGCATATCTTTTTGCTCCGGTGGTGCAGAGACCTGAAATTCTCCCCACCACTGCGCCAGGCGCTGTAGCTCCTGGTTTCTTTCGACTTCAGCACGCAGAGAGAGCAAATCGAACGCGGCGCGGAACTTAGGATGCTCCATCAGTTTCCAGGCACGTTTACCCTGACGGCGGGACATACGCAGCTGAAGCTGCCAGATATCACGCACCAGCGTGGTAATACGTTTCGGGATCGCCAGCGTGCGACAGCCTTCGTCCAGCACGTCGTTTGCCGCCAGCGCGAACGCATCATAATAGGCGAGGCCGCTCTCCTGGGTAATGCGCTGCGCCGTTTCCAGCAGCGGATACCAGAACATGGCCGCGAACAGGAACGCCGGATTCACGCGCATATCGTTATGAATACGGGTATCCGTGTTCTTCAGCACCTGTGCAATCATCCGCTCCATTGCGCTGTCACCGTTTTCGGTGAAGTAGCGGGTAATGGTCGGGAACAGCGGCTGGAACAGGTTGTATTCACGCAGCAAATTGTAGGTTTCAAACCCGTAGCCTGCCTGGAGCAGCTTTAACGACTCCTCAAACAGACGGGCAGGGGGGACGTCGTTAATCAGCGTCGCCAGGCGCGGGATCGGCTCTGCGGTTTCCGGGCTGATACGCATGTTTAGCTTGGCGGCGAAACGCACGGCGCGCAGCATTCGGACCGGATCTTCGCGATAGCGCGTTTCCGGCGTGCCGATCAGGCGAATCAGGCCGTCTTTCAGATCCTGCATACCGCCGACGTAATCGCGCACGGTAAAATCCGCCACGCTGTAGTAAAGGCTGTTGATGGTGAAATCGCGACGCTGAGCATCTTCTTCAATAGAGCCGAAGATGTTGTCGCGCAGCAGCATGCCGTTTTGGCCGCGCTGGGAAGTTGTGCGATCGTTGACGCCCGCTTCGTGGTGACCGCGGAAGGTCGCCACTTCAATAATTTCCGGTCCAAACATCACGTGCGCCAGACGGAAACGGCGACCAACCAGACGGCAGTTGCGGAATAATTTACGCACCTGTTCAGGCGTGGCGCTGGTCGTCACGTCGAAATCTTTTGGTTTTTTGCCCAGCAGTAAATCGCGCACCCCGCCGCCGACGAGATAGGCCTCGTAGCCTGCTTTATTCAGACGATAGAGCACCTTGAGGGCATTTTCACTGATATCTTTGCGGGAAATATTGTGCTGCTCACGCGGAATGACCGACATGTGTGGCTGTGCAATAGCATCATTCGCCATGCTCTCTTCGCGGCTCAGCACTTTACGGCAAAAATTAGCGACTCGGGTAAAAATAGTACACCTCGTAGTGTGTTTTGTTATCAAAAAAGCGGCTAATCATAGCTCAGCGCAACGCATTTGAGAATGCTGGATTTTTGGCACGGCCATAAGCGTCCAGTCAGCAATGGCCGTTTTCAGCAATTCATCCAGACTCAGATCCTGCCATTCCTGCGTTACATTCTGGTTGAGAAATCGCAGCGCGTCGATCAATACCGGGCGCGGATCGCCGTCAGGCAGCGCCGGGGCATGATTCTGTTTTGACAGCTTACTCCCCTGTTCATTGACCGCCAGCGGCAGATGGATGTAATCCGGCACCGTCCAGCCAAACTGCTGGTAAAGCGATATTTGCCGCACGGTAGGCTCAACCAAATCCGCCCCACGCACGATTTCCGTGACGCCCTGGAAATGGTCATCGACAACCACCGCCAGGTTATAGGCAAACAAGCCATCGCGACGGTGAATAATAAAATCTTCACGCGCCAGACGATCATCCGCCTGAATGGTTCCTGAGAGGACATCGGTAAACTGCGTCACCGGAGCGCGCTGTATCAGCCGTACGGCGGCATTCTCAGGGCCGTTGTGCCGCGTACGGCAGTGGCCGTCGTAAACGCCACCCACGCTCTGAATTCGCGCACGCGTGCAGGTGCAGTTATAGGAAAGGCCCTGTTCAGCAAGCCACGCCAGACGTTCACGGTAGGCATCATGGCGTTGAGACTGCCAGAGTACGTCGCCGTCCCAGTGAAGACCGTAATGTTCCAGCTGACGCAGAATAGTTTCTGCCGCACCGGGAACTTCACGCGGAGGATCGATATCTTCAATGCGAACCAGCCATTTACCCTGACGGGCGCGAGCCTGTAGGTAGCTGCCGAGCGCGGCAATTAATGAGCCGAAGTGTAATTCACCGGAGGGAGATGGCGCAAAGCGCCCGATATAGTGAGATTCAGACATATCAACGGTAACAAGGCGGGAGAAACTCCCGCCTTAGCAGAGTAGTGAGAGGGAAGGCGTTAGCCAGCCATCTGTTTTTCGCGGATTTCTGCCAGCGTTTTACAGTCGATGCACAGATCGGCTGTTGGACGCGCTTCCAGACGACGAATACCGATTTCAACACCGCAGGATTCGCAGTAGCCAAAATCTTCGTCCTCGACCTTTTTCAGCGTTTTCTCGATCTTTTTGATCAGTTTGCGCTCGCGGTCACGGTTACGCAGTTCGAGGCTGAACTCTTCCTCCTGAGCGGCACGGTCGACCGGATCCGGGAAGTTAGCAGCTTCATCCTGCATATGTGTAACGGTGCGATCGACTTCATCCCTGAGTTGATTACGCCATGCTTCAAGAATACGCTTGAAGTGCGACAGCTGGGCTTCGTTCATATACTCTTCGCCCGGCTTCTCTTGATACGGCTCCACCCCAGCGATGGCGAGAATACTCAGGGACGATGTTTTACGGTTTTGCCCTTCTTGCATGTTGCTTCTCCTTAACACGCACTATCGATCCCCGTGTTGGGGGAAAAATCAGGTCGCTATAAATAGCAGATGCTTTTCCGTATGGCAATTATCTAAACGTAACACTTGACAACCCTGTGAGGAAAAGCGTATTTGCGCACGCGGCCAGAACACTTATTAGTCAATCGTCTAATCCCTTATAAGACAATGGGAAGAGAGGATCTCAGAGTCATATTATCGGCAGAAAGTTCCGCTTTATAAGCGAAAATCTCTACCCCCTGCTTTTGTGCCTCATTCAACAATTGCGCGTATTTAGGATCAATATGACGGGCCGGGGAAAACCGTTCAATGGCTGAATGCAGAACCGCAAACAGCAACACGGCGCGCTTACCCGCCGCCGCTACACTCATTAGCTCCCGCAGATGCTTCTGGCCACGTAGGGTTACCGCATCCGGAAAGAAGCCGTTTTCCTCTTCCGCTAACGTCACTGATTTCACTTCAATATAGCACTCAGGGCGGTCTTCCGCCTGTAACATAAAATCAATTCTGCTGCCTTCATCGCCATATTTCACTTCGCTTTTTTGCGTGCCGTAACCCACCAGTTCAGGAAGGATTCCATTTGTCAGGGCTTCCTTAACCAGCTGATTTGCGCGCAGGGTATTAACGCAAATAAATGCCCCGCTTTGCGTCTCGGTCATTTCCCAGGTATGAGGATATTTGCGTTTAGTATTTTCTGATGTGGAATACCAGACCGTGTCACCCGGCGTGGCGCAACCGGTCATGGCGCCGGTGTTAGGACAATGCAGCGTGAGCGTTTCGCCCTCAGGCGTGATCACGTCAGCGAGAAAGCGTTTGTAACGCTGGATCAGCGTGGCGGGCTGGAGTGCAGGGCTAAACTTCATCAGGATTCCTTAACGTGTCGCCCAGCGTCCAGCGCTGGAGCGGAGTATAGCGGGTGCGTCCTTGTACAAAGGCAGATTCGTACAGCGCAAATTCATTCACCTGAAAGGACCAGTGGAAGCCCGGTGGCGGGATGGCAACAGCCTGACCCGCATCGCGCAGCAGGGTAATGTGGGGATGAAACGGCTGCGGGCTCTGATAACAGCCGCTGCGCGCGGCCTGTGCCCGCAGCATATTTGCGAGCTGGAGCAGTCCGCGAGGGGGCTGCCGCGTCCCCAGCCAGACCACCCGAGAGCGTAGCCATTGCCCGGCATCGTCAAGATGCAGCGTAAAACCCGGCTGAGAAATGCGTCCGGCCATTGCGCTTAACGCGCGCTGCTTTTCTGCGCTCACCTCGCCAAGAAAAGCTAACGTCAGGTGCATATTGGCGGCGACGACAGGGCGGCCCGCTTCCGCGGGGAAGTGGCTGGCGCGCCAGCGAACAATTTGCCGTTGAAGCGTGGTGGGTAATTCAATGGCGAAGAATAGCCGTTTTGACTCAGACATGCGCAAGACTCGGTAATGATATGCGCCGATGCTACAATGTACGCCGATTAATGTTAACCCTCTGGAGCCGTAAGTGTCCTCTTTGCCCGTCGCCGTCGTCCTTCCTGAGCTTCTCGCAGCCTTAGAACATGCGCCACAGGTTTTGCTCAGCGCGCCCACCGGAGCGGGTAAATCCACCTGGCTGCCCCTGCAAATTCTGCGCGAGGGGAGCATCAGCGGGAAAATTATCCTGCTGGAACCGCGCAGGCTGGCGGCGCGCAATGTGGCGCAGCGCCTGGCGGAACTGCTGAATGAAAAACCGGGCGAGACGGTAGGGTACCGGATGCGCGCCGAAACCTGCATTGGCCCGTCTACGCGGCTGGAGGTGGTCACTGAAGGCATTCTCACCCGTATGCTGCAAAACGATCCGGAGCTGAGCGGCGTCGGGCTGGTGATCCTTGATGAATTTCACGAGCGCAGCCTCCAGGCCGATCTGGCCCTTGCGCTGCTGCTCGACGTTCAGCAGGGGCTGCGCGACGACCTTCGGCTGCTGATTATGTCGGCGACGCTGGATAACGAGCGGCTCCGGCAGACGCTCCCTGACGCGCCGATGATCTCCTCTGAAGGGCGTGCGTTCCCGGTCGAGCGCCGCTATCAGCCGCTGCCTGCCCATCAGCGTTTTGACGAAGCCGTTGCCATCGCCACCGCCGAATTGCTCCGTCAGGAACCCGGCTCGCTGCTGCTTTTTTTACCCGGCGTAGGCGAAATCCAGCGCGTACAGGAGCAACTGGCATCCAGGGTGAGCAGTGACGTTATGCTGTGCCCGCTCTACGGCGCGCTGCATTTGGCTGACCAGCGCAAGGCGATCCTTCCCGCACCGGCGGGGCAGCGCAAAGTGGTACTGGCGACCAATATCGCCGAAACCAGTTTGACCATCGAAGGCATTCGCCTGGTGGTGGACAGTACGCAGGAGAGGGTGGCCAGTTTTGATCCGCGTACCGGGCTGACCAGGCTACTGACGCAGCGCATCAGCCAGGCCTCAATGGTGCAGCGTGCAGGCCGAGCAGGGCGTCTTGAGCCGGGTATTTGCCTGCATTTAACCAGCGCCGAGCAGGCGGAGCGTGCGGCATTGCAGAGTACGCCTGAGATTTTACAAAGCGATCTCTCCGGGCTGGTAATGGATCTGATGCAGTGGGGCTGCCCGGACCCTGACCAGCTCACCTGGCTTAATCCTCCGCCTGTTGTGAACCTTTCCGCCGCGCGCAGCCTGCTGACCCAGCTTGGCGCGCTGGAAGGCGAGCGACTGACGGCGCGCGGCCAGAAAATGGCGGCGCTGGGCAACGATCCGCGTCTGGCAGCGATGCTGGTGGCAGCACAAGGCGACGATGAAATTGCCACGGCGGCAAAACTGGCGGCTATTCTTGAGGAGCCGCCGCGCGGTGGCAGCAGCGATCTGGGACAGGCCTTTTCACGCCATCAGGGAAACTGGCAACAGCGCGCGCAGCAGTTGTGTCACCGCCTGAAGAGCCGGGGAGGATCGCCTGACAGCGATAAAGTTATCCCTCTTCTGGCCCAGGCCTTCCCGGACAGAATCGCGCGCCGTCGCGGGCTGGATGGTCGTTATCAACTGGCAAATGGGATGGGCGCGATGCTGGACAGCGATGATGCTCTGACGCGTCATGAATGGCTGATCGCGCCGCTCTTACTCCAGGGCAGTCACTCCCCGGATGCGCGCATCTTGCAGGCGGTTGCCGTAGATATTGACGCCCTGACGCGTGCCTGCCCGCAGCTGCTTCAGCAATCTGACATTGTCGAATGGGATGATGCCCAGGGCACGCTGAAGGCGTTCCGTCGTAGCCAGGTTGGCAAACTGACGCTCGGGACAAAACCGCTGGCTAAGCCGTCGGAGGAAGAGTTACACCAGGCGATGCTGAACGGCATTCGGGAAAAAGGGCTGAGCGTGTTGAACTGGACGCCTGAGGCTGAACAATATCGTATACGTCTGCACTGCGCCGCGAAGTGGCTGCCGGAACAGGGGTGGCCAGCGGTGGATGATGAGACGCTGCTCGCGACGCTTGAACAGTGGTTGTTGCCGCAGATGAGCGGCGTACACTCCCTGCGCGCCCTTAAGGCGCTTGATGTTAAGGCAGCGTTACAGAATTTACTGGACTGGTCGTTACGTCAACGTCTGGATAGTGAACTGCCTGGGCATTACACTGTGCCAACCGGGAGCCGGATTGCCATTCGTTATCATGAGGATAATCTGCCAGCGCTGGCGGTTCGGATGCAGGAGATGTTTGGTGAGGCCACCACGCCGTCCATCGCTGAAGGGCGCGTGCCGTTAGTGCTTGAGCTGCTTTCGCCTGCGCATCGTCCCTTGCAGATCACCCGCGATCTGGGTGCGTTCTGGGCGGGGAGCTATCGTGAAGTGCAGAAAGAGATGAAGGGGCGATATCCCAAACACGTCTGGCCGGACGATCCGGCGAATACCGCGCCGACACGGCGCACGAAGAAATATTCGTAATGGGGGAGTGCGGCCTGAAAGGTAAAGTGCGGCCTGATGCCCTCATCCCGGCCCTCTCCCACAGGGAGAGGGAGAAAACACTAAAGACTTTCCTGTCAGGAAAGTCTTGCTGTTTATTTTGAGAGATTTCTTCTTTCACTGACCTGTGCAAGATAAGAAAATCTGGCCTTTGCGCCTGAATGTTGCGGAGAAAAAGCATGGCGGGGAATGACCGCGAGCCAATAGGACGTAAGGGAAAGCCGACGCGTCCGGCGAAAGAAAAGGTAAGCCGTCGTCGCCTCAGAGATGAGGAGTATGACGATGACTATGAAGACGATTATGAGGATGAAGAACCGATGCCGCGTAAAGGGAAAGGCAAAGGGCGTAAGCCTCGTGGTAAGCGCGGCTGGTTCTGGCTGCTGCTGAAGCTGTTTATTGTTTTTGTTGTCCTGATCGCGATTTACGGCGTTTATCTGGATCAGAAGATCCGCAGCCGTATCGACGGGAAAGTCTGGCAATTGCCTGCGGCAGTGTACGGCCGCATGGTGAACCTTGAGCCGGACATGTCCATCAGCAAGAATGAGATGGTGAAGCTGCTGCAAGCCACGCAGTATCGTCAGGTCACGAAAATGACCCGTCCGGGTGAATTTACCGTCCAGGCGAAAAGCATTGAGATGATCCGCCGTCCGTTCGACTTCCCGGACAGTAAAGAAGGGCAGGTGCGCGCGCGTCTGACCTTTGACGGCGATCGCCTGGAAACCATTGAGAACATGGATAACGATCGCCAGTTCGGTTTCTTCCGTCTCGATCCACGTCTCATCACCATGCTGTCGTCCGCAAACGGCGAACAGCGCCTGTTCGTGGCGCGTAACGGCTTCCCGGATCTGCTGGTGGATACCCTGCTGGCAACCGAAGACCGCCACTTCTACGAGCACGACGGGATTAGCCTCTACTCCATTGGTCGTGCGGTACTGGCTAACCTGACCGCGGGGCGTACGGTGCAGGGGGCGAGTACCCTGACCCAGCAGCTGGTGAAAAACCTGTTCCTCTCCAGCGAGCGCTCTTACTGGCGTAAAGCCAACGAAGCGTACATGGCCGTGCTGATGGATGCGCGCTACAGCAAGGATCGTATTCTTGAGCTGTACATGAACGAGGTGTACCTCGGTCAGAGCGGCGATAACGAGATCCGCGGCTTCCCGCTGGCGAGCCTGTACTACTTTGGCCGTCCGGTAGAAGAGCTGAGCCTTGACCAGCAGGCGCTGCTGGTGGGCATGGTAAAAGGCGCGTCGATCTACAACCCGTGGCGTAACCCGAAACTGGCGCTGGAGCGTCGTAACCTGGTGCTGCGTCTGCTGCAACAACAGCAGGTGATTGACCAGGAGCTGTACGACATGCTGAGCGCGCGTCCGCTGGGCGTTCAGCCGCGCGGTGGGGTGATCTCTCCGCAGCCTGCCTTTATGCAGATGGTACGTCAGGAGTTGCAGTCTAAGCTCGGAGATAAAGTGAAAGATCTCTCCGGGGTGAAGATCTTCACCACCTTTGACTCCGTGGCGCAGGATGCGGCAGAAAAAGCGGCGGTTGAAGGTATTCCGGTTCTGAAGAAGCAGCGTAAGCTGAGCGATCTGGAAACCGCGATGGTGGTAGTTGATCGCAACACCGGCGAAGTTCGCGCCATGGTGGGCGGCGCCGAGCCGCAGTATGCGGGCTATAACCGCGCGATGCAGGCGCGTCGTTCGATTGGTTCTCTGGCAAAACCGGCAACCTACCTGACCGCGCTGAGCCAGCCGAATCTCTATCGACTGAACACCTGGATTGCCGATGCGCCAATCTCCCTGCGCCAGCCTAACGGCCAGGTGTGGTCTCCGCAGAACGATGATAAGCAGTTCAGCGGCCAGGTGATGCTGGTGGATGCGTTAACCCGCTCGATGAACGTGCCGACTGTTAACCTCGGCATGGCGCTGGGCCTCCCCGCCATCACCGACACCTGGCAGAAGCTGGGCGTACCGAAAGATCAGCTGCACCCTGTGCCAGCGATGATCCTGGGGGCGCTTAACCTGACGCCAATCGAAGTGGCCCAGGCGTTCCAGACCATCGCCAGCGGCGGTAACCGAGCGCCGCTTTCCGCCCTGCGTTCGGTGATTGCCGAAGATGGCTCCGTGCTGTATCAGAGCTTCCCGCAGGCTGAGCGCGCTGTTCCGGCGCAGGCGGCCTATATGACGCTGTGGACCATGCAGCAGGTGGTCCAGCGCGGTACCGGGCGTCAGCTGGGGGCGAAGTATCCTGGTCTGCATCTGGCGGGTAAAACCGGGACTACCAACAACAACGTCGATACCTGGTTCGCCGGTATTGATGGCCGTGAAGTGGTGATCACCTGGGTGGGCCGCGATAACAACCAGCCGACCAAACTGTATGGTGCGAGCGGCGCGATGTCGATTTACCAGCGTTATCTGGCCAATCAGTCTCCGGTGCCGCTGAACCTCGTTGCCCCGGAAGATATCGTCGATATGGGCGTGGACAGCTCAGGTAACTTCATCTGCGGCGGCGGCGTGCGTTCGCTGCCGGTCTGGACGACCAACCCGGATGCGCTGTGCCAGCAAAGCCAGCCAGAAGAACCGACAGGTAACCCGTTCGATCAGTCTTCTCAACCTCAGCAGCCGCAGCAGCAGCAGCCGCAGCAGCAGAACGAGAAGAAAGACAGCGACGGCGTCGCCGGCTGGATCAAGGATATGTTCGGCGGCAACTAGCCCTTATGACACCCCCTTCCCTGGAAGGGGGTGTTTTTTCACCTCAGCAACTCATTTCCTTAACCCTGTTTTCAATCCTTATTAACGACCCGTTTTCCGTTGATTATTTCTTAAACCCTCAATTCTTGTAGGGCCGCATATCGCTTGCTATGCCGTCAGCGTTTCGCATATTATTCTGCGGTCATAATAATAATTCTCGTTTACGTTATCATTCACCTTTTTCATCAGAGATCCATCATGGCGCTTTCCAATACTGCTCAGCCAATTAACACGTCGCTGCGTAAAATCGCAGCCGTCGTAGCCACAGCGGTTGCCGGCATGTCTGCTTATGCACAAGCCGCTGAAACCCCCAAGAAAGAAGAAACCATCACCGTGACTGCCGCACCGGCTGCACAGGAAAGTGCCTGGGGTCCTGCACCGACGATTGCGGCAAAACGCACTGCAACGGCGACGAAAACCGATACACCCATTGAGAAAACCCCGCAGTCTATTTCTGTTGTGACTCGTGAAGAGATGGACATGAAACAGCCGGGGACGGTTAAACAGGCCCTGGCCTACACCCCAAGCGTTTTCGCAACGCGCGGCGCCTCAACAACTTACGATGTGGTTTCGATTCGTGGTTTCACGACCTCCAGCACCGTGAATACCAACCAGTATCTGGATGGTATGAAGTTGCAGGGAGACAACTACTCTGAAGCGTCCATGGACCCGTACTTCCTTGAGCGCGTAGAGCTGCTGCGTGGCCCGACGTCTGTACTGTATGGCAAAAGCCATCCGGGCGGCGTAGTGAGTATGGTCAGCAAGCGTCCAACTACGGAACCGTTGAAAGAAATTCAGTTCAAAATGGGGACGGATAACCTCTGGCAGACGGGGTTTGATTTCAGCGACGCGATTGACGATGACGGCGTGTGGTCCTACCGTCTGACCGGTCTGGGACGTAGTGAGAACGCGCAGCAGGAAATGGTGAAATCTACTCGTTACGCGATTGCGCCGTCTTTCAGCTGGCGTCCTGATGATAAAACCGATTTCACCTTCCTGAGCAACTTCCAGAGCGATCCGGATGCGGGTTACTACGGCTGGCTGCCACGTGAAGGTACCGTTGTGCCTTACTATGATGCTAACGGAAAAGCGCACAAACTGCCGACCGACTTCAACGAAGGTGATGAAGACAATAAGATCTCCCGTCGTCAGAAAATGGTGGGTTACAGCTTCGCGCATGAATTCAACGACACCTTCACCGTGCGTCAGAACCTGCGTTATACCAAAATCAACACCCTTTACCGTTCAGTTTACGGTAACGGCTATATCGCCCCGGCCCAGATCAGCCGTGCCTACGTGCGCTCAGATGAAGACCTCAACTCGTTCACGGTTGATACACAGCTCCAGTCGAAATTCGCGACCGGCGCCGTTGACCATACCCTGCTGACGGGTGTGGATTACCTTCGTATGCGAAATGACATTGATGCTGACTACGGCACCGCCGATCCGATCAGCATGAACAATCCTCAGCACGGCAATGCGAACGTCAATGTGAACTTCCCGTATGCCATGCTCAATCGTCAGGAGCAGACCGGGCTCTATGCGCAGGATCAGGCTGAATGGGATAAGTGGGTACTCACCCTGGGTGGCCGCTATGACTTTGCGAAAACGTCTGCCTTTAACCGTAATAACGGAACCACCGCGGAAATTAACGATCAGGCATTTACCTGGCGCGGGGGGATTAACTACCTGTTCGACAACGGGATTACACCATACTTCAGCTACAGTGAATCCTTTGAACCGCTCTCTGGCACCACCCAGGGCGGCAAACCGTTCGATCCGGCACGCGGCAAGCAGTATGAAGCGGGCGTGAAGTATGTTCCAAAAGATCTGCCTGTTGTGGTGACGGCAGCGGTATACCAGCTGACCAAGAACAATAACCTGACCGCCGATCCGGCGAACCCGACCAGCGGCTTTAGCGTGCAGGGCGGTGAAATTCGCTCCCGTGGCTTTGAGCTGGAAGCGAAAGCGGCGGTGTCGGCTAACGTGAACGTAACGGCGGCCTACAGCTACACCGATGCGGAATATACCCACGATACCTGGTATGAAGGTCGTCGTCCGGCAGAAGTACCGCGCAACATGGCATCACTGTGGGCGGATTACACCTTCCACGAGACGGCGCTAAGCGGCCTGACCGTTGGTGCGGGTGCTCGCTACATCGGTAACACGGTGACGTACTACTCCTCAGCGTCGCCTAAAGCCTATGAGTCCTTTAACGTCGCGGGTTATGCCCTGGCGGATGCGACCGTGAAATACGATCTGGCGCGCTTCGGTCTGCCGGGCTCTTCCGTCGGCGTCAACGTGAACAACATCTTTGATCGTGAATACGTCTCCAGCTGCTACAGCGAGTATGCATGCTACTGGGGAGCAGGACGCCAGGTTGTTGCCACGGCGACCTTCCGCTTCTAACCTCTTTATGGGCACGGTTCGCCGTGCCCTTTTTATTTAAGTTGGCTGACATGCAGGATACTAAAACGCAATCCGACTCCACCTTCACGCTCAACAATCTCTCCTTTCGCGTACCCGGGCGCACCTTGCTGCATCCGCTCTCTTTGACGTTTCCCGCAGGTAAAGTGACCGGTTTAATCGGGCACAATGGTTCCGGTAAATCGACGCTGCTGAAGATGCTGGGCCGTCATCAGCCGCCGTCCGAGGGCGACATTCTGCTGGATGACCAGCCGCTGGCGAGCTGGAGCAGTAAGGCCTTTGCCCGCAAGGTGGCCTATCTGCCGCAGCAGTTGCCGCAGGCGGAGGGGATGACGGTGCGCGAGCTGGTGGCGATTGGACGTTATCCGTGGCACGGTGCGCTCGGGCGTTTTGGCGTTGCTGACAGAGAGAAAGTGGAAGAGGCGATCGCGCTGGTTGGGTTAAAACCGCTGGCGCACCGTCTGGTGGATAGCCTGTCCGGTGGCGAGCGTCAGCGCGCATGGATCGCGATGCTGGTAGCGCAGGACAGCCGCTGCCTGCTGCTCGACGAACCCACTTCAGCGCTGGATATTGCTCATCAGGTTGACGTCCTGGCGTTGGTGCATCGCTTAAGCCAGCAGCGCGGCCTGACTGTGATTGCCGTTCTGCATGATATCAACATGGCGGCACGCTACTGCGACTATCTGGTAGCGCTGCGCGGCGGTGAAATGATCGCTCAGGGTACGCCTGCCGAACTGATGCGCAGCGAAACGCTGGAACATATCTACGGTATTCCTATGGGCATTCTGCCTCACCCGGCCGGGGCTGCACCCGTGAGCTTTGTCTACTGATGCTGGATCCAACATTAATTAGCCGCCGTCGCCTGCTAACGGCCATGGCACTCTCACCGCTGCTGTTAAAGATGGGCCCGGCCCGCGCTGCCGCAGTCGATCCGCACCGCATCGTGGCGCTGGAGTGGTTGCCCGTCGAACTGATGATGGCGCTGGGCGTGACGCCTTACGGCGTGGCCGATATTCCTAACTACACCCTGTGGGTGAATGAGCCAAAACTGCCGGACTCCGTCATCGACATCGGTCTGCGTACGGAGCCGAACCTCGAGCTTCTCACCCAGATGAAACCGTCTTATTTATTCTGGTCTGCGGGGTATGGCCCGTCGGAAGAGACCATGGCGAAGATTGCGCCCGGACGGGGCTTTTCCTTTAGCGACGGTAAAAAGCCGCTGACCATGGCAAAAAATTCCATCCACGAGATGGCGCAGTTCCTCAACCGTGAGGCTGAGGCGAAAAAACATCTCAATGAATTTGATGCGCTGATTGATTCCCTTAAGCCGCGCTTTGCCCACCGTGGCGATCGGCCTTTGCTGATGGTGACCCTGCTGGATTCCCGCCATATGCTGGTCTTTGGAAATAACTGTCTGTTCCAGGAAGTACTCGACAGTTTTGGCATTCGCAATGCCTGGGAGGGCGAGATGACGTTCTGGGGCAGTACTGCCGTGGGGATTGACCGTCTGGCGGCGTTTCGTGATGTGGACGTGCTGTGCTTTGACCACGGCAATGAGCGCGAGATGCAAACCCTGATGGCGACTCCGCTCTGGCAGGCAATGCCGTTTGTCCGCGAGCAGCGCTTCCTGCGCGCGCCAGCGGTATGGTTCTACGGCGCGACGCTGTCGGCCATGCATTTTGCCCGCGTGCTGGACAATGCACTGGGAGGCAAGGCATGAGCACGCGTATGGCCCGTTTCCCGATGTTACTGTTAGCGCTCATTTTTCTGGCTGCCCTGGCATTAACCGGCTTTAACCTGACCACGGCGTTACCGCGCGATCAGTGGACAGCCGCGTTTGCCGCACCGGATATCGACAATATTCAGCAAATGCTGTTCCACTACAGCCTGCTGCCGCGTCTGGCTATCTCCCTGCTGGTCGGGGCGGGACTGGGACTGGTGGGCGTACTGTTTCAGCAGGTGCTACGTAACCCGCTGGCGGAGCCAACCACGCTGGGCGTGGCGACGGGGGCTCAGCTGGGGATCACCATCACCACGCTCTGGACCCTGCCGGGAGCGTTAACCTCGCAGTTTGCCGCGCTGGCAGGCGCATGCGTGGTCGGTGCGCTGGTCTTTGGCGTAGCCTGGGGAAAACGTCTCTCACCGGTCACGCTGATCCTCGCGGGGCTGGTCGTCAGCCTCTACTGTGGGGCGATCAACCAGCTGCTGGTGCTGTTTCACCACGACCAGCTGCAAAGCATGTTTATGTGGAGTACCGGCACGCTCACCCAGACCGACTGGAGTATCGTCCAGCGCCTGTGGCCGCAGCTGTTTGGCGGCGTGGTGCTGACGCTGCTGCTGCTGCGTCCGCTCACGCTGATGGGCCTCGATGACGGCGTGGCGCGCAATCTCGGGCTGGCGCTGTCGCTGGCCCGTCTGGCGGCCCTGACCCTGGCGATTGTGCTGAGCGCGTTACTGGTTAACGCCGTCGGCATCATCGGTTTTATCGGCCTGTTTGCGCCATTGCTGGCAAAAATGCTCGGCGCGCGCCGTCTGCTGGCGCGTCTGATGCTGGCGCCGCTGATTGGTGCGCTGATACTCTGGCTTTCCGATCAGCTCATTCTCTGGCTGGCGCGCGTCTGGATGGAAGTTTCCACGGGCTCGGTGACGGCCCTGATCGGCGCGCCGCTGCTGCTGTGGCTGCTGCCGCGCCTGCGCAGCATTAGCGCTCCGGCGATGGATGCCGGCGATAAAGTGCATGCCGAGCGTCAGTCGGTGGTGTGGTTCAGCCTTGCCGGGCTGGCAGTGCTGGTTATCGCCTCGTTTGCCGCACTCTCGCTGGGACGCGACGCCACGGGCTGGCACTGGGCAACGGGGGATTTGCTGCATGAACTCATGCAGTGGCGCTGGCCGCGGATTTTCTCCGCGCTGATTGCGGGCGTCATGCTGGCGGTGGCGGGCTGTATTATCCAGCGTCTCACCGGCAACCCGATGGCAAGCCCGGAAGTATTAGGGATCAGCTCCGGGGCCGCGTTTGGCGTAGTGTTGATGTTGTTCCTCGTACCGGGAAATGCGTTCGGCTGGCTGATGCCTGCCGGGAGTATCGGTGCGGCAGTCACGCTGATGATTATCCTGATCGCCTCCGGGCGAGGTGGTTTCTCACCTCACCGCATGCTGCTGGCCGGGATGGCGCTCAGCACCGCGTTTACTATGCTGCTGATGATGTTGCAGGCGAGCGGCGATCCGCGCATGGCGCGGATCCTGACATGGATTTCCGGTTCAACATACAACGCCACCGGCAGTCAGGTGGTGCATACCGGGATTGTGATGATCGTGCTGCTGGCGATTGTGCCGCTGTGCCGCCGCTGGATGACCATTCTGCCGCTGGGTGGGGATACCGCCCGCGCGGTCGGGGTGGCGCTGACGCCAACGCGCATTGCGCTGTTGCTGCTGGCCGCGTGCCTGACGGCGACGGCCACCATGACTATCGGCCCGCTCAGTTTTGTCGGATTAATGGCGCCGCATATCGCCCGTATGATGGGTTTCCGCAGGACTTTGCCGCATATCGTGATCTCTGCGCTGACGGGCGGGGCGATCCTGGTCTTTGCTGACTGGTGCGGAAGGATGGTGCTGTTCCCGTATCAGATCCCGGCGGGCCTCCTGTCGACCTTTATCGGCGCGCCTTACTTTATTTATCTGTTGAGAAAGCAGAGTCGGTAATAAAAGTAAACGGCAATCCTTAGATTGCCGTTTTAGTGTTTGCTCCCTCTCCCTGTGGGCTGAGGGTTGGGGTGAGGGCATCAAGCCGCACATTTTACAGCTTCGCAAATACCTTACGCGCTGCGTCGATGGTATTATTGATATCTTCTTCGCTGTGCGCCACGGACATAAAGCCCGCTTCAAACGCTGACGGGGCAAGATACACGCCTTCTTCCAGCATCAGGTGGAAGAAGCGTTTGAAGCGTTCCACGTCGCATTTCACCACGTCCTGATAGCAGGTCACGGTTTTCGCATCGGTGAAGAAAATCCCGAACATCCCGCCCACGTGGTTCACCACCAGTGGAATACCCGCATCTTCTGCGGCTTCCAGCAAACCGTTTGCCAGTTGCGTCGTCCGGTCCGTCAAGGTTTCGTGGATACCCGGCTGCGCCACTTCGGTCAGACAGGCAAAGCCCGCCGCCATCGCAATCGGGTTACCGGAGAGCGTACCCGCCTGGTAAACCGGACCGGTTGGCGCCAGCGCGTCCATGACGTCCTTACGGCCGCCAAACGCGCCGACAGGCATGCCGCCGCCAATGATTTTGCCGAGGCAGGTCAGATCCGGCTCCACGCCGTAGTATGACTGCGCCCCCGCCAGCGCCACGCGGAAGCCGGTCATCACTTCGTCGATGATCAGCAGCGCGCCGAACTCATCGCACAGGGCGCGCAGGCCCGGCAAGAAGTCAGGCTGCGGTGGGATACAGTTCATGTTGCCCGCAACTGGCTCAACGATGATGCAGGCGATCTCCTGCGGATACTGCTCGAACGCGGCGCGAACGGTGTTCAGATCGTTATAGGTGCAGGTCAACGTGTGTTTCGCGAAATCAGCCGGCACCCCCGGGGAGTTCGGCTGGCCGAGGGTCAGCGCGCCGGAACCAGCTTTCACCAGCAGACAGTCGGCATGGCCGTGATAACAACCTTCGAACTTGATGATCTTGTCACGGCCGGTAAAACCGCGCGCCAGACGGATAGCGCTCATGGTCGCTTCGGTACCGGAGTTCACCATACGCACCATGTCCATCGTTGGCACCAGTTCGGTGACCAGCTCCGCCATTTTGACTTCCATCTCGGTTGGCGCGCCGAAGCTCAGGCCGCGCTGAGCGGCTTCAATCACCGCATTGCGGATCGCCGGGTGGTTGTGGCCCAGTACCATCGGGCCCCAGGAGCCGACGTAATCGACATAGGCTTTACCATCCACATCATACAGATATGCGCCATCCGCACGTTCGATAAACAGCGGGGTGCCACCCACGCCGGTAAAGGCGCGCACGGGTGAGTTCACGCCGCCTGGGATTAGCTCGCGGGCTGCGCTGTAGAGGTTTTCAGACTTGCTCATGGCGTCGTTCCTGGTTCGTAGAAATGAGTTAAGGCAACTATTCTAAGTGATTCGGAAGAGGTTATAAAATTTTTGCCCCATAGAAGGCTTAACAATTGTTAAGTATTTTTCAGGGGACGAGGGGATTGTCTCTGGTAGAATCCCTACGGCCTTTTGTATGACGAAACAGAACAGGTAATGAACGAGAACACGCCTTCTTTTGAACAACAACAGTTTACGCGCGCGAAGCACCGGGTCAGTATCCGGCGGCTGCTCAACCGTGACAAAACCCCGTTAGCCATTCTGGTGGCAGCCGCCGTTGTGGGCACGCTGGCCGGGCTGGTAGGCGTCGCGTTTGAGAAAGCCGTCAATGCGGTGCTCAACTGGCGCATAGGTACCGTCGCCAGCTTTGCGGATCGTGAATGGCTGGTCTGGGTGTGGGCCTTTGGCCTTTCGGCCCTGTTTGCCATGGTGGGCTATTTTCTGGTGCGTAAATTCGCACCTGAAGCAGGTGGCTCGGGGATCCCTGAAATTGAGGGGGCGCTAGAAGAGCTACGCCCGGTTCGCTGGTGGCGCGTGCTTCCTGTGAAATTTATCGGCGGGATGGGAACGCTCGGAGCGGGCATGGTGCTCGGTCGGGAAGGGCCAACGGTACAGCTGGGCGGTAACGTCGGGCGCATGGTCGGCGATCTGTTCCGTATGCGCAGCGCTGAAGCGCGCCATACGCTGCTGGCGACGGGGGCGGCGGCCGGGCTGTCTGCCGCGTTTAACGCGCCGCTGGCGGGTATCCTGTTTATCATTGAAGAGATGCGCGCCCAGTTCCGCTACAACCTGATCTCCATTAAAGCGGTGTTTACCGGCGTGATTATGTCGAGCATTGTCTTTCGCGTCTTTAACGGCGAAGGGGCGGTGATTGAAGTTGGCAAGCTAACCAATGCGCCGGTCAATACTTTGTGGCTGTATCTGATTCTTGGGATGATTTTTGGCGTCGTTGGCCCGCTTTTTAACACCCTGATTTTACGGGCTCAGGATATGTTTCAGCGCATCCATGGCGGAAATACCACGAAATGGGTGCTGGTGGGGGGCCTGCTTGGTGGCGTGTGCGGGATCCTCGGTTTTATCGAACCGAATGCGGCGGGCGGCGGTTTCGGTCTGATTCCCATTGCCGCGGCGGGGAATTTCAGCGTAGGCCTGCTGCTGTTTATGTTTATTTCACGCGTCATCACCACGGTATTGTGCTTCTCCTCTGGTGCCCCGGGCGGCATTTTCGCCCCGATGCTGGCGCTGGGGACGCTGCTGGGTACGGCGTTCGGGATGGCGGCGGCGGCAGGCTTCCCGGCCTACCATCTGGATGCGGGAACGTTTGCGGTTGCGGGAATGGGGGCGCTGCTGGCGGCCTCCCTGCGTGCGCCGCTGACCGGGATCGTGCTGGTGCTGGAAATGACCGACAATTACCAGCTCATTTTGCCAATGATCATTACCTGCCTCGGCGCGACACTATTAGCCCAATTCCTGGGTGGAAAACCGCTATACTCCACCATTCTTGCCCGTACCCTGGCGAAACAGGAAGCTGAACAGGCCCTGAAGCAGAATACTTGAATGAATTACCAGGGTATTAGATAATGACAAAAAGAATTGGGTGATTTTTACCCAATAGCAGTCGCAGTATTCATGGGAGCATAAGATGAGTGATGACGTAGCGTTGCCGCTGGAATTTACCGAAGCAGCAGCGAAAAAAGTGAAAACCCTGATTGCCGACGAGGACAATCCGGATCTGAAACTGCGTGTTTATATTACCGGCGGCGGCTGTAGTGGCTTCCAGTATGGTTTTACCTTTGACGACCAGGTTAACGATGGTGATATGACTATCGAGAAACAGGGCGTCGCGCTGGTGGTTGATCCGATGAGCCTGCAATATCTGGTGGGCGGTTCAGTGGACTACACTGAAGGTCTGGAAGGTTCGCGCTTTGTGGTGACTAACCCGAATGCGACCAGCACCTGCGGGTGTGGTTCTTCATTCAGTATTTAACCTGAATGCAAATTGTAGGCCCGGTAAGCGAAGCGCCACCGGGCTTATAAACGACACTTATCTTGAATTTTCATCCAGTGCAAACGTCGGCAGCTTCAGGTGCCAGCGTATCGCCGCTAAACGGATCACCAGCGTTACCACCATCCCCAGCATCGCCGCGTTTTCCAGCGGGACAGCAAAGGTGTAATACGCCGTGGCGTGAACAATCCCCCCGATGATACAGGCCGTCGCGTAGATTTCCGTTCGCAGGATCATCGGGACTTCTCGCGCCAGAATGTCGCGAATAATCCCTCCGCCCACGCCGGTCAACACGCCCATACAGATCGCCACCAGCGGGCCAGTCCCGGCAATAAAGGCTTTATTCACGCCTATTCCCACAAAGACCGCCAGACCGACGGCATCCAGCACCGGCAATATCCATTTTGGTAGTCTGCGAGGCTGACGAACCAGCACGATGGTTAACAGGCAGGTGACCATCGCCACCACCAGATCCGTTGGATCTTTTACCCAGAATACCGGGCCGTTTGCCAGCGCCATATCGCGAATCGTTCCGCCGCCTACCGCCGTAACGACGCCGAGCACCAGTACGCCAAAAGGATCCATGCGTAGTTTTCCGGCAAGCAAAACGCCGGAGATAGCAAAAACGGCTGTGCCAAGAATATCCAGCCAATACACGAGCATCGTTAAATCCTCGAATAGGGTATTTATCTGTTTGAGTGACTCTCTGCCAGTTCGGCGCAGAGTTGTTTTGCGGCGAGGATAATACGCGGGCTGGCGCGTTCAAACCAGTCGCTGTTGAGTGCGATGACCGGAATTTTAAGCTGCCGATGCCAGAATTGTTCTATTTTAGGAATCTCGCTCGCATTTCCGACCACCACAATGGCCTGCGGTTGTCGCGCCAGAACCTGCTCACGACTGACCTGCGGCCAGGGGACCCGGCTTTCAGCAAAGATATTTTCACCTCCACAGATCTCAAGCACCTGGTTCTGGATCGAGCCTTTCCCGGTAGTGAACAGCGGCTGGCTGCCAAATTGCAGAAAAACGCGTTGTTTCGGTTGCGTGCCGTATCGGGTTTTTAGCGCAGCATAGTCGTTGAGCATCTGCTGTGCAGCGTGCTCGGCGCGTTGGGGGGTAGGGCTGAAGGGCGCGAGGTCACGGAGGGTTTGCGCCACCTGTTCGATGCTCACCGCATCTACCCATTTTACCGTTATTCCCAGCGAAGAGAGCTGGTCCACCTGTCGTTCGGCATTACCGCCGCGCCAGGCAAGAACCAGATCGGGCTTCAGCGCCACGATGCGTTCCAGGTTCATTCCCTGCCAGGTGGCAACCTGTTCGAGATGGGCGGCCTGCGGTGGATAATCGGAAAAGCTGCTCACCGCAACGGGCGTAATCCCGGCGGCAAACGCCAGTTCCGTATTGGCAGGGGAGAGTGTGATCACCCGCGGCGCGGCGATGAGCCAGGCCGGGGCGAGCAGAAGCAGGGCGACCAGCGCCCTGAATGACACCTTACCCACGCGCCAGTTTCTGCACCAGGGTTTCCACCATCACGGTGGACTGTTTGGCCGCAACGGCCAGGAACTCGTCGAAGCTGATGTGGGACTGCTGGTCCGCCACGTCAGAGATCGCGCGAACGACCACGAACGGCACGCTGAAGTTATGGCAAACGTGCGCAATGGCCGTGGCTTCCATCTCAACGGCCACAGCCTGCGGGAAGTTATGACGGATTTTCGCCAGACCAACAGAGCCGTTGATAAAGGCATCGCCGCTGACGATCAGGCCACGCACCGCATTGAGGTTCAGCTCGTTAATGCAGCTTTCAGCGGCGGCAATCAGCTTATCATCCGCTTTAAACCCGGCCGGGCAGCCCGGAAGCTGACCATATTCGTAGCCGAATGCGGTGACATCTGCATCGTGGTAACGCGCTTCGTCGGAAACCACGATATCGCCCACTTTCAGCGTCGGCGCCAGACCGCCCGCCGAACCTGTATTAATGATAACGTCAGGCTTGCAGCGCTCAAGCAGCAGGGTCGCGCCCAGTGCCGCTGCAACTTTACCGATGCCTGATTTCAGCAGAGCCACGTCAACGCCGTTCAGCTGGCCGGTGTAGATCTCACAGCCACCAAGGGAGAGGGTCTGACGGTTCTCAATTTTGTCACGCAGCAGCGTAACTTCTTCTTCCATTGCACCAATAATGCCGATTTTCATAGATTTACTCGCGATGTGCCTTGTTAAGATGCATAGTCTATCATGCGGTTAAGGGGAAACGCATTCTCACGCGGGGGAGCACATGGCACCAATCGATTTTCGCACCAAAATTAACTGGCACCGACGTTTCCGTTCGCCGCAGGGCGATAAGAGCGAACATGAGATCCTGCGCATTTTTGAAAGCGATCGCGGACGCATCATCAATTCGCCCGCCATCCGCCGGTTACAGCAAAAAACCCAGGTGTTCCCGCTGGAGCGTAACGCCGCGGTGCGTACGCGGTTAACGCACTCCATGGAAGTGCAGCAGGTGGGGCGCTACATTGCAAAAGAGATCCTCAGCCGTCTTAAAGAGCAACGTCTGCTGGAAACCTACGGGCTGGATGAACTGACCGGGCCGTTCGAAAGCATCGTTGAGATGGCCTGCCTGATGCACGATATCGGCAATCCTCCCTTTGGTCATTTCGGCGAGGCCGCCATCAATGACTGGTTTAAACAGCGGCTTTTTCCCTCTGACGCCATAAGCCAGCCGCTCAGCGATGACCGCTGTGTGGTACGCGATTTACGCCTGCGTGAGGGCGAAGATAGCCTGAACGATCTGCGCCGCAAGGTGCGTCAGGATCTGTGTCATTTCGAAGGTAACGCGCAGGGGATCCGTCTGGTGCACTCCCTGATGCGCATGAATCTGACCTGGGCGCAGGTGGGCTGTATTCTCAAATACACGCGTCCCGCGTGGTGGATGGGGGAAACGCCTGCCACCCATAGCTACCTGATGAAAAAACCGGGCTATTACCTGTCGGAAGAAGCGTACATTGAACGGTTGCGTAAAGAACTTTCGCTAACGCCGAATGGCCGTTTTCCATTGACGTGGATTATGGAAGCGGCTGATGACATTTCTTATTGCGTGGCCGATCTGGAAGACGCAGTGGAAAAAAGAATATTCAGCGTCGAGGAGCTGTATCAGCATCTTCACGATGCCTGGGGAGAGCATGAAAAAGGTTCTCTGTTTGCACAGGTCGTCGAGAATGCCTGGGATAAATCGCGTTCAAATTCGCTGAGCCGCAGTACCGAAGATCAGTTCTTTATGTATTTGCGGGTCAATACGCTGAATAAACTGGTGCCGTATGCGGCCGCCCGTTTCATTGATAATTTGCCGATGATATTTAGCGGGGAATTTAATCACGCCCTGCTGGAAGATGAGAGCAGTTTTAGTCAGCTGCTTGAATTATATAAAAACGTGGCTGTTCGCCATGTTTTCAGCCACCCGGATGTCGAACAGCTGGAGCTGCAAGGATACCGGGTTATCAGCGGGTTGCTGGAAATTTATGGCCCGCTGCTCCAGCTGACGGTCGATGAGTTTTGCGAGCTGGTCGAAAATGAACGTGTTCGCCGCCTGCCGATTGAATCTCGTCTCTATCAGAAGCTTTCAACCCGTCACCGGCTGGCATACATTGAGGCCGTCAGTAAAATAGATCGTCATTCTTCCCAATGGCCAGTCATGGAATATTATTATCGCTGTCGTCTTATCCAGGACTATATCAGCGGGATGACAGATTTGTATGCCTGGGATGAATACCGCAAGCTTATGGCCGTTGAATAAGCCATGAGTTTTGTAAAGACGACCAATAAATTTTTACTTTTTCCATAAACTTAATCCCGGAACTAAGCGGTATAAAACGAATCTGAGTTACACAGCAATTTTGCGTTATCTGGTAAATCGAGATTGAGAAACATGAAAAAAACCACATTAGCAATGAGTGCACTGGCTCTGAGTTTAGGTTTAGCGTTGTCCCCTCTGGCGACGGCGGCCGAGACAGCTTCCTCGGCAGCGACTGCGCAGCAGATGCCAAGCCTGGCCCCGATGCTCGAAAAAGTGATGCCATCGGTGGTGAGTATTAACGTTGAGGGCAGCACAACCGTCAATACGCCGCGTATGCCGCGTAATTTCCAGCAGTTCTTCGGCGACAATTCGCCATTCTGCCAGGACGGTTCGCCATTCCAGAGCTCCCCGTTCTGTCAGGGCGGCGGCGCAGGGGATGACGGTCAGGGCGGCGGCCAGCAGCAGAAATTCATGGCACTCGGCTCGGGCGTTATTATTGATGCAGCGAAAGGCTACGTGGTGACCAATAACCACGTGGTAGATAATGCTAACACCATTAAGGTTCAGATGAGCGATGGCCGTAAATTCGATGCCAAAGTGGTCGGTAAAGACCCGCGCTCCGATATCGCACTGATTCAAATTCAGGATCCGAAGAACCTGACGGCGATTAAGCTTGCCGACTCTGACGCGCTGCGCGTGGGTGACTACACTGTCGCCATCGGTAACCCGTTTGGTCTGGGCGAAACCGTGACCTCGGGTATCGTCTCCGCGCTGGGACGTAGCGGCCTGAATGCGGAAAACTATGAAAACTTCATCCAGACGGATGCGGCCATTAACCGCGGTAACTCCGGCGGTGCGCTGGTTAACCTGAACGGTGAACTGATCGGTATCAACACCGCTATCCTGGCACCGGACGGTGGCAACATCGGTATCGGCTTTGCTATCCCGAGCAACATGGTGAAAAACCTGACTGCGCAGATGGTGCAATATGGACAGGTGAAACGCGGTGAGCTGGGTATCATGGGGACCGAGCTGAACTCCGAGCTGGCGAAAGCGATGAAAGTGGACGCTCAGCGCGGCGCATTCGTGAGCCAGGTCATGCCGAACTCTTCAGCGGCGAAAGCCGGCATTAAAGCGGGTGACGTGATCACCTCTCTGAACGGTAAACCGATCAGCAGCTTTGCCGCCCTGCGTGCGGAAGTGGGTTCTATGCCAATCGGCAGTAAAGTGACCCTCGGCCTGCTGCGTGAAGGTAAGCCAGTTAACGTGAGCCTGGAACTGCAACAGAGCAGTCAGAATCAGGTGGATTCCAGCACCATCTTCAGCGGTATTGAAGGTGCTGAGATGAGCAACAAAGGGGCAGATAAAGGCGTGGTGGTGAACAACGTGAAAGCGAACTCACCTGCTGCCCGTATCGGCCTGAAAAAAGGTGATGTGATCATGGGCGCTAACCAGCAGCCGGTGAAAAACATCGCTGAACTGCGCAAAATTCTCGACAGCAAGCCGTCCGTGCTGGCACTGAATATTCAGCGTGGTGATACCTCTATTTATCTCCTGATGCAGTAATCTTCTTAAGCCCCTGTTCGCAGGGGCTTTCTCTTTTCTGTGACCTTTCCCACAACTCCATACATCTCTCTCTGCCTTTGGGCATCTGCACAATGCAGCCTTAGCTGAACTTCCCTATGCTTGAGCTCTGCTCACGGGAGGGTTATATGGCTGGCTGGCATCTTGATACCAAAATGGCGCAGGATATCGTGGCGCGCACCATGCGAATCATCGATACCAATATCAACGTAATGGACGCCCGAGGGCGCATTATCGGCAGCGGCGATCGTGAGCGTATTGGTGAATTGCACGAAGGGGCGTTGCTGGTGCTCTCTCAGGGGCGCGTGGTCGACATTGATGACGCCGTGGCGAAACATCTGCACGGGGTCCGTCAGGGGATCAACCTGCCGCTGCGTCTGGAAGGAGAGATTGTTGGCGTTATCGGTCTGACCGGCGATCCTGAATCGCTGCGTAAATACGGCGAGCTGGTCTGCATGACGGCGGAGATGATGCTGGAGCAGTCGCGTCTGATGCACCTGCTCGCCCAGGACAGCCGCCTGCGTGAAGAGCTGGTGATGAATTTGATCCAGGCGGAGGAGCACACGCCTGCCCTGAGCGAGTGGGCGCAGCGTCTGGGTATCGACCTGAATCAGCCGCGCGTGGTCGCCGTTATTGAGGTGGATAGCGGCCAGCTTGGCGTGGACAGCGCCATGGTGGAGCTACAGCAGCTGCAAAATATGCTGGCGACGCCGGAGCGTAACAACCTGGTGGCAATCGTCTCTTTGACGGAAATGGTGGTGCTCAAGCCTGCGCTTAATCAGTTTGGTCGCTGGGACGCGGAAGATCATCGTCGCCGCGTTGAGCTGCTCATCGAGCGCATGAAGGAGAACGGACAGCTCCGTTTTCGCGTCGCGCTGGGAAATTACTTTACCGGGCCGGGAAGTATCGCCCGTTCATGGCGAACGGCGCGCACTACCATGATGGTGGGTAAACAGCGCATGCCGGAGAGCCGCAGTTATTTCTATCAGGATCTGATGCTGCCGGTCCTGCTCGACAGCCTGCGCGGTGGCTGGCAGGCCAACGAGCTGGCGCGCCCGCTTGTACGTCTGAAAGCGATGGACAACAACGGGCTGCTGCGCCGCACGTTGCAGGCGTGGTTCCGGCATAACGTGCAGCCGCTGGCAACGTCAAAAGCGCTGTTTATTCACCGTAATACGCTGGAGTATAGGTTAAACCGGATCTCGGAACTGACGGGGCTGGATTTAGGGAATTTTGACGACCGGCTACTGCTGTATGTGGCGTTGCAGCTGGATGAACAAAGATGATGCTTTTTGCCGGGTGGCGGCTTCGCCTTACCCGGCCTACATGCGTTCGTAGGCCCGGTAAGCGAAGCGCCACCGGGCAATAAAACGGCTCATTTGTTACGCGTCAATTTCTCAAGATCAGCTTCAATTTCGCTGATCTTATGGGTAACAACACTTTCCAGGTGACGCAGGTCGTCAAGGATCTTACGTTTCAGATCGACTTCGCTGCGATCGCGCTGGCAGATTTGATCGAGTTCGTCGATAACGTAGCGCAGGTTAGGGCTGATTTCCTGTACTTCTTTATATCCCTGACCGATACCGTCAGCGACAACGGTCTTACGCTGGCGTGGGTATTTAAATTTCACGCTTTTGGCGAAGAACTCTCCTTTGTCCTTGTGAAAATAGATTTTCAAAATATCGTTATTGGCTTCCTGGCGGAGACTATAACGATCAATTTCATCAGGATTGGTAATGCCCAGACTTTTCAGATTATCGTACATAGCGGTACCCTTGATCTCAACATAACCTATGAATAATTAACGAAAAAATCTATTTTCGCCACCTTCGGATATAAAAAAAGCGGGGTTGCCCCCGCTTTTTGTTATACCCGATTAATCGATGGTGCGCAGCAGTTCATTGATGCCCACTTTACCGCGGGTTTTCGCGTCCACTTTTTTCACGATGACCGCGCAGTACAGGCTGTATTTGCCATCTTTAGACGGCAGGTTGCCGGAAACCACAACGGAACCGGCTGGAACGCGGCCGTAGTGAATTTCACCGGTTTCGCGATCGTAAATACGGGTGCTCTGGCCAATGTACACGCCCATGGAGATCACAGAACCTTCTTCGACGATCACGCCTTCAACCACTTCGGAACGTGCGCCGATGAAGCAGTTGTCTTCGATGATGGTTGGGTTAGCCTGAAGTGGCTCCAGAACGCCACCAATGCCGACGCCGCCGGACAGGTGAACATTTTTACCGATCTGCGCGCAGGAGCCGACGGTAGCCCAGGTGTCCACCATGGTGCCTTCGTCAACGTAGGCGCCGATGTTCACGTAGGATGGCATCAGCACGGTGTTGCGTGCGATGTATGCCCCCTGACGAACGGCTGCCGGTGGTACTACGCGGAAGCCCTCTTTCTGGAAGCGCGCTTCGTCGTAATCCGCAAATTTCATTGGCACTTTATCGAAGTAGCGGCTTTCTGCTCCGTCGATAACCTGGTTATCGTTGATACGGAAAGAGAGCAGCACAGCTTTCTTCAGCCATTGATGAGTAACCCACTGACCGTCGATTTTTTCTGCCACGCGCAGCGCGCCGGAATCCAGCAGGGAAATAACCTGGTTTACCGCTTCACGGGTCACGGTATCCACATTTGCCGGAGTGATGTCGGCGCGACGCTCAAAAGCGGACTCAATAACGTTCTGTAACTGCTGCATTGTTTACTCTTTCCATTTCACTAAAAAACACGTCACCCTTTATCGTTTGGATTGAGGGCTGCTGTCAACCGTTGTTGCACTTCAAGTTGCAGGTCATTATTAAGGGCACGCCGGTCGGCCGTCGCGATTATAAATAAATCTTCTACTCGTTCGCCAATGGTTGTAATTCGGGCGCCGTGAAGCGAAATTCCCAGATCGGCAAATACCTGGCCGACGCGGGCGAGCAGCCCTGGCTGGTCGAGCGCAATCAGCTCAAGGAACGATTTACGGTCGGTATGGGTCGGCAGGAAATTGACCTCGGTATCGACGGTAAAGTGGCGCAGTTTTGCTGGCTGACGTCGCGGCTGCGGAGGTTGCCAGCTGCGCTGCGTAATCGCCTGCTCGAGGCCAAAGCGTATCCCCTCATGCCTGTCCGACGACAGCGGGCTGCCATCCGGCTCCAGTACAATAAAGGTGTCCATCGCCATGCCGTCGCGGGTGGTAAAAATCTGCGCGTCGTGAACGCTCAGGTTACGCCTGTCCAGTTCGGCGCAGACCGCCGCAAACAAATAAGGCCGGTCCGGGCTCCAGATAAAGATCTCCGTTCCGCCACGCGTGGCCTGCGGGCTGAGCAGAATCATTGGTTTCGTCAGGTCGTGCTTCAGCAGATGCCGGGCGTGCCAGGCAAGCTGGTTTGGGCTGTGGCGCACAAAGTAGTTGGCGCGACAGCGCGCCCAAATCTGATGTAGTGCCTCTTCGTTAATGTTATCCATGCGCAACAGGGCAAGCGCCTGCAACTGGTGGTGGCGCACGCGCTCGCGCATATCCGGGGTGTTCTGCATCCCGCGACGCAGCTGTTTTTCGGTGGCGAAGTACAGTTCGCGCAGCAGGCTCTGCTTCCAGCTGTTCCACAGGGTTTCGTTGGTAGCGCAGATATCGGCTACCGTCAGGCAGACCAGGTAGCGCAGGCGGTTCTCCGTTTGCACTTCCTCGGCGAACTGCTTGATCACTTCCGGATCCTGAATATCACGACGCTGAGCGGTAACCGACATCAGCAGATGATGGCGAACCAGCCAGGCAATAAGCTGCGTCTCACGTGAGTTCAGGCCGTGCAGCTCGGCAAATTTCAGCACGTCCTGGGCACCGAGTACGGAGTGGTCGCCGCCGCGACCTTTGGCGATATCATGGAACAGGGCGGCGATCAGGATCAGTTCCGGGTGAGAGAGGCGCGGCCACAAATCAACGCACAGCGGATGGCGGGATCGCGTCTCTTCTCTGGCAAAACTTTCCAGCTTCAGCATGACGCGGATCGTGTGCTCATCCACCGTATAAGCGTGAAACAGGTCGAACTGCATCTGCCCGACAATATGCGACCACTGTGGCATATAGGCCCACAATACACTGTGTCGGTGCATCGGCAGCAGACCGCGGCTGACGGCGCCCGGATGACGAAGCATGCTCAGGAATAGCGAGCGCGCCTCCGGGATGTAACACAGCGGCTGCTTCAGATGACGCCGCGCATGGCGTAAATGGCGAAGGGTGGTGGAGTAGATCCCGGTGATCGTGCTGTTGCGCACCATGGTATAGAACATTCGCAGGATCGCTTCCGGTTCGCGGATGAACAGCGTTTCGTCGCGAAGATCGATCAGCGTGCCGCGCAGCTGAAATTCGTCATCAATCGGACGCGGTTTTTCGTCTGCCGTCAGCGCGAGGATCGCCTCATCGAACAGCTGTAACAGCATCTGGTTCAGCTCAGAGACGCGGCGAGTGACGCGGAAGAAATCCTTCATCATTTGCTCGACCGGCTCGTTGCCCTCGCCCTGGTAATTCAGGCGCTGCGCCACGCTAAGCTGCCGGTCAAACAGCAGGCGGTTATCGTAGCGGGTGACCTCCAGGTGCAGCGCAAAACGGATGCGCCAGAGCAGATGCAGGCACTCGTTGAGTTCGTTACGTTCGGCTTCGGTCAGAAAACCAAAACCGACCATTTCGTCCAGCGAGGTGGCCCCAAAATGGCGACGGGCGACCCATTGCAGCGTGTGGATATCGCGCAGGCCACCGGGGCTGCTTTTAATATCCGGTTCGAGATTATAGCTGGTGCCGTGATAGCGCTGGTGGCGCTGGTTTTGTTCTTCGACTTTCGCGGCGAAGAATTTTTCTGAAGGCCAGAAGCCGTCGCTAAAGATGTGCTTTTGCAGTTCGAGGAACAGCGCCACGTCGCCAATCAGCAGGCGGGTTTCAATTAAATTGGTGGCGACGGTCAGGTCAGATAACCCTTCCAGCAGACACTCTTCCAGCGTGCGCACGCTGTGACCCACTTCCAGCTTCACGTCCCAGAGCAGGGTCAACAGCTCACCGATTTTCTGCGCCCGATCGTCCGGCAGTTTTTTACGGCTTAAGATTAGCAGGTCGATATCAGAGAGCGGATGCAGTTCACCCCGGCCATATCCGCCGACAGCAACCAGCGCGACGTCGCTCACCTGCCCGAAACCGTAGTCGATCCACAGACGTTGCAGGAGCTGGTCGATAAATTCGGTGCGCGCTTCAATGAGCTGTTCGGCTGAGACGCCTGCATCAAATGCGCTACCCAGCCAGCGATGGAAAACCGCCATATGGGATTTGATATGTGCGCAGGTCAGCTCATGCGGTGGCCAGACGCCCGGGTTATCAGGCTGGTCGGGGAGGGTGGGAAGTGCTGTGTTAGCATACTGTTCGGGTAAGAGATTACTCATCGTGCGCCACCCATAAGAAAAAGCTATCGCCATTAAAAAAGCCGGCATTCGCCGGCTTCTTATCACTCAATGTTCGTCAGTATCGCCGGGATGGTGTCATCCTTGCGCAACGTCATAATTTCGCAGCCGTTGTCTGTAACCACAATAGTATGCTCGTACTGGGCAGACAAGCTTCTGTCTTTGGTTTTTACCGTCCAGCCATCTTTCATGGTACGGATGCGGTAATCGCCCGCGTTGACCATTGGCTCAATAGTGAAGGTCATGCCTTTTTGCAGCACTACGCCACCGTCGTCTGCATCATAGTGCAGAACTTGCGGTTCTTCATGGAACACACGACCAATACCGTGACCGCAATATTCACGCACCACGGAGAAACCTTCCGCTTCCACAAACTTCTGGATTGCGGCGCCGATGGTGCGCAGGCGGATGCCTGGCTTCACCATTTTCAGCGCCAGGTAGAGGCTGTCCTGGGTGACTTTACACAGGCGCTCGCCCAGAATCGTTGGCTTGCCAACGATGAACATCTTAGAGGTGTCACCGTGGTAGTCGTCTTTAATGACGGTCACGTCGATGTTGACGATATCGCCATCTTTCAGCAGCTTCTCGTCATCCGGAATGCCGTGGCAAACCACTTCATTAATAGAGATGCAGACGGATTTTGGAAAACCGTGATAGCCAAGGCAGGCGGAGACCGCGTGCTGCTCGTTGACGATATAGTCGTTACAGATGCGATCCAGTTCGCCAGTGCTGACGCCCGGTTTCACAAACGGTTCGATCATTTCCAGCACGTCAGCGGCCAGACGACCGGCGACGCGCATCTTTTCAATTTCTTCAGGTGTCTTAATAGAGATAGCCATGTAATCTGTCCATCGGTGTCGATTTTTTCGACAATACTAGTGTAAGTGTTGTCAATGGTATCAGTCAGGCGCACCCCGTGCCAAATTGAGAATCATTAACAGCACACTCCGCCAACAATTATTGGTTTCTGGCCGTGTTTTGTGATATAAAGCGCGCCGGACTTCCGATCCATCTCAGATACACAGGCTGGACGGGAGCGACAAATCTCACTTTGTGTAACAACACACACGTATCGGCACATATTCCGGGGTGCCCTTCGGGGTCGGTAATATGGGATACGTGGAGGCATAACCCCAACTTTCAATATAGAGGTTTTAAACATGGCAACTGTTTCCATGCGCGACATGCTCAAGGCTGGTGTTCACTTCGGTCACCAGACCCGTTACTGGAACCCGAAAATGAAGCCTTTCATCTTCGGCGCACGTAACAAAGTTCACATCATCAACCTTGAGAAGACTGTACCAATGTTCAACGAAGCCCTGGCTGAGCTGAGCAAGATCTCTTCCCGTAAAGGTAAGATTCTGTTCGTTGGTACTAAGCGCGCTGCAAGCGAAGCTGTGAAAGATGCTGCTAACAGCTGCGACCAGTTCTTCGTGAACCATCGCTGGTTGGGCGGCATGCTGACCAACTGGAAAACTGTTCGTCAGTCCATCAAGCGCCTGAAAGATCTGGAAACCCAGTCTCAGGACGGTACTTTCGATAAGCTGACTAAAAAAGAAGCGCTGATGCGCACTCGTGAACTGGACAAGCTGGAAAACAGCCTGGGCGGTATCAAAGATATGGGCGGCCTGCCAGACGCGCTGTTCGTAATCGATGCAGACCACGAGCACATCGCAATCAAAGAAGCTAACAACCTGGGTATCCCGGTATTCGCTATCGTTGATACCAACTCCGATCCGGACGGTGTTGACTTCGTTATCCCGGGTAACGACGACGCAATCCGTGCTGTTAGCCTGTACCTGAGCGCTGTAGCTGCTACCGTTCGTGAAGGCCGTTCCCAGGATCTGGCTTCTCAGGCGGAAGAAAGCTTCGTAGAAGCTGAATAATAAGGTTTTACCCCTTATTAGTACCGTGTATGAATAGGGGCCCATTATCGGCCCCTTTTTTCAATTTATACTGTTTGGCTCCCGGCCGGGCAGTTCACATCTCCCGAGGATTTAAGAATGGCTGAAATTACCGCATCCCTGGTAAAAGAGCTGCGTGAGCGTACTGGCGCAGGCATGATGGATTGCAAAAAAGCGCTGACCGAAGCGAACGGCGACATCGAGCTGGCAATCGAAAACATGCGTAAATCCGGTGCGATCAAAGCAGCTAAGAAAGCAGGCAACGTTGCTGCTGACGGCGTGATCATCACCAAAATCGACGGCAACTACGGCATCATTCTGGAAGTTAACTGCCAGACTGACTTCGTTGCTAAAGATGCTGGTTTCCAGGCATTTGCTAACAAAGTTCTGGACGCAGCGGTTGCAGGCAAAATCACTGACGTTGAAGTGCTGAAAGCACAGTTCGAAGAAGAGCGTGTTGCGCTGGTTGCTAAAATCGGTGAGAACATCAACATCCGTCGCGTTTCTTCCCTGGAAGGCGATGTTCTGGGCTCTTACCAGCACGGCGCGCGTATCGGTGTTCTGGTTGCGGCTAAAGGCGCTGACGAAGAGCTGGTTAAACAGCTGGCTATGCACATCGCTGCAAGCAAACCAGAATTCGTTAAGCCAGAAGACGTGTCTGCTGAAGTGGTAGAGAAAGAGTACCAGGTTCAGCTGGACATCGCGATGCAGTCTGGTAAGCCAAAAGAAATCGCAGAGAAAATGGTTGAAGGCCGCATGAAGAAATTCACCGGCGAAGTTTCTCTGACTGGCCAGCCTTTCGTAATGGATCCAAGCAAGTCTGTTGCTCAGCTGCTGAAAGAGCACAACGCTGACGTGACTGGCTTCATCCGCTTCGAAGTGGGCGAAGGCATCGAGAAAGTTGAGACTGACTTCGCAGCAGAAGTTGCTGCCATGTCCAAGCAGTCTTAATGATTGAAAAGGAGCCGCCTGAGGGCGGCTTCTTTTTGTCACCCGTCTCACGAAATCAGACAGGCTCCAGTATCGCTGTGCTGATTTGCGACATATCATGTCGCCAGAATTAACCGCATCTTAATCGTTGACAGTCTCAGGAAAGAAACATGGCTACCAATGCAAAACCCGTGTACAAACGCATTCTGCTTAAGCTGAGTGGCGAAGCGCTGCAAGGATCGGAAGGCTTCGGTATTGACGCAAGCATCCTTGATCGCATGGCACAGGAAATCAAAGAACTGGTCGAACTGGGTATTCAGGTTGGCGTGGTCATTGGCGGTGGCAACCTTTTCCGTGGTGCTGGTCTGGCGAAAGCGGGGATGAACCGCGTAGTGGGCGACCACATGGGGATGCTGGCAACCGTGATGAATGGCCTGGCGATGCGTGATGCGCTTCATCGCGCCTATGTGAACGCTCGCCTGATGTCCGCTATTCCTTTGAATGGCGTATGCGATAACTACAGCTGGGCAGAGGCTATCAGCCTGCTGCGCAACAACCGCGTGGTGATCCTCTCCGCCGGTACGGGTAACCCGTTCTTTACCACCGATTCCGCAGCCTGCCTGCGCGGTATCGAAATCGAAGCCGATGTGGTGCTGAAAGCGACCAAAGTAGATGGCGTGTTTACTGCCGACCCGGCAAAAGATCCTTCCGCGACCATGTACGATCAGCTGAGCTACAGCGAAGTGCTGGATAAAGAGCTGAAAGTGATGGATCTTGCCGCCTTCACGCTGGCTCGCGACCATAAACTGCCGATCCGTGTTTTCAACATGAACAAACCTGGCGCGCTGCGTCGCGTCGTGATGGGCGAAAAAGAAGGCACTTTGATCACGGAATAATTTCCGTCGGCGATAAATACAGGTAAGATTCCGCTTTACTTTGTAGTGGTATCTTACCTGGACGCGCCTTTGGCGCTGTCATGAATTAAACGCGACTATACTTAGCACACCTGTAGCGCTGTGCTGGCGGATAGTCTGCCTGAGACAAGTTTTCAAGGATTCGTATCGTGATTAACGACATCAGAAAAGATGCTGAAGTACGCATGGACAAATGCGTAGAAGCGTTCAAAAACCAAATCAGCAAAATCCGTACTGGCCGTGCTTCCCCAAGCCTGCTGGATGGCATCATCGTAGAATACTACGGTACGCCTACGCCACTGCGTCAGCTGGCGAGCGTGACGGTAGAAGATACCCGTACCCTGAAAATCAACGTGTTCGATCGCTCAATGAGCCCGGCCGTTGAAAAAGCGATCATGGCATCTGACCTGGGTCTGAACCCAAGCTCAGCGGGCGCGGATATTCGCGTTCCACTGCCTCCGCTGACGGAAGAGCGTCGTAAAGACCTGATCAAAGTCGTACGTGGTGAAGCAGAGCAGGGTCGCGTTTCCGTGCGTAACGTGCGTCGCGATGCGAACGATAAAGTGAAAGCCCTGCTGAAAGAAAAAGAGATCAGCGAAGATGACGATCGTCGTTCTCAGGACGACATTCAGAAAATGACCGACGCGGCGATCAAGAAAATTGATGCGGCGCTGGCAGAAAAAGAAGCGGAACTGATGCAGTTCTGATTTTCGCTATACACTGATAAACGCCGTTCAGAAGGACATTGAGTCTTGCTGGCGGCGTTTTGCTTTTATCTGGTCTAACTTTTGGGCATCTCATGAAGCATCTCACTCTCCTCGGCTCGACCGGCTCTATCGGTTGCAGCACTCTCGACGTCGTACGTCATAATCCCGACAGCTACACCGTGACCGCACTTGTGGCCGGAAAGAACGTGCAGCGAATGGTCGAACAGTGCATGGAGTTTACCCCTCGTTTTGCGGTGATGGATGATGAAGAGAGCGCCCGCCAGGTGAAAGCGCTGTTGCAGGAGAAGGGCTGTCGTACCGAAGTGCTCAGCGGGCAACAGGCGGCTTGCGATATGGCCTCGCTTGATGAAGTTGATCAGGTAATGGCGGCAATCGTCGGGGCGGCGGGTCTTCTGCCGACGCTTGCCGCTATTGATGCGGGAAAAGATGTTCTGCTTGCAAATAAAGAGTCGCTGGTCACCTGCGGACGCCTTTTTATGGAGGCGGTAAAACAGCGTGGGGCGCGTCTTTTGCCGGTCGATAGCGAGCACAACGCGATTTTTCAGAGTTTACCCCAACCTTTTCAACAAAACCTGGGGTACGCTGACCTGGAGCAGAATGGCGTTGTGTCGATTCTGCTTACCGGGTCTGGTGGCCCGTTCCGTGAAACGCCACTGTCTGAATTGAGCGCAATGACGCCGGATCAGGCGTGTCGTCATCCGAATTGGTCAATGGGGCGTAAGATCTCCGTCGATTCGGCCACCATGATGAATAAAGGTCTGGAATACATTGAAGCTCGCTGGCTGTTCAATGCGTCGGCGAAACAGATGGAAGTGCTGATCCACCCGCAGTCGGTGATTCACTCTATGGTGCGCTATCAGGACGGCAGCGTGCTGGCCCAGTTGGGCGAGCCGGATATGCGTACGCCTATTGCTCATACGATGGCGTGGCCAAACCGCGTAAAATCGGGCGTTAAGCCTCTCGATTTTTGCAAGCTGAGTTCACTGACGTTTAGCGAGCCTGATTACGACCGTTATCCCTGCCTGAAACTGGCGATGACGGCCTTCGATCAGGGGCAGGCGGCGACAACGGCGCTTAATGCAGCCAATGAAGTGACCGTTGAAGCATTCCTGAATCAGCAGATCCGCTTTACTGACATCGCCGCGTTGAATTTATCCGTGCTGGAGATGATGGATTTGCGTGAGCCGCAGAGCGTCGAAGAGGTGCTGGCCGTGGATGAACAGGCACGCATTGTTGCGCGTAAACAGGTGACACGTCTCGCAGGCTGGTGATAAAGCAAGCACTAGTCGTCGTGCTATTTGTTAGCGTTGGGCTTCAGTGATATAGTCTGCGCCACCTGATCGCAGGTATTTGGCTTTAAGTGGTCAGGTAAGCCGTGGTTTGACACGGCTTTTTTATGTATAGGCTTCAGTATTCCTGTGTACCGTTAAATCCTTTCAGGGACTAAAAACGCGTTATGTTGTCTGCGAATCAACCAATAAGCGAAAACTTGCCAGCACATGGCTGTCGCCATGTTGCAATCATCATGGATGGCAATGGCCGCTGGGCGAAAAGACAAGGGAAGATACGAGCCTTTGGGCATAAAGCCGGGGCGAAATCTGTTCGCCGCGCCGTTTCTTTTGCCGCCAATAACGGCATTGATGCGTTAACGCTCTATGCTTTTAGCAGTGAAAACTGGAATCGACCTGCGCAAGAAGTGACTGCGTTGATGGAACTGTTCGTGTGGGCGCTCGATAGTGAAGTAAAAAGCCTGCACCGCCACAACGTCCGCTTGCGTATTATTGGCGAAACCAGTCGTTTTAACTCACGTTTGCAGGAACGGATTCGCAAAGCTGAAGCGCTGACGGAAAATAATACCGGCCTGACGCTCAATATCGCGGCGAATTACGGCGGACGCTGGGATATTATCCAGGGGGTTCGGCATTTGGCTGAGCAGGTTCAGGAAGGGCTGTTAAGACCCGACCAGATTGATGAAGAGGCGCTGAGTCAGCAAATCTGCATGAATGAACTGGCTCCCGTGGATTTGGTTATAAGGACAGGGGGGGAGCATCGCATAAGTAACTTTTTGCTGTGGCAAATTGCCTACGCTGAACTTTACTTTACGGATGTTCTTTGGCCAGATTTTGATGAACAAGACTTTGAAGGTGCGCTGCATGCCTTTGCCAATCGAGAGCGTCGTTTCGGCGGCACCGAGCCTGGTGGCGATAACGCCTGATGGGGGTAGCTTTTGCTGAAGTATCGCCTGATTTCCGCTTTTGTATTAATACCCGTCGTTATCGCAGCGCTGTTTTTACTGCCTCCGGTGGGATTCGCTATTGTTACGCTGGTGGTGTGTATGCTCGCCGCGTGGGAATGGGGGCAGCTTAGCGGCTTTACCTCGCGCACTCAGCGGGTATGGCTGGCGGTACTCTGTGGTTTTTTACTGGCCCTGATGCTGTATACCTTGCCTGAATATCATCACGATGTTCACCAGCCGCTGGTTGCCGGATCCTTATGGATATCGCTGGCCTGGTGGATTGCTGCGCTTGTTTTAGTGCTTTTCTACCCGGGCTCTGCGGCGATCTGGCGTAACTCTAAAGTGTTGCGCCTTATTTTTGGTCTGCTCACGATTGTTCCGTTCTTCTGGGGTATGGTTGCGCTGCGCGCCTGGCACTATGACGAAAACCACTACAGCGGCGCAATATGGCTGCTTTATGTGATGATTCTCGTCTGGGGGGCTGACTCCGGAGCCTATATGTTTGGTAAACTGTTTGGCAAACATAAACTGGCGCCAAAGGTTTCTCCGGGCAAAACCTGGCAAGGCTTCATCGGCGGCCTGTTTACGGCAGCGATTATCTCCTGGGGCTATGGCGTCTGGGCGAATCTTGAGGTTGCCCCCTCCACGCTGCTGGTATGTTCGATTTTCGCGGCGCTGGCATCGGTACTGGGTGATTTAACCGAGAGCATGTTTAAGCGTGAAGCAGGGATTAAGGACAGTGGTCACCTGATTCCAGGACATGGCGGAATACTGGATCGCATTGACAGCCTTACCGCGGCTGTTCCCGTATTTGCTTGCCTGCTTTTACTGGTGTTTGGGACGATATAACGGAAGGTTTTATGCTGAGCATTCTCTGGAATCTGGCGGCGTTCATTGTTGCATTGGGTGTACTGATTACCGTGCATGAATTTGGCCATTTCTGGGTTGCCCGGCGCTGTGGTGTGCGGGTAGAGCGATTCTCGATTGGCTTTGGCAAATCGCTCTGGAAGCGCACCGATAAGCATGGCACCGAGTTTGTCATTGCTCTGATCCCCCTGGGCGGCTATGTCAAAATGCTCGACGAACGCGTTGAGCCTGTCGCCCCGGAACTTCGACATAGCGCGTTCAACAATAAAACTGTTGGCCAACGTGCTGCCATCATCGCTGCCGGACCGGTAGCCAATTTCATCTTCGCTATCTTCGCCTACTGGCTGGTGTTTATTATCGGCGTGCCTGGCGTACGCCCGGTTGTGGGTGAAATCACCACGGGCTCCATTGCGGCAACGGCGCAAATTACACCGGGAATGGAACTTAAAGCGATTGATGGTATCGAAACCCCTGATTGGGATGCCGTGAGGTTACAACTGGTTGCGAAAATCGGTGATGAGCAGACAACCGTCAGCGTATCGCCTTTTGGTTCCGACCAGCGGCAGGAAAAAATGCTGGATTTACGCCACTGGCGCTTTGAGCCAGACAAAGAGGATCCAGTCGCTACATTGGGGATTCGCCCGCGCAGCGCGCAGATCGAGCCGGTGTTAGCCGAAGTACAGTCTAATTCGGCAGCGAGTAAAGCAGGTTTACAAGCGGGTGACAGGATCGTTAAAGTCGATGGTCAGCCATTAACACAATGGATGACCTTTGTTACTCTGGTGCGCGATAATCCAGGCAAGCCGCTCGCGCTGGAAGTGGAAAGGCAGGGGAGTTCGCTCTCACTGACCCTCACCCCGGATACTAAATCGGGCGGCGGTAAGGCGGAAGGGTTTGCCGGCGTTGTGCCGAAAGTGATCCCACTGCCAGATGAGTACAAGACAATACGCCAGTATGGGCCGTTTAGCGCCATCGTTGAAGCCACGGATAAAACATGGCAGCTGATGAAGCTTACGGTCAACATGTTGGGGAAATTGATAACCGGTGATGTGAAACTGAACAACCTCAGTGGGCCAATTTCGATTGCTCAGGGGGCTGGGATGTCAGCGGAGTTCGGGGTGATTTACTATCTCATGTTCCTTGCGCTGATTAGCGTGAACCTGGGGATAATCAACCTGTTCCCGCTTCCCGTATTAGATGGGGGCCATCTGCTGTTTTTAGCGATTGAAAAGCTAAAAGGCGGACCGGTATCCGAGCGAGTTCAAGACTTTAGTTATCGCATTGGCTCGATTTTGCTGGTGCTGTTAATGGGGCTTGCACTTTTCAATGATTTCTCTCGGTTGTAAGAGAGTTAGTTAGGAAGAACGCATAATAACGATGGCGATGAAAAAGTTGCTCATAGCGTCGCTGCTGTTTAGCAGCGCGACCGTATACGGTGCTGACGGGTTCGTAGTGAAAGATATTCATTTCGAAGGCCTTCAGCGTGTCGCCGTTGGTGCGGCCCTCCTCAGTATGCCTGTGCGCCCCGGCGATACGGTTAATGATGAAGATATCAGTAACACCATCCGTGCTCTGTTTGCCACTGGCAACTTTGAGGACGTCCGCGTCCTGCGCGATGGTGATACGCTGGTGGTTCAGGTAAAAGAACGTCCAACGATTGCCAGCATCACTTTCTCCGGCAACAAGTCGGTGAAAGATGACATGCTCAAGCAGAACCTTGAGGCATCGGGTGTTCGTGTGGGGGAATCTCTGGACCGCACAACCCTTGCAGACATTGAAAAAGGTCTGGAAGATTTCTATTACAGCGTCGGTAAATACAGCGCGAGCGTTAAAGCGGTTGTTACACCGCTGCCACGTAACCGTGTTGACCTGAAACTGGTCTTCCAGGAAGGTGTTTCTGCGAAGATCCAGCAGATCAACATCGTGGGTAACCACGCGTTCAGCACCGACGAATTGATCTCCAACTTCCAGCTGCGTGACGAAGTGCCGTGGTGGAACGTGGTAGGCGATCGTAAATACCAGAAACAGAAACTGGCGGGTGACCTTGAAACCCTGCGCAGCTACTATCTGGATCGCGGTTACGCCCGTTTCAACATCGATTCAACTCAGGTGAGTCTGACTCCGGACAAGAAAGGTATCTACATTACCGTTAACATCACAGAAGGCGATAAATACACGCTTTCAGGTGTTGAAGTCAGCGGCAACCTGGCAGGACATTCTGCTGAAATTGAATCTCTGACCAAAATTCAGCCGGGCGATCTGTATAGCGGATCTAAAGTCACCAAAATGGAAGACAGCATTAAGAAGCTGCTCGGCCGTTATGGTTATGCGTATCCGCGTGTGCAAACGCAGCCGGAAATTAACGATGCGGATAAGACTGTTAAGCTTCACGTTAACGTTGATGCGGGCAACCGTTTCTACGTGCGTAAAATCCGCTTCGAAGGTAACGATACCTCTAAAGACTCCGTTCTGCGCCGTGAAATGCGCCAGATGGAAGGGGCATGGCTGGGAAGCGATCTGGTCGACCAGGGTAAAGAGCGTCTGAACCGTCTGGGCTACTTCGAAACGGTCGATACCGATACTCAGCGTGTACCAGGTCGTCCAGATCAGGTGGATGTTGTTTATAAAGTTAAAGAACGTAATACCGGTAGTTTCAACTTCGGTATTGGTTACGGTACTGAAAGTGGCGTGAGCTTCCAGGTCGGCGTTCAGCAGGATAACTGGCTGGGTACGGGTTACTCTGTCGGTATCAACGGGACGAAAAACGACTACCAGACCTACTCTGAGTTCTCCGTTACCAACCCATACTTCACCGTGGACGGTGTAAGCCTGGGTGGTCGTATCTTCTATAACGACTTTAAAGCGGACGACGCGGACCTCTCCTCGTATACCAACAAGAGTTACGGTCTGGATGGTACGCTCGGCTTCCCGGTTAACGAATACAACACCCTGCGTGCAGGTTTAGGGTACGTGCATAACGACCTGTCTAACATGCAACCGCAGGTGGCGATGTGGCGTTACCTGGACTCCATCGGTCAGTCTGCAAGTACGTCCAGCGATGACAACGGTTTCGCCGCGGATGACTTCACCTTCAACTACGGTTGGACCTACAACCGTCTTGACCGTGGCTACTTCCCGACGGAAGGTTCACGCGTTAACCTGAACGGTAAGGTGACGATCCCGGGCTCGGATAACGAGTTCTACAAGGTCACTCTGGATACGGCGTCCTACTTCCCAATTGATGACGACCACAAGTGGGTCGTACTGGGTCGTACCCGCTGGGGCTATGGTGACGGTATCGGAAGCAAAGAGCTGCCGTTCTATGAGAACTTCTACGCCGGTGGTTCAAGCACCGTTCGTGGCTTCCAGTCCAATAACATTGGTCCGAAAGCGGTTTACTACGGCGGTAATGACGAAGATAACTGCGCAAGCCGCGATTCAAAACAAGTCTGTAGCTCTGATGATGCGGTAGGCGGTAACGCCATGGCCGTGGCGAGCCTCGAGTTCATCACGCCGACGCCGTTTATCAGTGATAAGTACGCGAACTCTGTCCGTACCTCCTTCTTTATGGATGCAGGTACGGTGTGGGATACCAACTGGGAGAATACCGCCCAGATGCGTGCAGCGGGCGTTCCGGACTACAGCGATCCGGGCAACATTCGCATGTCCGCAGGTATCGCATTACAATGGATGTCACCGCTGGGGCCGTTGGTCTTCTCCTACGCCCAGCCGTTCAAGAAATACGATGGAGACAAAGCGGAGCAGTTCCAGTTTAACATTGGTAAAACCTGGTAATAATCCGCTGCAATGGAATGCGTTGGCAGTGTAGCGCTGACAACCGGCGATCGGTAAAACGGTCGCCTTGCCACGCAAAGAACGGCACCCCTCGGGTGCCAATGGGATGGTAAGGAGTTAATTGTGAAAAAGTGGTTATTAGCTGCAGGTCTCGGTTTAGCGATGGCAACTTCTGCTCAGGCAGCGGACAAAATTGCAATCGTCAACATGGGTAATTTGTTCCAGCAGGTTGCACAGAAAACGGGCGTTTCTGCAACGCTGGAAAACGAATTCAAAGGCCGTGCGAGCGAACTGCAACGTATGGAAGGTGATCTTCAGTCCAAGATGCAGCGTTTACAGCGTGATGGTTCTACCATGAAAGCGAGCGAGCGCAGCAAACTGGAAAAAGACGTCATGTCTCAGCGCCAGACCTTCTCTCAGAAAGCGCAGGCTTTCGAGCAGGATCGTCAGCGTCGTTCTAACGAAGAGCGTGGCAAGCTGGTGACGCGTATTCAGTCTGCCGTTAAAGCAGTAGCAGCCGATCAGAGTATCGATCTGGTTGTTGATGCGAACGCCGTTGCATTCAACAGCAGCGATGTTAAAGACATCACCGCTGATGTTCTGAAACAGGTTAAATAAGTAATGCCTTCAATTCGACTGGCTGATTTAGCTCAGCAGTTGGATGCAGAATTACACGGTGATGGCGATATCGTCATCACCGCTGTTGCGTCCATGCAATCTGCTAAAGCAGGCACTATTACCTTCATGGTAAGCCCTAAGTACCGTGAACACCTGGCTCAGTGCCAGGCGTCTGCCGTTGTTCTGACGCAGGACGATCTTCCGTTTGCCACTAACGCTGCACTGGTAGTGAAAAATCCCTACCTGACCTATGCACGCATGGCCCAAATTCTTGATACCACGCCGCAGCCGGCGCAGAACATTGCAGCCAGCGCTGCGATTGATCCAACGGCTCAGCTGGGTAACAACGTGGCAGTCGGCGCAAACGCCGTTATCGAATCCGGCGTTGTGCTGGGTGATAACGTGGTGATTGGGCCAGGCTGCTTTGTTGGAAAAAATACGAAAATTGGCGCAGGGACTCGGCTGTGGGCCAATGTTTCTGTCTACCATGAGGTTGAGATTGGCGAGAATTGCCTCGTACAGTCCAGCACGGTGATTGGTTCTGACGGATTCGGTTACGCCAACGATCGGGGTAACTGGGTTAAGATCCCGCAGCTGGGTCGCGTGATTATCGGCGATCGCGTTGAGATCGGCGCTTGCACAACCATTGACCGTGGTGCACTTGACGACACCATTATTGGTAACGGTGTTATCATAGACAACCAGTGCCAGATTGCACATAACGTTGTGATTGGCGACAATACCGCAGTTGCGGGTGGTGTTATCATGGCAGGAAGCCTGAAAATAGGCCGTTACTGCATGATAGGCGGTGCCAGCGTGATCAATGGCCATATGGAAATATGCGACAAAGTCACGGTGACGGGGATGGGTATGGTGATGCGTCCCATCACTGAGCCCGGCGTTTATTCCTCCGGTATCCCGCTGCAACCGAACAAGGTATGGCGTAAAACAGCTGCACTGGTGATGAATATTGATGATATGAGCAAGCGACTCAAAGCGATTGAGCGCAAAATCGATCAACAAGACTAAGCGTTCATCCATTTAACGCTAAATTTCCCGGCCTGTCGGCTTTGTTTATAAACCGGCAGGCCGTGTTATTATTGCTACTTAGTACATTTGACAGGAAGAGTATTTTGACTACTGACACTCATACTCTGCATATTGAAGAGATTTTAGAACTTCTGCCGCACCGCTACCCGTTTTTACTGGTAGACCGTGTGCTGGATTTTGAAGAAGGTCGTTTTCTGCGCGCAGTGAAAAATGTCTCCGTTAACGAGCCATTCTTCCAGGGGCACTTCCCTGGTAAACCTATCTTCCCGGGTGTGTTGATCCTGGAAGCGATGGCACAGGCTACCGGTATTCTGGCGTTTAAAAGCGTAGGTAAACTGGAGCCGGGTGAACTCTATTACTTCGCGGGTATCGATGAAGCGCGCTTCAAGCGTCCGGTCGTGCCTGGTGATCAAATGATCATGGAAGTCACTTTTGAAAAAACGCGTCGCGGCCTGACTCGCTTCAAAGGCGTAGCTATGGTTGACGGCAAAGTTGTTTGCGAAGCGACAATGATGTGTGCGCGTAGCCGGGAGGCCTGATACGTGATTGATAAATCCGCCTTTATTCATCCTACCGCCATTGTGGAAACGGGTGCCATCATTGGCGCAAACGTCCACATTGGCCCGTTTTGTATTGTTGGACCCCATGTCGAAATTGGTGAGGGTACAGTACTGAAATCTCACGTTGTCGTGAATGGTCATACCACCATTGGCTGCAACAATGAGATCTATCAGTTCGCCTCCATCGGCGAAGTTAACCAGGATCTTAAGTATGCTGGCGAACCGACCCGCGTGGAAATCGGCGATCGTAACCGCATTCGCGAAAGCGTCACCATTCATCGTGGTACAACGCAAGGCGGTGGATTGACGAAGGTGGGCAGCGACAACCTGTTTATGGTTAATGCGCATATTGCGCACGACTGTACCGTGGGTAGCCGCTGTATTCTCGCCAACAACGCAACGCTGGCGGGGCACGTATCGGTCGATGATTTCGCAATTATTGGCGGCATGACCGCAGTCCATCAGTTCTGCATCATCGGTGCACACGTGATGGTCGGCGGGTGCTCCGGTGTGGCGCAGGACGTCCCACCGTTTGTGATTGCGCAGGGCAACCATGCCACGCCGTTTGGCGTGAACATTGAAGGCCTTAAGCGTCGTGGCTTTAGCCGCGAAGCGATTACCGCGATCCGCAACGCGTACAAATTGCTGTACCGTAGCGGTAAAACGCTGGAAGAGGCGAAGCCGGAAATTGCCGAGCTGGCGAATAAGCACCCTGAAGTGAAAACGTTCATGGAATTCTTTGAACGTTCAACCCGTGGTCTGATTCGTTAATGGTCGACAGTCGTCCGCTTACTATCGCCCTGGTCGCCGGAGAAACCTCCGGCGATATTCTTGGTGCAGGTCTTATCCGCGCGCTTAAAGCCCGTGTACCCAATTCCCGCTTTGTGGGCGTGGCTGGGCCGCTGATGCAGGCCGAAGGCTGTGAAGCCTGGTATGAAATGGAAGAGCTGGCTGTGATGGGCATCGTCGAGGTGCTGGGCCGCCTGCGTCGCCTGCTGCATATTCGCGCCGATCTTACCCGCCGCTTTACCGACCTCAAGCCCGATGTCTTTGTCGGCATTGATGCGCCTGATTTCAATATTACCCTTGAAGGGAACCTGAAAAAGCAGGGGATCAAAACTATCCATTACGTCAGCCCGTCCGTGTGGGCGTGGCGACAGAAACGCGTTTTCAAAATCGGACGGTCCACCAATCTGGTGCTGGCTTTTCTGCCTTTCGAAAAAGCGTTTTACGACAGGTTTAATGTCCCGTGCCGTTTTATCGGTCATACCATGGCGGATGCCATGCCGCTGGACCCTGATAAAAATGCGGCGCGTGACGAACTGGGCATCCCGCATGATGTGCACTGTCTGGCGCTGCTGCCAGGGAGCCGGGGTGCGGAAGTTGAAATGCTCAGTGCCGATTTCCTGAAAACGGCGCAAATTCTCCGCAAGACGTACCCAGACCTTGAAGTGGTCGTGCCGCTGGTGAATGCCAAACGCCGCGAGCAGTTTGAGCGTATCAAAGCCGAGGTTGCCCCGGATCTTCACGTCCGCCTGCTGGACGGGAAAGGACGGCAAGCCATGTTTGCGAGCGATGCCGCACTGCTGGCTTCCGGCACGGCTGCGCTGGAGTGTATGCTGGCAAAATGCCCAATGGTGGTCGGTTATCGCATGAAACCGTTTACCTTCTGGCTGGCAAAACGTCTGGTAAAAACAGACTACGTATCCCTGCCAAACCTGCTTGCAGGTCGCGAGCTGGTGAAAGAACTCTTGCAGGATGAATGCCAGCCGCAGGCACTGGCTGATGCATTACTGCCGCTGCTGGCCAACGGTAAAACCAGCCACCAGATGCATGATACTTTCCGTGAACTGCATCAACTGATCCGCTGTAATGCTGATGAGCAGGCGGCCGATGCGGTGCTGGAGTTAGCACAATGATGGAATTTATTTATCCCCATACCCACCTCGTTGCCGGTGTGGATGAAGTCGGTCGTGGTCCGTTAGTGGGTGCCGTTGTGACCGCGGCGGTGATCCTCGATCCAGCCCGCCCGATCCCTGGCCTGAACGACTCGAAAAAACTGAGCGAAAAGCGCCGCCTGGCGCTGTTCGATGAAATTAAAGAGAAGGCGCTGGCCTGGAGTCTCGGGCGCGCAGAGCCGGATGAGATCGACGATCTGAACATTCTGCACGCCACCATGCTGGCGATGCAGCGTGCCGTTGCGGGCCTGAAGATTGTGCCTGAGTATGTGCTGATCGACGGTAACCGTTGCCCGACGCTGCCGATGCCTTCAATGGCTGTTGTTAAAGGCGATAGCCGCGTCGCAGAAATCAGTGCGGCGTCAATCATTGCCAAAGTGACGCGCGATGCCGAAATGGCCGCGCTGGACCTCACTTATCCCGCGTATGGTTTCGCCCAGCACAAGGGATATCCAACGGCTTTCCATCTGGAAAAGCTGGCTGAACATGGCGCAACTGAACATCATCGGCGCAGCTTTGGCCCGGTGAAACGCGCGCTGGGACTGGTGTCCTGAATCAAGACGCAAGCAATTAAGTAACGCGGGATCTGAAGATGGCTGAACCACGTTTCGTACACCTGCGGGTGCATAGCGACTACTCCATGATCGATGGGCTGGCAAAGACCGGGCCGCTGGTAAAGAAGGCGGCCTCGCTTGGCATGCCTGCGCTGGCGATCACCGATTTTACCAACCTGTGTGGCCTGGTGAAGTTCTACGGAACGGCGCATGGCGCAGGATTAAAGCCCATCGTCGGCGCGGATTTCCACGTGCAGAGCGACCTGCTCGGCGATGAGATGACGCAAATTTCCGTGTTAGCCATGAATAACACGGGCTATCAGAACCTCACTCTGCTGATCTCAAAAGCCTACCAGCGCGGCTACGGCGCGCTGGGTCCATGGATTGACCGCGACTGGCTGGCGGAGCTGAACGAAGGTCTGCTGCTGATCTCCGGTGGCCGTATGGGTGATGTCGGCAAATGTCTGCTGCGCGGGAACAACGTGCTGGTGGATCAGTGCGTCTCGTTCTACGAAGAGCATTTCCCGGATCGCTATTACCTGGAGCTAATCCGTACCGGGCGTGCGGATGAAGAGAGCTATCTGCATGCGGCCGTCGCCCTGGCGGAAGCGCGTGGCCTGCCTGTGGTAGCCACCAACGATGTGCGCTTTCTTGAGCCGGGCGATTTTGACGCGCATGAAATTCGCGTCGCTATCCACGACGGCTTCACCCTCGACGATCCGAAACGTCCTCGCAACTACTCATCGCAGCAGTACATGCGCAGCGAAGAGGAAATGTGTGAGCTCTTCTCCGACATCCCGGAAGCGCTGGAAAACAGCGTAGAGATTGCCAAGCGCTGCAACGTCACCGTGCGTCTCGGCGAATATTTCCTGCCGCAGTTCCCGACGGGCGACATGACCACGGAAGATTTCCTGGTCATGAAATCGAAAGAGGGCCTTGAAGAGCGTCTGGAATTCCTCTTCCCGGATGAAGCGGTCCGTAAAGAGAAGCGTCCTGAATATGACGAGCGTCTGGATATTGAACTCCAGGTGATCAACCAGATGGGGTTCCCTGGCTACTTCCTGATCGTAATGGAGTTCATCCAGTGGTCGAAGGATAACGGCGTACCGGTTGGCCCGGGCCGTGGTTCAGGTGCCGGCTCGCTGGTGGCGTATGCGCTGAAAATCACCGACCTCGATCCGCTGGAATTCGACCTGCTGTTCGAACGTTTCCTTAACCCGGAACGTGTCTCCATGCCCGACTTCGACGTCGACTTCTGCATGGAAAAACGCGACCAGGTGATTGAGCACGTGGCCGATATGTACGGTCGTGATGCGGTTTCACAGATCATTACCTTCGGTACGATGGCGGCGAAAGCGGTTATCCGCGACGTGGGCCGCGTTCTGGGCCACCCCTACGGTTTTGTCGATCGAATCTCTAAGCTGGTGCCGCCCGATCCGGGCATGACCCTGGCGAAAGCCTTTGAAGCTGAACCTCAGCTGCCTGAAATCTACGAAGCCGACGAAGAGGTGAAAGCGCTGATCGACATGGCGCGCAAGCTGGAGGGCGTCACGCGTAACGCCGGTAAGCATGCGGGGGGCGTGGTTATTGCCCCGACCAAAATCACCGACTTCGCGCCGCTGTACTGCGATGAAGCGGGCCAGCATCCGGTCACCCAGTTCGACAAGAACGACGTTGAATACGCCGGGCTTGTGAAGTTCGACTTCCTTGGTTTGCGTACGCTGACCATCATCAACTGGGCGCTGGAGATGATCAACGCCCGCCGTGAGAAGAACGGCGAGCCGCCGCTGGATATCGCGGCTATCCCGCTTGATGACAAGAAAAGTTTCGACATGCTGCAACGCTCCGAGACGACAGCCGTCTTCCAGCTTGAATCCCGCGGCATGAAAGATTTGATTAAGCGTCTGCAACCAGACTGCTTCGAAGATATGATCGCGCTGGTGGCTCTGTTCCGTCCGGGCCCGTTGCAGTCGGGGATGGTAGATAACTTTATCGACCGTAAGCACGGGCGCGAAGAGATTTCCTATCCGGATGTGCAGTGGCAGCATGAAAGCCTGAAGCCGGTACTGGAGCCAACCTACGGCATCATCCTGTATCAGGAACAGGTCATGCAGATCGCCCAGGTGCTTTCTGGTTACACCCTTGGCGGCGCAGATATGTTGCGTCGTGCGATGGGTAAGAAAAAGCCGGAAGAGATGGCCAAGCAGCGTTCTATCTTTGAAGATGGGGCGAAGAAAAACGGCGTCGATGGCGAACTGGCGATGAAAATCTTCGACCTGGTGGAGAAATTCGCCGGGTACGGATTTAACAAATCCCACTCCGCCGCTTATGCTTTGGTGTCGTATCAAACGCTGTGGCTCAAGGCCCACTATCCCGCTGAGTTTATGGCGGCGGTAATGACCGCCGATATGGACAACACCGAAAAGGTGGTTGGCCTGGTGGACGAGTGCTGGCGCATGGGGCTGAAGATCCTGCCGCCGGATATTAACTCTGGCCTGTACCATTTCCACGTCAACGATGACGGGGAAATCGTCTATGGGATCGGCGCGATCAAGGGCGTGGGTGAGGGGCCGATCGAGGCGATCATCGAAGCGCGTAACAACGGCGGCTATTTCCGTGAGCTGTTCGACCTGTGCGCCCGCACCGATACCAAAAAACTGAACCGGCGCGTGCTGGAAAAACTGATCATGTCCGGTGCGTTTGACCGGCTGGGGCCACACCGCGCCGCGCTGATGAACTCGCTCGGCGATGCGCTGAAAGCGGCCGATCAGCATGCTAAAGCGGAAGCCATTGGTCAGGCGGATATGTTCGGCGTGCTGGCGGAAGAGCCAGAGCAGATCGAGCAGTCCTATTCCAACTGCCAGCCGTGGCCAGAACAGGTGGTGCTGGATGGGGAGCGTGAGACGTTAGGCCTGTACCTGACGGGACACCCGATCAACCAGTATCTGAAAGAAATTGAGCGCTATGTCGGCGGCCACAGGCTTAAAGACATGCATCCGACAGAACGTGGTAAAATCACCACGGCTGCGGGGCTCGTGATTGCTGCAAGGGTAATGGTCACCAAGCGCGGCAATCGTATCGGCATCTGTACCCTGGATGACCGTTCCGGGCGTCTGGAGGTGATGTTGTTCACCGACGCGCTGGATAAATACCAGCAATTGCTGGAAAAAGACCGCATACTTATCGTCAGCGGACAGGTCAGCTTTGATGACTTCAGCGGGGGGCTTAAAATGACCGCCCGCGAAGTGATGGACATTGACGAAGCCCGGGAAAAATATGCTCGCGGGCTTGCTATCTCGCTGACGGACAGGCAAATTGATGACCAGCTTTTAAACCGACTCCGTCAGTCTCTGGAACCCCACCGCTCGGGGACCATTCCAGTACATCTCTACTATCAGAGGGCGGATGCACGTGCGCGGTTGCGCTTTGGTGCAACGTGGCGTGTCTCTCCGAGCGATCGTTTACTGAACGATCTCCGTGGCCTCATTGGTTCGGAGCAGGTGGAACTGGAGTTTGACTAATACAGGAATACTATGAGTCTGAATTTCCTTGATTTCGAACAGCCGATTGCAGAGCTGGAAGCGAAAATCGATTCTCTGACAGCCGTAAGCCGTCAGGATGAAAAACTGGATATTAACATCGACGAAGAAGTGCATCGTCTGCGTGAAAAAAGCGTAGAACTGACGCGCAAAATCTTTGCCGATCTCGGCGCATGGCAGATCGCCCAGCTGGCGCGTCATCCACAGCGTCCGTACACCCTGGATTATGTCCGCCTGGCGTTTGACGAATTTGACGAACTGGCAGGCGACCGCGCATACGCTGACGATAAAGCTATCGTCGGCGGTATCGCGCGTCTTGATGGACGTCCGGTGATGATCATTGGTCACCAGAAAGGCCGTGAAACCAAAGAGAAGATCCGTCGTAACTTCGGTATGCCAGCACCAGAAGGCTACCGTAAGGCCCTGCGTCTGATGGAGATGGCTGAGCGTTTCAATATGCCAATCATCACCTTCATCGACACACCGGGTGCTTACCCGGGTGTTGGCGCAGAAGAGCGCGGTCAGTCTGAAGCCATCGCACGCAACCTGCGTGAGATGTCTCGCCTGAAAGTGCCGGTCATCTGTACCGTTATCGGTGAAGGTGGTTCCGGCGGTGCGCTGGCAATTGGCGTGGGCGATAAAGTGAATATGCTGCAGTACAGCACCTATTCCGTTATCTCTCCGGAAGGCTGTGCCTCCATTCTGTGGAAAAGTGCCGATAAAGCGCCGCTGGCTGCGGAAGCGATGGGCATCATTGCCCCACGTCTGAAAGAGCTGAAGCTGATCGACACCGTTATCCCTGAACCGCTGGGTGGCGCGCACCGTAAGCCGGAAGTGATGGCTGCTTCCCTGAAAGCGCAGCTGCTGGCAGACCTGGCTGATCTGGACGTGCTGAGCACAGAAGATCTGCTCAACCGTCGTTATCAGCGTCTGATGACCTACGGTTACGCGTAAGCCTCACAATTATCCTAAAAGCCGCACATTGTTGCGGCTTTTTTTATACCTGCCGTTTACCTTAACTATGCTTATCTGATGTTTTTCAAGGAGGTAAACCATGAACATCATTGCCATCATGGGGCCACACGGCGTCTTTTATAAAGACGAACCCATCAAGGAGCTGGAGCAAGCCCTTAAAGCACGCGGATATCAGCTAATCTGGCCGCAAAACAGCGCCGACCTGCTGAAATTCATCGAACACAATCCGCGCATCTGTGGCGTGATATTCGACTGGGACGAATACGACATGGAGTTGTGCAGCGAGATCAATAAGCTCAACGAATATCTTCCGCTGTACGCCTTTATCAACACTCACTCGACCATGGACGTCAGCGCCCACGATATGCGTATGGCGCTGTGGTTCTTCGAATACTCACTCGGCGTTGCCGAGGACATTGCGACCCGCATTCAGCAGTACACCGGTGAATATCTGGATAACATCACCCCGCCGTTTACGCGTGCGCTGTTCACCTATGTGAATGAAGGGAAGTACACCTTCTGTACGCCAGGCCACATGGCGGGAACGGCCTATCAAAAAAGCCCGGTGGGATGCCTGTTCTATGATTTCTTTGGCGGTAACACGCTGAAGGCGGACGTGTCGATTTCGGTCACCGAGTTAGGCTCTCTGCTGGATCATACCGGCCCGCATCTGGAAGCCGAAGAGTACATCGCCCGGACCTTTGGTGCCGAGCAGAGCTACATGGTGACCAACGGAACCTCAACGTCGAACAAGATCGTCGGCATGTACGCCGCGCCTGCCGGTAGCACGTTGCTGATTGACCGAAACTGCCATAAATCACTGGCGCATTTGCTGATGATGAGTGACGTCGTGCCGCTCTGGCTGTCTCCCACGCGTAATGCGCTGGGGATCCTCGGCGGCATTCCTCGCCGTGAGTTCGCGCATGAAGCCATTGAAAATAAGATCGCGGCGATCCCCGAGGCAAGCTGGCCTGTGCATGCGGTGATCACCAACTCCACCTATGACGGGCTGCTTTACAACACGAACTGGATCAAGCAGACGCTGGACGTGCCGTCGATTCACTTTGACTCCGCGTGGGTGCCTTACACCAATTTCCACCCGATTTACTCGGGTAAAAGTGGGATGAGCGGCGAGCGGGTGCCGGGTAAGGTGTTCTTCGAGACGCAGTCGACGCACAAAATGCTGGCCGCGTTTTCCCAGGCGTCTCTCATTCACATCAAGGGTGAGTACGACGAGGACACCTTCAACGAAGCCTTCATGATGCACACGACCACGTCGCCCAGCTACCCGCTGGTGGCGTCCATCGAAACGGCGGCGGCGATGCTGCGCGGCAATCCCGGGAAACGCCTTATTAATCGTTCGGTGGAGCGGGCGCTGCATTTCCGAAAAGAGGTTCAGCGACTTAAAGATGAAGCGGACGGCTGGTTCTTTGATATCTGGCAGCCGGAAGAGATTGATGAAGCAGAATGCTGGCCCGTCGCGCCGGGGGAGGGCTGGCACGGTTTTCGGGATGCTGATGCAGACCACATGTTCCTCGATCCGGTTAAGGTGACGATCCTGACGCCGGGTATGGATGAGCAGGGTGTGATGGGTGAGGAAGGGATCCCGGCTGCGCTGGTGGCGAAGTTCCTTGATGAACGCGGCGTGGTGGTGGAGAAAACCGGCCCCTATAATTTGCTGTTCCTGTTCAGTATCGGGATCGATAAAACCCGCGCGATGGGGCTGCTGCGCGGACTGATGGAGTTTAAGCGCGCATACGATCTTAACCTGCGGGTGAAGAATATGCTGCCGGATCTCTACGCGGAAGATCCTGACTTCTACCGCAATATGCGTATTCAGGATCTGGCCCAGGGGATCCACAGGCTGATCCGCCAGCACGATCTGCCGCGCCTGATGCTGCAGGCATTTGATGTTCTGCCTGAAATGAAGCTGACGCCGCACAGGGCGTGGCAGCGCCAGGTGAAAGGGGAGGTTGAAACCATTGAGCTGGAGAACCTGGTCGGGCGGGTATCAGCCAACATGATCCTGCCTTATCCGCCGGGCGTACCGCTGCTGATGCCGGGCGAGATGATCACCGAGGAGAGCCGGGCGGTGCTCGATTTCCTGCTGATGCTCTGTTCGATAGGGCGCCACTATCCGGGTTTTGAGACGGATATTCACGGTGCGAAACGCGATGATAACGGCGTGTACTGGGTGAGAGTCCTAAAATAAAAGGGGCCGCTTGCCAGGGGCGGGTTGTCGGTTGTAACGTTCAGGGCTCCATAAAAAGGAGAAACTATGCTGGGTTTAAAAGCTGTTCATCATATTGCGATCATTGCCACCGATTACGCGAAAAGTAAGGCCTTTTACTGCGACATTCTCGGCTTTACGCTGTTGAGCGAGGCCTACCGCGAGGAGCGCGATTCCTGGAAAGGCGATCTGGCGTTAAACGGACAATATGTGATTGAACTGTTCTCTTTTCCTTTCCCGCCAGCGCGTCCTTCGCGTCCGGAAGCCTGCGGCCTGCGCCACCTGGCCTTCAGCGTCGATAACCTGGACAGCGCGGTAAAGCATCTGGAAGCCCACGGCGTGGCCTGTGAAGCAATTCGCATCGATCCCTTCACCGATAAACGTTTCACTTTTTTCAACGATCCGGACGGTCTGCCGCTGGAGCTTTATCAGCAGTAATCGCCGTCATGTGTGATAATGCCCGTTCAGTTCGGGCATTTTTTATGTGTAATTTCCTATGACCTTACCCGCTATCGCGCACGCCGTTTCACCCTACCGCCAGCTGCTGGTGGGGTTCAGCGGTGGCCTGGATTCCACCGTTTTGCTGCACCGTCTTAAGCTCTGGCGCGACCGTGAGCCTGACGTCCAGCTGCGGGCGATGCATATCCATCACGGCTTAAGCCCCCATGCCGACGACTGGGTGGCGCACTGCGAAGCGGTGTGCTCAGGGTGGGCGATCCCGCTAATCGTTGAACGCGTCACGCTTGAGGATGAAGGGCTGGGTATTGAGGCGCAGGCGCGCAAAGCCCGCTACGCCGCGTTTTCCGGCGCGTTACAGCCTGGAGAAGCGTTGGTCACCGCGCAGCATCTGGACGACCAGTGCGAGACGTTTTTACTGGCGCTCAAGCGGGGCAGCGGGCCTGCGGGTTTATCCGCCATGCCTGAGCGTGCTGGTTTTGCTGAAACAGAGCTCATCCGCCCGCTACTGGGTGAGACGCGCGCATCACTGGAAGCCTGGGCGCAGCAACATCATCTGCGCTGGATTGAAGACGAAAGCAATCAGGACGACAGTTATGACCGTAACTTCCTGCGCCTGCGCGTCTTACCGCTGCTGAGTGAGCGCTGGGCCCATTTTTCCGAAGCGGTGGCCAGAAGTGCCATGCTTTGTGCTGAACAGGAAAGCTTGCTGGATGAGTTGCTGAGCGGGGAGCTGAATACGCTGACTACCGCTGACGGTGCCCTGAACATTGCGCCGTTGAAAGTGATGAGCCCCGTGCGTCGGGCTGCTCTGATTCGTCGCTGGCTGGCTTCCCACCGTGCGGTTATGCCGTCCCGGGCGATGCTCAACCGTATCTGGGAAGAAGTTGCACAGGCGCGGGAAGATGCCGCACCGTGTATACGCCTGAATGGTTATGACGTCAGGCGCTATAAAGAGCAACTCTGGTGGGTGAAATCTGTGCCGTCGCTGGCTGACGTTGTGCTTGACTGGCCGTCGCCGGAAAAAGCATTAACGCTACCGTTGAATGCCGGTGTCGTTGCGTTAAGCCATTCGGGCAATGTGCGTCTACCTGAGCCGGACGAGAACGTCACCATACGCTTCAGGGCCAGCGGCATGCTGCATATCGTTGGGCGTAACGGCGGGCGTAAACTGAAGAAAATCTGGCAGGAACAGAACGTTCCGCCCTGGCGACGTGATACCACGCCGCTTCTGTTTTACGGCGACACGCTCATCGCGGCGGCAGGTGTGTTTATTACCCAGGAAGGATGGGCTGAAGCGGGTGTCAATTTTGAATGGAAAGCGTAACGGGCAGCCTGGCTGCCCGTTGGTTATCAGGATTCGCTCACCACGACGGTGCCGATTTCCGGATGGCTGAAACTGGCAATTTTGTCGAGGCGTAGCTCACGCGTTGCACCTGCATCTTCCACAACCAGGTATTCCACATTTTTACGGGAAACCAGATCGCTGGCCTTTGCCTTTAGCACTTCGCCATCTTTTAGCTCCAGCGTCAGTATTAAATGATGCTGGCAGGCGAGTTCGAGGTTGTCATAGTCATCACAATTGATGGGTTGATAGGTATCATTCATCGACATAATCGCTCACCAGTAAATTCGCCGCAGCATACGCTGCTTTTTCCCTGACCGATTCAGAAAGGCTCTCATCAGAGGCCACTTCATTCAGCACGTTCAATACACAGCCCAACGCATCCGGGATGTACCCCAGATCTCCGCTGGCAATTTCCGCATACCGTCTGCGAATCAACTCACAATAATTATTCACATCACCTCCTGCCAGCGTACTGACTTACTGTGAGATATCATTAAGCCTACGAAGTTAAACTCGGTTTAGCAAGGTGACTATACCATACTCATTTAAGCAATATCAGCGCCTTGATAACGGGGTGCCACCACCTCGTAACAGCCTTTTGCTGCAGTTTTCGCTACAATGTACGCCTGATTCGAAAGGAGTTCTCTCATGGCGCTGAAAGCGACAATTTATAAAGCTGTGGTCAATGTGGCGGATCTTGACCGTAACCAGTTTCTGGATGCGTCATTGACGCTGGCGCGTCACCCTTCTGAAACCCAGGAGCGCATGATGCTGCGCCTGCTGGCGTGGATTAAGTATGCCGACGAGCGTCTGCAATTTACCCGTGGTTTAAGCGCGGAAGATGAACCGGAAGCCTGGCTGCGCAACGATCATCTGGGTATCGATTTATGGATTGAGCTTGGCCTGCCGGATGAACGCCGGATCAAAAAGGCGTGCACCCAGTCAGCTGAAGTGGCGTTGTTTGCCTATAACCAGCGCGCGGCGGAGATCTGGTGGCAGCAAAACAAAAATAAATGTGCGCAGTTCAAAAATCTTACCGTCTGGTATCTGGATGATGAACAACTGGCACAGCTGAGCGCGTTCGCCAGCCGGACAATGGCGCTTCAGGCAACGATTCAGGACGGCGCCATCTGGCTTTCCGATTCTCAGAATAATCTGGAAATTCATCTCACGGCCTGGCAGCCCGTATCATGATTGAGTTGTCCCGAAACGTCAGCATCCCTGATCACGAGCTGGAGATCACCGCCATCCGTGCTCAGGGCGCAGGGGGGCAGCACGTTAACAAGGCCTCAACGGCTATCCATTTGCGCTTTGACATCCGGGCCTCCAGCCTGCCAGAGTATTATAAAGAAAGCCTGCTCGCCGCCAGCCATCATCTGATCACCAGTGAAGGTGTGATTGTGATTAAAGCGCAGGAATATCGCAGCCAGGAAATGAACCGGGAAGCGGCACTTTCCAGACTGGCGGCGGTCATAAAAGAGCTGACGGCTGTACAAAAAAGTCGCCGGGCAACACGTCCAACGCGGGCATCGAAAGAACGTCGGTTGTCATCGAAGGCGCAGAAATCCACCGTAAAGTCACTGCGTGGCAAAGTCCGTCACCCGTAATGTGACGAAAGGGACACACTTTTTCATAAGGAATGTATTGTGAAAAAAGCATTATTATCAGCGCTGGCCGTGACAAGCCTGTTCGCGCTTTTTGGCTGTAACAACCGTTCAGAAACACAGGTACTACAGCCAACGCAAAACGAAGAATTGAAGCCGATGCAGCAGAGCTGGCGCGGCGTATTGCCATGTGCAGATTGTGAAGGCATCGAAACCTCTCTGTTCCTGCAAAAAGATGGCACCTGGGTGATGAACCAGCGCTATCAGGGGGCGAAAGAGCCGTCTTCTTTTGCAACATACGGAACATGGGCGCGTACGGCTGAAAAGCTGGTATTGACTGATACCACGGGCGATAAAACGTATTTCCGCGCCAAAGGCGAGGGGATGGAGATGCTCGATCGCGAAGGCAACCCGATTGAATCCCAGTTCAACTACACGCTGGCCCCGGTAAAAGCGACCCTGCCTGCAACCCCAATGGCGATGCGAGGGATGTATTTCTACATGGCGGATGCGGCGATCTTCACGGACTGTGCAACCGGGAAGAAAGTCAGCGTGGCGAACAATGCCCAGCTGGAGCGTGACTATGCCGTCGCGCGCGGTAACGACAGCAAACCAGTGTTGCTGACGGTTGAAGGGCATTTTACGCTGGAGCCAAACCCCGATAGCGGTGAGCTGGTGAAAACGCTGGTGGCAGATAAAGACGCGAAGTTTGCTGCGGGTAAAGACTGCGAAAGCAAATAAGTTATAGCCATTAAAAAACCCCGCACTGGCGGGGTTTTTTTGTTTCTTAGCCTTTGATGGCTTTCACCAGGTAATCAAGAATGTCGCCCGTCTTGATCATCTGTTTTTCGCCGTTGCGACGGTACTTGTATTCAATCTCATCGCTGTCGAGGTTACGGTCGCCGATGACGATGGTGTGTGGAATACCGATCAGTTCCATATCAGCAAACATCACGCCAGGACGCTCTTTCCGGTCATCCATCAGCACGTCGATACCTTTCGCGCTCAGCTCAGCGTAGAGTTTCTCTGCCAGCTCCTGCACGCGGTAAGACTTATGCATGTTCATTGGCAGGATCGCCACCTGGAACGGCGCGATGTTATCCGGCCAGACGATTCCGCGTTCGTCATAGTTCTGCTCGATAGCGGCCGCAACAACGCGCGTTACCCCAATGCCGTAGCAGCCCATGGTCAGAACCTGGTTACGACCATCTTCGCCCTGAACGGCAGCGTTCATTGCGCGCGAGTACTTATCGCCCAGCTGGAAGATGTGGCCTACTTCGATACCGCGTTTAATCATCAGGGTACCCTTGCCGTCCGGGCTTGGATCGCCTGCGACCACGTTACGGATGTCAGCCACTTCCGGCGTCGCCACGTCACGATCCCAGTTGATGCCGAAGTAGTGTTTACCGTCGATGTTTGCGCCCGCAGCGAAGTCGCTCATTGCCGCAACGGTGCGGTCAATGACCACAGGAACAGGCATGTTCACCGGACCCAGAGAACCAGGACCTGCATTCACCACGGCGCGGATTTCGGCTTCCGTTGCGAAGGTCAGCGGGCTGGCAACCTGCGGCAGCTTCTCGGCTTTCACTTCGTTCAGCTCGTGATCGCCACGGACCAGCAGGGCTACCAGCGGGTAAGCGCTGCCTTCAGCCGATTTCACCAGCAGGGTTTTCACGGTTTTTTCGATCGGCAGATTAAACTGTTCAACCAGCTCAGCGATGGTTTTCGCGTTTGGCGTATCAACCAGCGTCATCTCTTGCGTTGCCGCGCCGCGTGGTTCTTTTGGTGCCAGCGCTTCTGCGAACTCAATGTTGGCGGCGTAATCAGAGGAGTCAGAGAAAATTACATCGTCTTCGCCGCTCTGCGCCAGAACCTGGAATTCATGAGAGGCGCTACCGCCGATTGAACCGGTATCAGCCTGTACAGCACGGAAATCCAGCCCCATGCGGGAGAAGATTTTGCTGTAGGCCACGTACATTTTGTCGTAGGTCTCTTGCAGTGATTCCTGAGAAGTATGGAAAGAGTAGGCATCTTTCATCAGGAATTCGCGAGAGCGCATCACGCCAAAGCGTGGGCGCACTTCGTCACGGAACTTGGTTTGGATCTGGAAGAAGTTCAGCGGCAGCTGTTTGTAAGAGCTCAGCTCGTTACGGATCAGATCGGTGATCACTTCTTCATGCGTTGGGCCGAGGACGAATGGACGATCGCCACGATCGGCAATACGCAGCAGTTCAGGACCGTACTGCTCCCAGCGACCGCTCTCCTGCCACAGTTCAGAGGGCTGAACGACCGGCATTAACACCTCGATAGCACCGGCGTTGTTCATCTCTTCACGCACGATGTTTTCGACTTTTTTCAGGACGCGCACGCCGGTCGGCAGCCAGGTGTATAACCCGGAGGCCAGCTTGCGGATCATCCCGGCGCGCAGCATCAGCTGGTGGCTGATCACCTCGGCGTCGGCAGGTGTCTCCTTCAGAGTGGAGAGCAGATATTGGCTAGTACGCATGTTGTTACGGTTCCATTTCGACGATTGGAACAGGCTGAAACACCAGCCTGACACAAAAAAAGTGGTTTAGTTTACCAGTGTGGCAAAGATGCCAAAAGAGAGGAGAACAAAATTACCTGGGTTCCAGGGCAAACACTTCAAAACCTGCATCAGTTACGCGCCAGCGCACGTTAAAGTCCAGCAGCCAGACGGCGTACGTTTTTCCTGCGTCTTCCTCTTTGCGGTAGGCGGGACGAGGGTCCTGCGCCAGGACTTCGACGATAAAGTCACGCAGACGAGGATAGCGCTTTTCCAGCTGGCTGATTTGCGTCGTTATTTCAGATGTGAAGTAAACCGGCATCTCTGCCTGTGGGGCGTCCTGAGCATAGCTTGCACGGGCATCCGGCAGCGCTTCGGCGAAGGGCAGGTAAGGTTTAATATCGATGACCGGCGTGCCATCAACCAGGTCAAGGCTACCTAACTCCAGGATCACCCGATCTTTCTGACAGCGTATCCCTTTCAGTTCGACCAGCGACATCCCGACTGGATTCGGTCGGAACGTTGAGCGGGTGGCAAAAACTCCCATTCTGGCATTTCCGCCCAGACGAGGAGGACGAACGGTAGGACGCCAGCCGCCTTCCATGGTCTGGTGAAACACAAACACCACCCATAAATGGCTGAATGCCTCAAGCCCGCGCACTGCATCGGCCTGATTATACGGCGCGACAAGATGCAGCTCGCCGCCGCCGTTAAGGACCAGTCCCGGCTGACGCGGCACGGCGAACTTTTCTTTATAAGGGGAGCGGATCACGCCTATCGGCTCGAACTGAAATGAACTCATTTCGCCGTGATGTTAAGCGCAGAACCGATACATACCGCCTGACGGTAGCAGCCCGGCGTACCACTGGTGACCTCGCAACTGTGCAGCAGCACCGCGTTGGCTTTCATTTTCGACGCGTTGATTTGCATACGCTTGCGGGCTGTTGGGATATTTGGAGGGGAGTCCTGATTTGTTGCCTGGCAGGATTCGCCGCTCACTTCGCCCAGTTCACGGAATGGCTTACCGACCAGCTCGTCGGCTTTAGTAATAATACGTACCGGCGCAGCGCGAGGCGCTTTCGGTTTTGCTGGCTCCGCTTTTGGCGGGGTTGCAGTGCTTTGAACGGGTTCAACAGGAGATCTGCTTAGCATAGAACAGCCGCTCAGCATCAGTGCTAAAAGACAGATCGGTAAAGCACGCATAATAGTTCCTCAGTGGATAATCAAAACGTCAGATATTGAAGCAGTTGACCGCACAAATGACAAGACGGGCAAATGCCCGTCTTGATGATATTACACTGAGGTGAGATTACCAGCCTTTAACCGCGCCGCCGTTAAACACCTTATTGGCTTCCTGGTAAACTTCTTCAGACTGATATGCCTGCAGGAATTTCTTCACGTTTTCCGCGTCCTTGTTGTCTTCGCGAGTCACGATCAGGTTGACGTACGGGGAATCTTTGTCTTCAACAAAGATGCCATCTTTCGCAGGGGTCAAACCGATCTGGCTGGCGTAAGTGGTGTTGATAACGGCCAGCGCGATCTGTGCATCGTCCAGAGAACGTGGCAGCTGAGGGGCTTCCAGCTCAACAATTTTCAGATTTTTCGGGTTTTCGGTCACGTCCAGAACGGTCGGCAACAGGCCAACACCTTCTTTCAGTTTAATCAGGCCCACTTTCTGGAGCAGAAGCAGCGAACGGCCAAGGTTGGTTGGGTCGTTAGGGACGGCAACCTGTGAACCCGGCTGGAGTTCATCCAGAGATTTAATTTTCTTGGAATAACCGGCAATCGGGTAAACGAAGGTGTTACCGACAGCAACCAGCTTGTAGCCGCGATCTTTGATCTGTTGATCCAGGTACGGTTTATGCTGGAAGGCGTTAGCGTCAATGTCGCCTTTGCTCAGCGCTTCGTTCGGCAGAACGTAATCGTTGAAGGTCACCAGCTCAACGTCCAGGCCATATTTTTCTTTCGCGATTTTCTGCGCGGCCTCAGCAACCTGCTGCTCTGCACCGACGATAACGCCTACTTTGATGTGGTTCGGATCTTTTTCGTCCTGACCGCAACCCACCAGTGCCAGCGAACCAATCAGTGCGCCTACTGCTGCAAAGGTCTTAAATTTAAACGCCATGTTATATCCTTAACTCGTCGAGTTTGTGTTGTTTGTAACGTTATTTATGCGTAACAGCCCGGACGATACGATCGCCAGAGAATTGGATTAAGTAAACCAGCACAACCAGCAATACCAGAACGGTATTCATTACGGTAGCGTTATAGCCAATATAGCCGTACTGATATCCAATCTGTCCTAAACCGCCAGCACCCACGGCGCCGCCCATCGCGGAATAACCGACCAGGGTGATAAGCGTGATGGTTGCTGCATTCACCAGCCCAGGCAGCGCCTCAGGCAGCAGAACTTTGCGAACGATCTGCATTGGCGTCGCACCCATAGCGCGGGAAGCTTCAATCAGGCCTGTTGGGATTTCCAGCAGGGCGTTTTCCACCATACGGGCGATAAACGGCGCGGCGCCTACGGTTAGCGGGACAATTGCCGCCTGCAAACCAATCGACGTCCCGACAATAACGCGTGTAAACGGAATCATCCACACCAGCAGGATAATAAACGGTATAGAACGGAAAATGTTCACCAGCGCAGAGAGCGTGCGATACAGCTTCGCGTTTTCAATAATTTGACCCGGGCGCGTGACGTACAGCAGTACGCCGACCGGCAGCCCAATCACAAAACCAAAAAAGCCCGATACGAAGGTCATTGCCAGCGTTTCCCAAACGCCGCGAACCAGTAGCCACATCATCGGCTCAGACATAACCCAGCACCTCTACTTTTACGTGATGTTCTTGCAGCCAGGCAATTGCCGCCTGGGTTTCTTCCTGTGTGCCGTGCATTTCCGTCAGCATAATGCCGAACTTCACGCCACCGGCGTAGTCCATCTGCGCGCTAATAATGTTGTTATTCACGTTAAAGCGACGCGCGGTTTCGGACAGCAGCGGTGCGTCAACGGACTGGCCCGTGAACTCCATGCGCAGCATCGGGACGCTGTCAGGCGTTGCGTCTGCTTTTAAACGTTCCAGATAATCTTCCGGAATATCCAGATGCAGTGTGGACTGAATGAACTGCTGAGCCAGAGGCGTTTTCGGGTGCGAGAAGACTTCGCTGACCGTGTCCTGCTCAATCAGCTCACCGTTGCTGATGACGGCGACGCAGTCACAGATACGCTTCACCACGTCCATTTCGTGCGTAATAAGGAGGATAGTCAGGCCCAGACGACGGTTAATGTCTTTCAGCAGTTCCAGGATAGAACGCGTGGTGGCCGGATCTAACGCGCTGGTGGCTTCATCACACAGCAGCACTTTTGGGTTGCTTGCCAGCGCGCGAGCGATTGCTACACGCTGCTTTTGCCCGCCTGAGAGGTTGGCCGGGTAGCTGTCATGCTTATCACCCAGCCCAACCAGATCCAGCAGTTCGGTGACGCGTCGGGTAACCTCTTCTTTTGGTGTGTTATCCAGCTCCAGCGGTAACGCCACGTTTCCAAAAACCGTGCGTGAGGCCAGCAGGTTAAAGTGCTGGAAAATCATGCCAATCTGGCGACGCGCTTTGGTGAGTTCTTTTTCTGAGAGAGCGGTAAGCTCCTGGCCGCCAACTTCTACGCTGCCCTGGGTCGGGCGCTCAAGCAGGTTAACACACCGGATCAGCGTACTTTTACCCGCACCCGATGCGCCAATGACGCCATAAATCTGACCAGCAGGCACATGCAGGCTGACGTTGTTCAGCGCCTGAATGGTTCGGTTCCCCTGCTGGAACACTTTGGTGATATTGGAAAGTTTAATCATTAGATTATTTTTATCGTATGTAAGTTAGCCGTGGCATTTTCTTCTGCCAGATACGGGGAATGACCGTAAACAAAATGGATGTTAAGGCATCCAGACGTCTAAATCAATCCACCTCTGTGCGATGAGCACTTTATTGCGCTGCGATTCATGAGATACTAGCTGAACAAGCCTTTTTCAGGAGCAAACCGGTGGCAAAATCTGTACCCGCAATTTTTCTCGATCGTGACGGCACAATTAATGTGGATCACGGTTACGTCCATGAGATTGATGAGTTCGAATTTATTGAGGGCGTAATAGATGCCATGCGCCAGCTGAAAGAGATGGGCTATGCGCTGGTGGTGGTAACTAATCAGTCCGGTATCGCCCGGGGTAAATTCACCGAAGCGCAGTTCGAGACGCTGACGGAATGGATGGACTGGTCTCTGGCCGATCGTGGCGTCGATCTTGATGGCATCTATTATTGTCCGCATCATCCACAGGGAACAGTAGAAGCGTATCGTCAGACATGTGATTGCCGTAAGCCACACCCGGGCATGTTTATCTCTGCACAGGAATTCCTGCACATTGATATGGCCGCGTCTTTTATGGTGGGCGATAAACTGGAGGATATGCAGGCAGCGGCGGCGGCAGGTGTGGGAACCAAAGTATTAGTGCGGACCGGTAAACCAGTCACCCCAGAAGCAGAAAATGCAGCTGACTGGGTGATAACTAGTCTGGCAGATCTGCCAAAAGAGATTAAAAAGCACCAAAAATAGACGTTTTGGTGAAAAGGTGAGCGGTTGAAATAAAAATGCATTTTTCCGCTTGTCATTCCTCGGCGGCTCCCTATAATGCGCCTCCATCGACACGGCGGATGTGAATCACTTCACAGACTACCCGGTCGGTTGAAGAGAAAAAATCCTGAAATAACGGGTTGACTCTGAAAGAGGAAAG
>NZ_JBMKJN010000005.1:0-250911 GCF_049236805.1 Enterobacter cloacae complex sp. XAL002
GCAAACAGCGCAGGTTCTTTACCGAAATTGCGGGTAAAGGAAAGAGGAATGACAAGCGGATCGGCCACAGCGAGCGCATTTATTATTGATTCTGTCGCATCTTTACTGCCGTCGTTGATAAAGACTATCTCTACTTCATGCTGTTGTAGCTCTTCAAACTCCCGCACGGTTTTGTAGAAGATTGGAATAGCATCTTCTTCATTAAATACCGGAACGACCAGAGAAATTTTCATTTCGCATCCCTAAAGACAATGAACTTTGAATAGATAAAGCCGCACACCAGACTGATAGCGGAGAAGAGAATGAGAGTCACAATTGGAGCCATACCGGACTTATCGGCAGCCCAACCAACAGCTGCGCTCAAGGATCCCATAAACCCTACATACAGCATGTAGCGCATCGTGGTTGTCGAAGACTTAAACGTGAACCTGGCGTTTGCAAAGAAGCTGAAAGACACAGCCACAACGAATCCGGCAAAGTTGCCAAGTGCCTGACCTGTATGGAATGCGTAGATGCAAACGGCGAACACAACCCAGTGAATGAGCGTGTTGATAACACCTATTGATGTGTACTTAGCAAAGAGCTTTAACATTATATAAATCAGTCAATTCGGAAAGGTCTGAAGTTTAGCACCACTGTGAAACTTGATCGACCCTCATATTTGACGATACTGTATATACATACAGTTATATTGTGAGGTGATTATGCCACGCACAGCAGACATTCATGCCGCGTTTGTTGCGGCCATAGAGTTAAACCCCAAGGGCTATCGCTATCTGAGCACAGACGCATTCATAGAGAAATTGCGGGAGTTCAACTGGCACTACACGCGAGAAGAAGCGAATGCCTGGATAGAGCGATACCAAAAAGACTTTGCTGACAAGACGACAGACGGTAGCGACGACAGGTACTGGATCCTGCGTAACATGGGGAGGGTCCAATAATGGGATTTGCATCACCTGCAAGCGATTATGTCGAGCGCCAACTTTCACCCGAGGTGATTTGCAACATCGGGGCAGAAAGTAGGGTGCTTGAAACTGATTCAGGATTTGCAGTCATTGAGCCAGTTGTGAAAAGAACACCCGGCGATGTGTTACTTATCCTTTGCGACGGTCATACGCAGTTTGCTAAGCTGATGGGCAAGGCGCTCATTACAGATGATGGTGAGGCGATAGAGGGAAACGCACTCGAAGAGGTCGAAGTTCTTGGCCGAGTGACGTTCTTCATCAACCGCGCAATAGATGACGGATTACCGATATGATTACCAGGCTCAAGAAAGCGGCTGGATCAGCTCCGGTCCCTGATTCTTAACATTCCCCACGGCACGCGTAACGGCGTGCCAGATAAACTTGTCGGCGGGCACAGCACCATCGGCAGCTATCTCTTCAGCTTCCTTTCCGCCTATATCCTGGCGCATCCATTCGCGTGCAGTTTCCGGTGAAAGAACAAGTGGACGGCGGTCGTGGATATCGACTAGGCCTTTATCAGCTGCGGACGTCACAATCAGAAAACCTTCTGCTTCATCGCCGCGTTCAAGTGGCGTGCTGCCGATCGCTGCCATGAATATTGGCTGGCCGTCGGCGCGGTGAATGAAGTAGGGCTGTTTCTTGTCGCCTTCCTTCTTCCATTCGAACCATCCATCCGCAAAACAGATCGCCCGGCCATGCTGCCAGAGAGGCTTGAACATTCTACTGGTGGCTGCGGTTTCTACACGCGCGTTAATTAATGGCGGTTTGTCCCACCATCCAGGTGCGTAGCCCCAGAAAACCGGATCTAGGTGCAGCTGCTCGTCGCGTTCGCTCAACAGCAGCACTTTAGTGCCTGGCGCCACGTTGTACCGGCCAATTGGTTCCGGGTCATATGCAATGTCGCGATCGCCTTCATCGGCAAGATATGCCAGATAGTCTTCACGGGTTTGGGCTTGTGCAAAGCGTCCACACATAGAAACCTCCAGTCAGTCAGACTGAAAGTATAGGGCAGGGAGAAAAAGTAGCGCGCGCTGGTTAAGTCTTACAATCGGATCGGTGGTGATTATGCTGATGGCAGAGGTAGGCGTAAAGCTGCATGTTGCGAAACTGGAAGGAGCTACGCAAAGTTGGGGGTATTTCGGATCGAAGCGATCCCGAAGTTCACTCGTCGCCCACTCGAAAAAGATGGCAACGGTTTGATCTTGAATGGATGAATTGGTAAGCATTGAAACCCGTTTTTAACGGGTTTCTGATATGTAAGTTTTTGAATAAATTCAAAAAGGACTGGTTGAATCGGAAACAGGAATCGTATTCGGTCTCTTTTTATCTGCATGAAAATAAACGATAAAATCCGGTTTTCGTCTCAGCAGAAGGTTCACTTCCTGTGCGCCTGCTTCAAACATACCACAACCCGGCAGGCGTAAGTCCAGTCCTTTTTGGCTGTTTTGTTAAATTTTTGTTTGTATTTTGCCTGAGACGACTGCGGGATCAATGCGCGCATGTACGGAAGCCGCAATATCATCAAGTAACGCAAAGCGGCGACGGTATTCGGCGCGTTTTTTGCTGGCAATCTCCTCCAGTGCTTTACGCTCCATCTGGAGCGGCAACTGCCAGCAGAAGGGGGAGAGTTTCTTTCCGTTCAGGCCTTCCCAGAACTCGTCGTAGCTGGCGTGAAAATGACGCCCTTTACTCAGACGGTAGCGCAGCGCGCGGAAAACATGGCCTTCATCGCTGACGGCAAAAATCGCGCTGATGTTCGAGCGTGAGGCAAGCTGGAAGATCACCTCCATCAGCACGCGTTTCGGGAAAAGCCCATGGCAGGCACGGGTAGCCTGCTTAATCACCTCCCGTGAAACATGACGACGGGGACCCTGGAGGCCGCCGATCACCAGCACCATACGGCCGTTACTGCGTGCGACACAGAACGTCAGGCTGGCAAGCAGCGTGTTGTCATTGTCATGCAGCCAAAGCGTGCTTTCGCCTTCACGTTCAGCCTTACCTGCGGACGAGGCGTGGACGGTATAGATTTCGCCGTTTTTTGCCTCGAACCGGACAACCGGCACCTCTTGCGGATTAGTCAGCGCGTGGGCGAGGGCGGTATTTGTCAGACTATCAATCCACTGATAGTGGCTGACGATAGCATCGGCCCGGTCGTTTGAGTTCAGGCCACGCATCAGATACTGGCGGTGAGTTTTACTCGGCAAGGTAATTTGAGAGGTGAGCAGCCTGTCGAAATCATCGCGCCCGGATAGCGCCTCCAGCATGCGATGGGTGGAGGACCAGAATAAAAGCGAGCGCAGAAGGAACTTTAACCGGTAATCACGTTTGTGCCAGATTGGGCCGGGAACGCGTTTCCCTCTCACCAGTTCAGAAATAATATTTGTGCGATGCGGATAAAAAACATCGTTTTGCAGGTGTATGTTTGACACGTGAAAAACCCTCTTTTTATTCCGCATTATTTTAAAGGCCAGGGAATAAGGGATTAATAGCGCAGCGATCTTTATTTCCGGCTGGTTTATGGTTTGTTTGGATTCGCGATATCCAACGCCAGCGCATGACATTTTCTGTGGCAGCTATACTTCTTACAGGAGGCGTTATGTATCAGAAAATAGAGGGAGAACACTGGCGTCATGTCTGGGTTGTCAGCGATATTCATGGTTGCTATCAGTGGCTTATGGATGAGCTTAAACGACGGCATTTTAATCCTGATGCGGATCTGCTTATCTCGGTGGGGGATATTATCGACCGCGGTCCCGACAGCGTGAAATGTTTACAGTTGATGCAGGAAAAGTGGTTTTATGCGGTACGCGGTAATCACGAGCAAATGGCGTTAGATGCGCTTGAAAATAATGATTTTAGTCTCTGGTCGATAAATGGCGGTAACTGGTTTACCGGGCTTACGGTCGCTCAACAAAAGCAGGCGAAGGATTTACTCGACGCGTGTCGGGACTTACCGCACATTATTGAAATAACCTGCAAAAACGGTCTGAACGTGATTGCTCATGCGGATTATCCCGCCGCCGAATATGCCTGGCATAAGCCGGTAGATGCCCAGCGGGTGCTGTGGGATCGCGACCGGTTAATGGGCTTTATGGTGGGTAGAGGGCAGGGCATTAGCGGTGCGGATCACTTCTGGTTCGGACATACGCCTGTGGACAAGCGCTACGATTTCAACAATCTGCACTACATTGATACGGGAGCGGTGTTCGGGGGCTTTCTGACGCTGACGCAGCTTCAGTAATAAATAACCCGCCTTCGGGCGGGTTCTCTTTGGGTTATGCAAGACGCAAGACCCAGGCATCGGTTTTACTGTCGTAATGTTCACGGTACAGAACGGAATGTTCCCCATCAAGGATCGCCGGGACGCTGGTATCTGCATCCCAGGCGTCCAGTTGCATGCACAAATCCGGATCGGATTTGCAGGGAATACTTAACGTTCGTTCGCCTTGTGCTTCGCCGCGCAATTCAGCGTCGTCGATTTCAAAAGCGCCAATGCGTACGCTGGTTTTCGTCATAATGCTCTCCGGTTTGTTGCCCAAAATCTGGTATGACCAGTGCAGTCATCCATTTTTGATCCTAGACAAGGAGAGCGAAATCGCCAGTAAAAAAATGCGTTTTTTCAGTCAGTGCGGCTGTTACCGGTAAACAGGCGACCATCGCGTACCAGTTCACGCGGATAGCTGTTTTTCAGCCGCGAGCCGACTTTTTTCGCCAGCCCGAGCGGATAGCCCTGATACGTCACGATGACTTCATCCTGTGACGGGCCGTCTTCCGGGTAAACGTCACGACCGCGATACCACTCTTCCGCTTCATGATGCGTCAGGGCGAAGGTGTTCTCATTGCCTGCCAGCGCAATGACCGCTTCGTGCTGCCAGCGATAGCCTTTGTTGTGGATCTCCGCCAGGCGAATACCGAGGCGGGAGAAACGCACCTTACCAATCAGCGGTTCGATGTTGACCGGGAACAGCCACAGCTCTTTGTCACGCATCCAGAGGCGCAGGCTCTCATCCCAGTGCAGTCCCACTTTGCTGGCAGCCGCTTGCGCCTGTGCCGCCTCACGGCCTTTGACCGGCGCGAATGGGAAGTTGCCGACCTTAAACTTAGGGACAGGCAGCGGATCGACGGCGCGGGTTTTACGCAGTCGTGCGACAAAGAACCCCTCGCAATCGTAAATCTGCGGGAAGACGTGCAGGAAGCCTTCAGGGGTGGCCGCGTGACTGGCCGAATCGAAGAGGGTGTCCAGCGGCAGAAACTCGACGGCATCCGCATAGCGTTGCCTGAGCCACAGGCAGACGTCCTCGTTTTCATCGCGGTTCAGCGTGCAGGTGGAGTAAACCAGCGTTCCACCGGGGCGCAGGGCATGAAACGCACTGTCGATCAGTTCACGCTGCGTGGCGGCGATCTCCAGGTTGCTTTCAACGGACCAGTTTTTTAACGCATCAGGATCTTTACGCACTACGCCTTCGCCGGAGCAGGGCGCGTCGAGCAGGATGGCATCAAAAGCTTCCGGCAAGGCAGCGCCAAACACGCGACCGTCGAAGTGTGTTAACGCGACGTTGTGGATCCCGCAGCGGCTGATATTGGCGTGCAGGACTTTGACGCGGCTGGCGGAAAATTCGTTGGCGAGGATCGCGCCGCGGTTGTTCATCCGGGCGGCAATTTGCGTGGTTTTAGAGCCCGGCGCCGCCGCGACATCCATCACCCGCTCAGGCTGGTTTCCGTCGGCAAACAGCGCGGCAACCGGCAGCATGGAGCTGGCTTCCTGAATATAAAACAGCCCGCTCAGGTGCTCGGCGGTGCTGCCGAGCGGCAGGTTCTCCTCGTCATCCCGCTCGATCCAGAACCCTTCCTCACACCACGGCACCGGCGTCAGCTGCCAGCCGTAGGAGGAGACGAGATCCAGAAACGCTCCGACGCTGATTTTCAGCGTATTGACGCGAATACTTCGACGCAAAGGGCGCTGGCAGGCGGCGACGAAATCGTCGAAAGAGAGATGAGCAGGAAGCGCCTCGCGCATCTGTGCGAGGAATTGTTCAGGAAGAAATACGGAGTTTTGAGCCACGGGCACACCACAGGGAAACATTCAGGCGCGCAGTGTAACATAAAGGCTCCGGCGCGTTGACACCGGAGCCTGCGAGATTAACGCGGCAGCGCCGTTCCCCATTCGCGCCACTCTTTCGGTTCACTTTCCAGCAGCAGGAAGTGTTTTCCTGCCTGCGCCTTAGGCGCCAGAGGCGTGCCAGGCGGCGTCGCGAAGGCAATGCCGCCGCGAATGAACTGGTTAAAGGTCCCCGTTTTGACCACGCCACCGGTCAGGCCGAAGTCCAGCGAGTAGCCTGAAGCGAGCCAGAACACTGAGTTGTTGCGAACCAGATGCTGATAACGCTGGCTGATGCGCAGGCCGACCATCACGCGATCGGACAGATTACCCAGCGTCAGGCTTGTTACTGTCCCCACTTCAATACCGCGGAACAGGACCGGCGTACCGATGCCCAGCGAACCGGCTTCCGGTACTTCAACCACAATGCTCAGACCGTCCAGATAACGGGAATCGGTGATGGTCGCCTCCTGCAACTCAAACTCACGACGCGCGTTGCCCCGACCCGGTTCAACGTTAATGTACGGCTGAAGTATGGTGTCGAGATGCTCAACCCCTGCGGCAGAAATTTGCGGCGTAACCACCGAGAAGCGCGAGCCTGCCCGGGCGAACGTCTGTACATATTCCGGATAAAGCACGGCGGTAGCCTGAACTTCATTGCGCGCGGTGATCAGCGTCAGCTTCTGAACCTGCCCGATATCAATTCCGAGATAGCGGATAGGCATGCCTTCTGCCAGTTTACCGGCATCAAAGGTGTGCAGGGTAATCTGTCCCCCGACGGCGCGCGCCGCGGTTTCAGACGGGAAGAGGATCCGCTTGTCACCTTTACGCATGTTGCCGCCCGCGCCGCTCAGGTTATCGAAGCTGATCGCACCGCGCAGGGCACGGGAGAGGGGAGACGCCTGTACGGTCAGCCCGTTGCCGTTGAGCTGCACTTTCGCGCCGCCTTCAGCCCAGAACACGCTGTTTGGCGTGAGCAGCTTGCGATACTCCGGCTTGATATGCAGTTCGATATCAAACGCGTCCGCACGAGGACGAACGGTGATCACTTCTCCGACCTCAAACTTACGATAAAGCACGACGGAGCCTGCCTGGACATCCGGCAGCGTTTCAGCGCTTAAGGTCAGCGTGGTGGTCGGCAGGTCGCCGAGGCTGTTTTCAATGGCTTTGTCCAGATTGGCGAACAGTGGATAGCTCTCACGCAGCGCGCCTTTGCTGCCCGGCAGAATGCGGATCCCGCCGTTAACCCACTCGCTGGCGCTGGCGCCGAGGAACTCAACGCCGTCCAGACCCACCTTCACGTCGACCCGGCTGTTCACCACAAATTTACTGTCGCCGTGCACAAGGTTGCCGTACTGCGGATCGATGGCGGCGGAGAAGGAGACCCCTTTTTCCGTCAGCTTTCGTTCCAGAACCTGACCCACCTGCACACCGTGCAGGATTAGCGGTTGACCGGCTTCGATACCATAACTTTCCGGCGCATTCAGCTTAACCGTCAACACGCCCGGTTTTTGCAGCAGAGCTTTATCCGCCGGCGCGATGACAAAGTTTTTATTCGGTGCACCTTCACCGGGGATCAGCTCAAAGGTGCTTCCCGTCAGCAGGGAACTGATGCTGGCGTCGCTGAGGGAGAGCTTCGGATTACGCAGCTCGATGCGTGTTTTTTCCCGCAGGAGGTCCACAACGCTCGGATCCACCGTCATTTCGCCGGTAACGGAGCCGCCCGCGTTGAGGGTTAATTTTGTCAGTTGCCCGACCTCTAAACCCTGGTACATCAGCGGGGTCGAACCGGCTTTCAGGCCTTTGGCATCCGGCAGGGTCAACTTGACGATGACACCGCGCTGGCTGTGTGCCAGGTCGGCGTACAGACCAAAGGTATCCTCTGCGGCGGCAGGGCTGGAGTCAGTAGGTGAGTCGAAGGCGATAGCGCCATTCACCAGCGCCGCCAGGCTCTCAAGCTTCACTTTCGCACCGCTTAAGCTCAGGTCAGCATCGACGCCGGAGACGTTCCAGAAGCGGCTGCCTTTTTTTACCAGGTTGGTAAAACGGCGATCGATCAGTACATCAATGGTCACGCCATCTTTGTTCGGGTTAATGGCGTAGTCGTAAACGCGGCCAACCGGAATTTTGCGGAAATAGACCAGAGAACCACTGTTCAGCGAGCCCAAATCCGGCGCGCGGAGGTGGATCATCAGATCGCCGTTATTCAGCCGATATTTCGGCTGGGTATCCAGCGCAACAAAGTGATCCTGTGGCTCACCTTTGCCAGGCATCATGCCGATATAGTTACCGCCCACAAGCGCATCCAGCCCGGAAACGCCGGCCAGGGAGGCTTTAGGCGTGACCAGCCAGAACTGCGTTTCGGCGCGCAGGGCATCCTGCATGTCAGACTTAATGCTCGCCCGGACCTGGATTTTGTTCAGCCCTTTGCCGAGGGAAATATCCTGCACGGTACCCACTTCCACCCCCTGGAAGCGAACGGGGGTACGTCCGGCGACAATGCCGTCCGCAGACTGGAAATCAATCGTGATGGTACTTCCGCGATCTTCATAGCTCGTCCAGATAAGCCAGCCTGCGATCATCAGCGCGATGACAGGCAGCAACCAGAATGGCGAAATGCGGCGTTTTGTTTTAATTCTCGCTTCAGTCGGCGAAGCGGGCGTTTCCTGACTCATGTGCGTCCCAAAGTAAGCGGCTGTCCAGCCATTCCACTGCAAGAATAGTCAATATCACCGCAGAGCCGAAATAAAAAGCTGCGGGTCCCATGGTAAAAGCAAGTAACTGATCGCGATTGATGAGCGACATCATCAGCGAAATCACGAACAGATCCAACATCGACCAGCGACCAATCCAGGTCACGAATCGCAGAAGCAGGATGCGGGTGCGTAGTCCTTGTTCGCATTTAAAGTGAATGCTGATAAGTAGCGTAAACATCACCACCACTTTGGTAAAGGGCACCAGAATACTGGCGATGAACACAATGGCGGCAACCCCCACGTTACTGTGCGCCAGAGAGATAATCCCCGAAAGGATAGTATCTTCCTGTCGGGCGCCGTTCACATAAATTACGGAGATAGGCAGCATATTGGCCGGGAATAAAAATATCAGTGAGGCGATAAGCGCCGCCCAGCATTTTTGCAGGCTGTTGTTGCGCCGCAATCTTAACGGAATGTGGCAGCGAGGACACCTCCCGCGTTTATCCGGAAAACCGGTGTAATGGCACCCCAGGCAGACGCGCAGGTTTTCATCAGGCCGGGTCGCGGGACGCTGAGGGTAAAATCGCTCCCAAAGCTGTTCAACATTCAGATGAATCAGGGTCAAAATACTCAGCAGGACCAGTGAAATAAACGCAAAAAGGCCAATGCCGGGTTGTAAAAACGCATAATCCTGCACCTTAATGGAGGCCACGCCGACGCCCACCAGATAGATGTCCAGCATCACCCACTCCTTGAGCTTTTCCAGCATGAGCAGGACAGGGCGCAGGTTCATCCCCAGAATGTTGCCAAACCACAGGTAGGCAATTGCCGCGACCAGCACCAGCGGTGCGCCGACGACGCAGAACAGCACCATAGCGCCGGTGAGCGGATCGCCCTCGCGCGTCATCTGCCAGATCCCCTGCAATACGTTAGCGTCAATACGCACGCCAAGCAGGTAGAGCTTTAACAGCGGCTCGGTCCAGGCGAACGGCATCAGCAGCAGCATGGTAACCGCCATTGCCGCCAGACGCGTCAATGACCAGTCCCGGCCATCGCGAATTTTGGCATCGCAGCAAGGGCAAAAAGCACTTTGGTGCGATTTCATCTTCGGCAACATAAAAAGCGTATCGCACTGGGGACAACGCTGATAATGTGCACGAGGCAGAGCCTGGCTTACCGTACGGACAACGATCTTTCTTGTCGGCGTAATTTGGGGTGTTTTTAGGGCCATCAGTCGCACACAGATAAGTATTGTTGAAAGTTATAATAACTCATGAACGGATTCATCTTGAGCATGAGCGCATTTAATGCTTATTTTAATAGGCTATGCGGTAATTATGTAAGATAACTAAGTGATTGAATAATGAACAAAACAGAATTCTACGCGGATCTGAATCGCGATTTTAAGGCATTAATGGCAGGGGAAACCAGTTTCTTAGCCACTCTGGCAAATACCAGTGCGTTACTGTTCGAACGCCTTTCTGACGTGAACTGGGCGGGCTTTTATCTGCTGGAAGGCGACACGCTGGTGCTGGGGCCTTTCCAGGGGAAACTCGCCTGCGTACGCATCCCGGTAGGTCGCGGCGTGTGCGGTACCGCAGTGGCGACCCGTCAGGTTCAGCGTGTCGAAGATGTACATGCGTTTGACGGCCACATTGCCTGCGATGCCAGCAGCAATTCTGAAATCGTACTGCCGCTGGTGGTTAAAAATCAGATTATTGGCGTTCTGGATATCGACAGCACGGTCTTCAGCCGCTTTACTGCCGAGGATGAGCAGGGGCTGCGCGCGTTGGCCGCAAACCTGGAAAATGTTCTGGCAGAGACCGATTATCATAAATTCTTTGCGAGCGTCGCAGGATAATCAACGGATAACGTAGCATTTACTGATAGCGTCATTATAATGTCGCCTGTTCATGCCTGCGCTTGTTGGCAACGTCCGTTGTAATCAGGAAATTTCATGGAAAATCAACCTAAGTTGAATAGCAGTAAAGAAGTTATCGCATTTCTGGCCGAGCGTTTCCCGCAGTGCTTCAGCGCTGAAGGTGAAGCGCGTCCTCTGAAAGTCGGTATCTTTCAGGATCTGGTCGCGCGCGTTGAGGGGGAGATGAACCTCAGCAAAACGCAGCTTCGTTCTGCCTTGCGCCTTTATACCTCGAGCTGGCGTTACCTGTACGGTATCAAGCCGGGTGCGACCCGTGTCGACCTTGACGGCAACCCGTGTGGTGAGCTGGACGAGCAGCACGTAGAACATGCGCGTAAGCAGCTTGAAGAAGCCAAAGCTCGCGTTCAGGCACAGCGTGCTGAACAGCAGGCCAAAAAACGCGAAGCCGCAGCGGCAAACGGTCAGGAAGACGCCCCTCGTCGCGAGCGTAAACCGCGTCCGGCACCGCGTCGTACTGAAAATAACGATCGCAAACCGCGTGCTGACAAACCAGCAGCTAAAGCCCCACGTGCGCCGCGCGAAGAGCCGCGCCACACCCCAGTTTCGGACATCAACGCCCTGAGCGTAGGTCAGTCTCTGAAGGTTAAAGCGGGTAACAATGCGATGGATGCCACCGTACTGGAAATCACCAAAGATGGCGTTCGTGTACAGCTGACTTCTGGTATGTCAATGATTGTACGCGCAGAACACTTGTTGTTCTGAAACGGAGGCCGAGCCTGGCATGAACACTTTTTTTAAGCTCACCGCGCTGGCTGGCCTGTTTGCTATAACAGGCCACGCTTTCGCTGTGGACGATATTACGCGTGTTGATCAAATTCCGGTTCTCAAGGAAGAGACTCAGCACGCGACGGTGAGTGAGCGCGTGACTTCGCGCTTTACTCGTTCGCACTATCGTCAGTTCGATCTCGATCAGGCCTTTTCGGCCAAAATCTTTGACCGTTATCTGAACTTGCTGGATTACAGCCATAACGTACTGCTGGCCAGCGATGTCGAACAGTTCGCTAAACGCAAATCCGAAGTGGGTGATGAGCTGCGCTCCGGAAAGCTGGATCTTTTCTACGATCTGTACAACTTATCGCAAAAGCGCCGTTTTGAGCGTTATCAATACGCGCTGAAAGTGCTGGAACGTCCGATGGACTTCACCGGCAACGACACCTTTAATCTGGACCGCAGCAAAGCGCCATGGCCGAAAGATGAGGCTGAACTGAATGCGCTGTGGGACGGAAAAGTCAAATATGACGAATTGAGCCTCAAGCTCACAGGCAAAGACGAGAAAGAGATCCGTGAGACGTTAAACCGTCGCTACAAATTCGCAATTCGTCGTCTGGCGCAGACCAACAGTGAAGATGTTTTCTCGCTGGCGATGACCGCGTTTGCGCACGAAATTGATCCGCACACTAATTATCTCTCTCCACGTAACACCGAACAGTTCAATACCGAAATGAGCCTGTCTCTGGAAGGTATCGGTGCTGTGCTTCAGATGGATGATGACTACACCGTTATCAACTCCATGGTGGCCGGTGGCCCTGCGTCGAAAAGCAAAGCGATCAGCGTAGGCGACCGTATTGTCGGTGTAGGTCAAACCGGAAAGAGCATGGTGGACGTGATTGGCTGGCGACTTGATGACGTAGTTGCGTTGATCAAAGGGCCGAAGGGCAGCAAAGTTCGCCTGGAGATCCTGCCAGCCGGAAAGGGGACCAAAACCCGTATCGTTACTCTGACCCGTGAGCGTATCCGTCTGGAAGATCGCGCGGTGAAAATGTCGGTGAAAACCGTGGGTAAAGAGAAGGTTGGCGTTCTGGATATCCCTGGCTTCTACGTTGGCCTGACCGATGATGTAAAAGTGCAGCTCCAGAAGCTTGAAAAGCAGAATGTCAGCAGTGTGATCATCGACCTGCGCAGCAACGGCGGCGGGGCATTGACCGAGGCCGTCTCGCTCTCCGGGCTGTTTATCCCGTCTGGCCCAGTGGTTCAGGTGCGCGATAACAACGGTAAAGTGCGTGAAGATGCCGATACCGATGGCGTGGTCTACTATAAGGGTCCGCTGGTGGTGCTGGTCGATCGCTTCAGCGCCTCTGCATCGGAAATCTTCGCTGCTGCCATGCAGGATTACGGCCGGGCGTTAATCGTCGGCGAACCGACGTTTGGCAAGGGCACCGTTCAGCAGTACCGCTCTCTGAACCGTATTTACGACCAGATGCTGCGCCCTGAATGGCCGGCGCTGGGCTCAGTACAGTACACCATTCAGAAGTTTTACCGTGTTAACGGCGGCAGTACGCAGCGCAAAGGCGTGACGCCGGACATCATGATGCCGACAGGTACCGAAGAGACGGAAACGGGCGAGAAGTTTGAAGATAACGCGCTGCCGTGGGATAGCATTGATGCCGCGACATTCGTGAAATCGGGTGATATGAAACAGTTCGGTCCGGAACTGCTGAAAAATCACAACGACCGCATCGGGAAGGATCCGGAATTCCAGTACATCATGAAGGACATCGCGCGTTTCAACGCTCTGAAAGCGAAACGGAACATTGTCTCTCTGAACTACGCCCAGCGTGAGAAAGAGAACAATGAAGATGACGCGACACGTCTGGCGCGTATCAACGATCGCTTCAAACGTGAAGGCAAGCCTCTGCTCAAAAAACTGGACGATCTGCCTAAGGATTACCAGGAGCCCGATCCGTATCTGGACGAGACGGTGCATATCGCGCTTGATCTCGCGAAGCTGGAAAAAGAGAAACCTGCCGTACAACCTGCTCCGACAAAATAATCCCCCAACAGGCACAAGAAATTGTGCCTGTTTCTTTTTGTTCCTCATCCTTCCGTCAGGCAGATTTCCAATTGTGTAAAGTTGTGTCTTTCTGGTGACTTACGCCGTCTGGATGCTTGAAAATAGCCGCAATACCCATACGATGTGGGTAATCGCATAGTGCGTTTTGTTAAACTGAGGTTAAAAGAATATTATGATGCGAATCGCGCTCTTCCTGCTCACCAACCTGGCGGTGATGGTGGTATTCGGGCTGGTGCTAAGCCTGACGGGAATTCAGTCGAGCAGCGTTCAGGGTCTGTTGATTATGGCGCTGCTGTTTGGTTTCGGCGGCTCTTTCATTTCACTGCTGATGTCGAAGTGGATGGCACTGAAATCCGTGGGCGGTGAAGTTATTGAGCAGCCGCGTAACGATATGGAACAGTGGTTGATGAGCACGGTTGCTCAGCAGTCAAAGCAGGCGGGCATAGCCATGCCGCAGGTGGCGATCTACCACGCGCCGGATATCAACGCGTTTGCTACCGGTGCGCGTCGTGACGCGTCCCTGGTGGCCGTCAGTACCGGTCTGCTGCAAAACATGAGCCGTGACGAAGCGGAAGCGGTTATTGCTCACGAGATCAGCCACATCGCTAACGGCGATATGGTCACCATGACCTTGATCCAGGGCGTGGTGAACACCTTCGTTATCTTTATTTCCCGTATTCTGGCGCAGATTGCTGCCGGATTTATGGGTGGCAACCGTGATGAGGGTGAAGAGAGCAACGGTAACCCGCTGATCTATTTTGCTGTTTCAATGGTGCTGGAGCTGGTGTTCGGTATCCTGGCAAGCATCATTACCATGTGGTTCTCCCGTCATCGTGAGTTCCACGCGGATGCCGGTTCTGCGAAACTGGTGGGTCGTGAGAAGATGATTGCTGCGCTGCAACGTCTGAAAACCAGCTACGAGCCGCAGGAAGCAAACAGCATGATGGCCTTCTGTATCAATGGTAAATCAAAGTCGCTGAGCGAGCTGTTTATGTCACATCCGCCGCTGGATAAACGTATTGAAGCGCTGCGAAGCGGCGAATACCTGAAGTAATACCCGCCGGATGAAAAAAAACCGGGCAGGAGACAATCTCCGCCCGGTTTTTTTATGCCTGCGCCTTTGGCTGGGTCACACGAAGGCCGCTAATGATAGCCGCGAGGGTCGCCAGTGTCCCTGCGGTAATCAGCGCAACGTGTGTCGCATTTTGCCCGGCAAGGTTAAACATCAACGCCACCATTGCGGCCCCGGTGCTTTGCCCTAATAGTCTTGCCGTACCCAGCATCCCGCTGGCGCCACCGCTGCGATGACGTGGGGCAGAGGTGATAATTGTGTGGTTGTTAGGTGACTGGAACAGACCGAAACCTGCCCCGCAAAGGATCATGCGCCAGATAATATCCAGATCCCCCGGCGAGGAGGGCAGGAGCGATAGCGCAAACAGTCCTGCTGCCATGACGATCAGCCCGATAGCCCCCAGCAGTCCGGCATGAACGCGCTCAATAAGGTACCCGGCCAGCGGGGCCATCACCATGGTTGCCAAAGGCCAGGGTGTGAGCAGCAAGCCTGTTTCCACTTCCGAACGGCCAAGCACGCTCTGCAAAAAGAATGGCAGCGCAACCAGCGCCAGCATCTGGGCGCAGAACGAGCAAATGGAGGTACAAATTGATAGCGAAAACAGCGGAATACGCAGCAAATCGACCGGCAGTAACGGCACGGGCAGCGCCAGCTGGCGTCGTACAAAGAAAAAGCCGATGATAAGCAGGGCAACGATTTCTGCGGCAATGAGCGACAAAGACTGTCCCTGCGCAAATCCGCTCAGCGCAGTAATCAGCAGGCCAAAGGTCAGCGCGTTCATCACAGCGCTGGGCAGGTCAAAACGTGGCATGGTGTTTTTCGGACCATTTTCCGGAAGATAGCGCAGGGCGAAGAAGATCGCCACAATGCCCAGCGGCACGTTAATGGCAAACAGCCACTGCCACGAGGCTACGGACAGAATGGCGGCGGCGATCGTCGGCCCGGCGGCGGACGACACGGCCACAATAAAGGAGTTAATGCCCATGCCGCGCCCCAGATGGCGATGAGGATAGATAAGCCGTATCAGGGCCGTGTTCACGCTCATTAGCGCCGCACCGCCAAAACCCTGTGCGATACGCGCAAGCGTAAGGGTGTGCAGTGAATCGGAAAGGGCACAGAAGAGCGAGGTGAGAGTAAAGACCACCAGCCCGCACAGATAAACCCGGCGATAACCAAACATATCGCCCAGGAAAGAGAGTGACAAAAGGGAAATCACAATCGCTATCTGGTACGCGTTCACAATCCAGATGGAGCTTGCCGGAGAAGCATTAAGGTCTTTGGCAATGGTAGGAAGAGCCACATTGGCAATCGCACCGTCAAGGACAGCCATCGAAATGCCGATGACAATAGTGGCAATTGCCCCGTACCGCTGTGGTAAGGGCAGGCCATCAGAAACGTTTTTTTGCATGGGAAAAGAATGACTCAGTGTGAAATTATTTTCAGAGTAACTATTTTAGCATCGTTATTTCGGTTTTATGTCGCAGATTTGTAACGAAGTAAACCCAGATAGATTGCAGCGCGCATCACACGAATTTATAATAAAAACCGGTTCTGATTTTTATAAAACACTCTCCATGAGGTGATAAATGGCAATCGCAGATTTGGATAAGCAGCCAGATTCTGTTTCTTCCGTGCTGAAGGTGTTTGGCATCTTGCAGGCGCTCGGAGAAGAGCGTGAAATTGGTATTACAGAGTTGTCGCAGCGTGTGATGATGTCGAAAAGCACCGTTTATCGCTTTTTGCAGACGATGAAATCATTGGGTTATGTCGCGCAGGAAGGAGAATCAGAAAAATATTCTCTGACCCTGAAATTGTTTGAATTGGGCGCCCGCGCCTTGCAGAACGTGGATCTGATCCGCAGCGCTGACATTCAGATGCGTGAACTTTCGCGGTTGACGAAAGAGACCATTCACCTCGGCGCACTGGATGAAGACAGCATCGTTTACATCCACAAAATTGACTCCATGTACAACCTGCGCATGTATTCACGCATCGGTCGTCGTAACCCGCTGTACAGTACCGCAATTGGTAAAGTCCTGCTGGCCTGGCGCGATCGTGAAGAGGTTAAGCAAATCCTTGACGGTGTGGAATACAAACGCAGCACCGATCGCACGATTACCAGTACGGATGAACTACTGAGCGTGCTGGATAAAGTGCGTGAGCAGGGTTATGGGGAAGATAACGAAGAGCAGGAAGAAGGGTTGCGCTGCATCGGTGTGCCGGTGTTTGACCGCTTCGGCGTTGTCATTGCGGGACTGAGCATCTCTTTCCCAACGCTGCGTTTCTCCGAAGAGCGTCTTCATGAGTATGTGGCAATTCTGCATACCGCAGCGCGCAAAATTTCAGAGCAAATGGGCTATAACGAATACCCGTTCTGATCAATGCCTCCAATAAAAACGCCGCACTCTTGCGGCGTTTTTGTAAGCGAAATTTAGCTCTGATTAGCCGTTATCCACCACAACAGATGATTTACGCAGCACAGGACAGTTGGTTAACCCGATGATCCCGCTGTCGGAATGGATGTACTGAGCCGTGCTTACCCCCTGGGCGGTGAGATATTTACACTGAATACCCAAACCCGCGGCATTCTCTTTGCTTCCCATTAATACGCCATACCCACTTAACAGCAGGCCGATCCACACAAGTGCCAGTACAATTATCGTACGAACGAGTAAACGCATCGATGCCTCTTTTTTCTTTGTTGTCATGGAGTAAGCGTAACGGGTTTACGCAGTGAAACAAGTGCACGATTCCGAAAAGCGTCTGTTGAAGGTACAGTTAGCCCCTGTTTAAGATAGCCGTGATAACCTGGCTACATCAGGTCATAAGACGGAGTGTGGAGTGAAAAAAATACGCTGGGTAATTCTGATTATAGTGCTGATAGCATGCGTGGTGCTGTGGACGCAGACTATCAATGTGATGTGCGATCAGGATGTACAGTTCTTTAGCGGCATTTGTTCAATCAATAAGTTTATCCCCTGGTAGTGGCTATTTTTGCACTGAGCGATGTCCTTACGTGGCTGCAGTGGTAAAATGACTGTTTTTACTGAGGTGGTGAAATGGGTGAGTTAATGAATTCGGGGCTGCTGAGCATTGCATCCCTGGTAATGTCTTTAGTGGTGCTGGTCGTTGGACTGGTGCTGTGGTTCTTCGTTAATCGCGCCAGCTCCCGCACAAACGAGCAGATTGAGCTGCTGGAAGCATTGCTCGATCAGCAGAAACGGCAGACTGCGTTGCTGCGTCGTCTGTGCGAAGCCAACGAGCCGGAGGAGAAAGCGGTGCCGAAGGAAGCTGATGCTCAAAAACAAGACGAGGAAGAGTTCATTCGCCTGGTGGCCGAACGATAGTCTGCCCGGAACGGGGAGGTGGCCTGACGTACGGCGTAAATATCCTCCCTTATCAAATGTAACCCATAACATCCCAACATATAATTAAGCAGCAGTTAACTACTGTTTCAGTATACTGAAAACTGGCGAATATTTATCCTTATACAAGCCATACCGTTTCGTTGAATAAATTGTGAGCTTTAACTTTCCTGAAGTGTTTTATTTTTATCGAAACGTTTTGCTTGCCTTGTTTTGAGGCAGAGTCATAAAAATTTCATTATTTTGGTGCAGAATAACGCTTATTAAATGGTGGATTTTAATACAGTTAGCAAAATGTATTTAACCTCGTTTATTCACTGTCACCCTCTGGTGCATTGCGATGTTTTCAGCATAACTTTTCACAAAATGTTCTAACTCAGTCATTCCTTTAAAGAAAATCAGGGATTGGGATGGACGCTTTGAAATGATTGAGCTATGTTTAAAAAGTCTTTGATTACAGGGCGCGCCAGCGCACCCTGTGGGCGGTGAGGTCAGGTGGCGCTTCATTTGACAATTCGCATAACTGTGCAGATTGTTATGGAGTAACGCCTGAATTTGTGCGGCGGATCGAGACACGTTTAAAAATGGCTTGCCATATTAAACGTTGTGTGTGATAACACGTTTTGGGTCAAACGAGGTACAGTTCTGTTTATGTGTGGCATTTTCAGTAAAGAAGTCCTGAGTAAACACGTTGTCGTTGAATACCGCTTCTCTGCCGAACCTTATATTAGTGCCTCAAGCAGTAATGTCTCAGTTTTATCTATGTTAAAGCCTGCGGGCTAAGAAAACACTCTAAGGAATTTTGCAAATGGCAAAGATTAAAGGTCAAGTTAAGTGGTTCAACGAGTCTAAAGGTTTTGGTTTCATTACTCCTGCTGACGGCAGCAAAGACGTGTTCGTACACTTCTCTGCAATCCAGGGTAACGGCTTCAAAACTCTGGCTGAAGGCCAGAACGTTGAGTTCGAAATTCAGGACGGCCAGAAAGGCCCAGCTGCGGTTAACGTAACTGCTATCTGATCGAATCACTGCTGACTGAAGCGCTTAGCGCTTCGATCTCAGACATAAGCCTCGCCGATGCGGGGCTTTTTTATTCACTTATTTTTCAAAATGTTACGTATTCCTCCTCTGTTATTATCTTGTTGCAAACCCGCGAGATTATTAGCATTGTTTTCCCGCCTTATTACCCCTTTTTCCCGTTAAATCAGGGCGTTGATTAACAGCCCTGGGGTTAAAGTGAAAAAAAAGACAATAACGGCCAACGGAAACTTTACACCGGCACGTTTTGCACTTCTGTGTCTCGCCATCTTTTGTAGCCTTGCTTTTCTGTTAGGCCGCGTGGCATGGCTACAAATTATCAAACCGGATAATCTGGTGAAGCAGGAGGATATGCGTTCTCTGCGCGAAGTGGCGATAGACGCCCCGCGCGGGATGATTGTTGACCGTGAAGGGCGTCCCCTTGCGGTAAGCGTACCTGTTCAGGCCGTCTGGGCCGATCCTAAAACTGTGCTTGATAAAGGGGGGATCGGCTTTGATTCGCGCTGGCAGGCCCTGGCAAATGCTTTACACCTTTCTCTGAGCACGCTCGCATCGCGAATAAACAGCAATCCGCACGGGCGATTCATTTATCTAGCTCGTCAGGTTGATCCCTCCCAGGCAAAGTGGATTGATAAGCTGCATCTTCCCGGTATCAACCTACGCGATGAGTCCCGCCGCTTTTATCCTGCCGGACACGTGGCGGCAAACCTGATTGGCTTCACTAATATTGATGGTCAGGGTATTGAGGGCGTCGAGAAAAGCTTTAACACGCAGCTCACCGGGAAGGCAGGCGTGCGGCTGGTCAGGAAAGATCGCTACGGGCATGTGGTTGAGAACCTCACGGAGGTGGCGCCCGTACCGGCACATAATATCCAGCTTAGTATCGATGAACGCCTGCAAACTATCACCGAAGACGCGCTGGATAATGCCGTGGCGTGGAATAAAGCCGAGTCAGGCGCGTCGGTGCTGATTAATATCCAGACGGGCGAAATTCTGGCGATGGCGAGCTTCCCTGACTTCAACCCCAACAATCGGGAAGGGGCAACGCTGGATGACTTTCGTAATCGCGCGATCAGCGACACCTTTGAACCGGGTTCGACCGTTAAGCCTCTGGTGCTGATGACGGCGCTACAGCAGGGGCTGGTGCAGCCTGACAGCGTGATAGACACGCATCCCTACACCATTGATGGCCATCGTATTCGCGATGTGGGCTACTACCCCGAGCTGACCATGACCGGGATCCTGCAAAAATCCAGCGACACGGGCGTATCCCGTCTTTCTCTCGCGATGCCCGTGCAACGGTTACTTGATACCTATAAAAACTTTGGTTTTGGCGAGAGTACCGGGCTTGGCTTAACGGGAGAAAGCTCAGGTTTACTGCCGCAGCGAAAATTCTGGAGTCAGTTAGACAGGGCGACCTTTGCCTTTGGGTATGGCCTGATGGTTACCCCCCTTCAACTGGCGCATGTGTATGCCACCATCGGTAGCTATGGCATTGAACGGCCTCTGTCCATCACCCGTATCGATCCCCCCGTGATTGGCAAACGGGTGATGCCCGGGGAGATTGTTCACGAGGTGGAACACATGATGGAGAGCGTCGCGTTACCCGGCGGTGGCGGGATCAAAGCGGCGGTGCGTAACTATCGTGTGGCGATTAAAACCGGGACGGCCAAAAAAATCGATGAACACGGTAAGTATGTGGATAAATACGTCGCCTACACAGCAGGCGTTGCGCCCGCCAGCGATCCCCGTTTTGCACTGGTGGTGGTGATCAACGATCCGAAAAACGGAGCCTACTACGGCGGGGCCGTTTCCGCGCCCGTGTTCAGCGAAATTATGGGTAACGTCTTGCGCCTGGAAAACGTGAAGCCAGACGGGCTGCCGGCAGATTCTGACCATCTGATCGTGATGCGTCACCCAGCCGTTTATAACCCTGGCGAATAGCGGTACACTTCGCCTTTTGGTTTTCGCCCTGGAGCTGTCATGTCTTTCAGTTGTCCCCTTTGCCACGCGCCGCTGACGCGCGCGGAGAAAACGTTTATCTGTCCACTGGGACATCAGTTTGACCGGGCTAAAGAGGGCTATGTCAATCTTCTGCCGGTACAGCACAAGCGCTCCCGGGATCCGGGTGACAGCGCGGAGATGATGCAGGCGCGCCGGGCGTTTCTTGACGCCGGGCACTATCAACCGCTCAGGGATGCCGTTGTCGACTTACTCCGTCAATATCTGACAGAAGGCGCATCCGCCATGCTGGATATCGGCTGCGGCGAGGGCTACTACACCGCCACGTTTGCTGACGTCGCGGCTGGGAAGGGCGCCGAAACTTACGGGCTGGACGTGTCGAAAGTGGCTATCCGTGCAGCAGCAAAACGCTACTCACCGGTAACGTTCTGCGTGGCCTCCAGCCACCGCCTGCCGTTTGAGGAAGCGAGTATGGACGCCGTGGTGCGTATCTATGCCCCGTGCAAGGCAGAGGAGCTGGCGCGCGTCGTTAAGCCCGGCGGGTGGGTTATCACCGTTACGCCGGGACCGCGTCATCTGCTGGAGCTAAAAGGGCTGATCTATGATGAAGTTCACCTGCATGCGCCGCACTCTGAACAGCTGGCGGGCTTCGCGTTAAAGCAGGCGCAGTCAGTGGCGTATGAGATGACGTTACAGGGAAGTGAAGCGGTGGCGTTACTGCAAATGACGCCGTTTGCGTGGCGGGCAAAACCAGAGGTGTGGGAAACGCTGGCAGCACAGACAGAATTTCGCTGCCAGACGGATTTCAGCATCCATTGCTGGCAGCGCGAAGATTAACCCGCGAAGTGTGCCCAGAGTATTTGGGCACCAATTCCGATCAACACGATACCGCCCAGAATTTCGGCGCGTTTGCCTAACAGCGGGCCAATGAACCGCCCCACCATCATCCCCAGCGTTGACATAATCAGCGTGGCGCAGCCAATCGCCAGCGCGGTGGCGATAATATTGACCTGCAAAAACGCCAGACCGACACCGACGGCCATTGCGTCCAGGCTGGTTGCGATAGCGGTTGTCACCAGAAGCCAGAAGCCGTGGCGTTGCAGCGGCGCATCATCTTCATCGCTGTTGCCACGAAAACCTTCAATTACCATGCGTCCGCCGAGGAACACCAGCAGCACGAAGGCGATCCAGTGGTTCCACTCCAGCACAAACTGGCTGGCGAGCATCCCCAGACCCCAGCCAATAAGCGGCGTCAGCGTTTCGATTGCGCCAAAGATGAGACCGGTGCGCAGGGCTTCGGAAAATTTAGGTTTATGGAGAGTGGCACCTTTACCGATAGAGGCGGCAAATGCGTCCATGGACATGCCAAAAGCCAGAAGGATCGTAGCGGAGATATTCATAAGTGCGTCCAGACCGGGGATATCCATATGACACATCACTGCCCCCAGTAAACAGCAGTTGATGTATCTATGGTCTCGCCTGATCGCTTTTGGCACAGTAAGTGTGCTGAAAACGATCCGTACGCGCCACGTTTTGCAACGAGTATGTTGACACGTACATTTCCCGCAGGCAGGAAATCGGCTACTCCCCAACGACGGGCGCAACCTTAACATATTTTGAGAATATAAAACAACAACGAAGGTGGCTTTATATAGCCACTATATTGATAACGATTTTCATTTAGGTTTATGCGTAAAAGTATCGTTAATAAATATAAGTTAATTCGCAGGGGAGATATAGCATCGGCTATATTGCTGGTTTGAGAATAATACAATACATAGCCGATGCTATAAAATTAATTCATTGAGTTTTAAGGAGTAATTTGTAGATTTTTTCCAGGTCGTCAATATTTTTGACGCGAATGAGCAGGCGGCGTTGTTCTAATTGCATCACCAGAACTCCGTCTTCGGATAAATTCATCTCTTTAATGCGGTTATATTCTATCCAGACATTGGCGAAGAAGAATCCGTGTTTTTTAAAAATGAGTTTTGGCGAGCGGATCCAGAACAGGTAAATCGCCATTAATGCCAGCGCACATAATAACCATGTGGTTAATATTGCGCCGTGGCTGGTCACATTATTGTAAATCAGGATGACTACCAGACCGGCGAAGATAAACGCATCAATGCGCCCACGGCGTAAGAGGGGAAGGGTCAGCAGCGTCTCGCCGTGGCGGCGAGGCATAATGAACTCGTCATAGATCGCGTAAGCCAGAAGGGCAACAATAAATAAAACCAGTACGGTGTCCGTGACAGTCATTCATCCTCCAGATAAAAAGACCGGGGGCAAGCCCCCGGTCGGTAACGCATTTTATTACAGACCCAGCAGGCCGACGGCGTAGCCCGCGATACCGATGACGAAGAAGCCAACGATGATCCAAAGCGGGTTCACTTTCTTACGCAGCAGCCACATACAGGCGAAGGTTAACAGCAGCGGTACCAGGCCAGGCATCAGCTGGTCCAGAATGGTCTGCACGGTGGTGACGCGCGTCTGACCATCCTGACCGGTGATCGTCGATACCACCAGCGGGATGTTCACGTGCGTCCACTTGTTAACCAAAGCCCCCATTACAAACAGGCCGAGGATTGACGCCCCCTCAGTCAGTTTTTGCAGGAAGCCGCCGCCCATATCCTTAACGATATCCACCCCTTTACGGTAACCGTATGCCACGCCGTAGTAGCGGGTCAGCAGACGCACCGCGTTGAACAGGATAAAGAACAGCAGGGGACCAAGCAGACTGCCGCTCATGGCGATCCCGGCGCCCAGTGCCGCAAAGACCGGACGCACGGTACCCCAGAAGATCGGGTCGCCCACGCCTGCCAGCGGCCCCATCAGACCGACTTTGATACCGTTGATAGCACCATCGTCGATCTCAGCCCCGTTTGCACGCTGCTCTTCCATCGCCAGCGTTACGCCCAGAACAGGCGCCGCTACGTAAGGGTGAGTGTTGAAGAATTCCAGGTGACGCTTAATTGCCTGACGGCGTGCTTCGTTGTTTTCCGGATACAGGCGTTTGATTGCCGGCACCATGGAGAAGCAGAAGCCGAGCGCCTGCATACGTTCGAAGTTCCATGAACCCTGAAACAGGTTAGAACGGATGAACACGCCACGAATATCACCCGGAGTGAGTTTTTTCTCAGTGGTAGTTTTTGTCATATCAACCATTTCGCTCACCTGTTAGTCCAGTTCGTTATCGAGATCGTTGTTACCAGCAGCCTGCGCAGGGGCACCCGCGACACGGTTGTATTTCGGGCTGAGCTGGATATAAAGAATCGCCATCACCGCACCAATCACACCCAGCGCAACCAGGTTGAAGTTGGTGAATGCAGCGGTAACGAAGCCAAGGTAGAAGAACGGCATCAGATAGCCTGCGCGCATCATGTTGATGACCATCGCGTAACCTACGACCACAATCATACCGCCCGCGATATTCAGACCGCCGGTGACCACTTCTGGTATGGCGTTCAGCATACTTTGAACTTCACTGGTCCCAACGGAAATCGCCACGATAACGGCCGGAATAGCGATACGCATCGCCTGCAGGAACAGGGACGAGACGTGGATCCAGGAGAGCGCTGTCAGGTTGCCGTTATCGGCCGCCTTATCCGCCGCGTGCTGGAAGGCAACGGTGATGGTACGAACAATGATGGTCAGCACCTGGCCTGCCGCGGCCAGTGGAATGGCCAGCGCGATACCGGCACCGATACTCTGATGACCGGCGATAACCAGAACGGTCGAAATAATGGACGCCAGCGCGGCATCTGGCGCAACTGCCGCACCGATGTTCATCCAGCCGAGGGCGATCATTTCCAGGGTACCACCGATGATGATACCGGTTTTCATGTCACCGAGAACGGCGCCAATCAACGTACAGGCCACCAGAGGGCGGTGGAACTGAAATTCATCAAGTACGGACTCCATACCCGCAATACACGCGACGATGAACACCAGCACAATCTGAAGAGTAGTAATCTCCATTGCACTTCTCCTATTACATAAGCTCTATATGAAAAACCGGCCCGGGCTTATTTCCCCACTTTGCCGATCAAATCCATCATTTTCAGTTTCTGATCCGTGGAAACCTTACGGGCTTCCAGCTCGATACCGCGTGCATTCAGCTTGTTGAAGGCCTCGATATCTTTCGCATCCACTGAAATCGCGTTGTTGACCTGCGTTTTGCCCTGACGGAAAGCCATACCGCCAATGTTAACGGAGGTGATTTTCACGCCGCCTTCAACAATGCGTTCAACGTCTGTCGGGTTGGTGAACAGAAGCATCACGCGTTCGCCCGCATATTTCGGGTTGTTGTAAACGCGGATCATTTTGGCGACATCCACGACGTGCGCGGTGACGCCCGGCGGTGCAACCTGGGTAAGAAGGGTTTTACGGACAGTGTCGGCGGCCACTTCGTCACTGACCACGATGATGCGTTGTACGTTGGTCTCTTTGGTCCAGCGCGTCGCCACCTGGCCGTGGATCAGACGGTCATCAATACGCGCAAGGCCGATAACCATGTAATCGTTGGGACCCATTGGCTTCGCCGGTGCCGCGGCTTTTGGTGCAGCAGGGGCAGGGGCAGGTTTTTCAACCGGCTGTGCTTTCAGCGCCTTCACGCCTTCGCGACCGGTTTCCACCGCCAGCGCCACCAGCTCGTCAAAGCCTGGGTTGTCGTCACGCGCCATGAAGGTTTCCACCAACATTGGGATATTCACCCCGGCGACGACTTCATAATGCTCTTTATCGACAACAATGCGGCTGGCAGCGTTGAACGGGCTGCCGCCCCATGTATCCACGAGAAACAGCACGCCTTTGCTGGTATCCAGCTTCTCAAGCTGAGCAGTGTACTTTTCAATCAGCGTCTCGGCGTTTTCACCGGGAACGAAATCGATCCAGCCGACGTTTTCCTGCTCGCCCAACAGCATTTCTGCCGTTTTGAGTAACTGCTCCGCAGCCCAACCATGTGTGCCTATGACAATAGCAATGGTCACTTGCTACCTCCTATTATTATCATTTATACGTCTGCCAGGCAGGCGTACTGAGAATCGTATTGGCGAACCGAATCGATTCAGATAAGGGTTAGAGTTCTAAAAAACCAAGACTTCCGCGAATTATTTTAGATAGTGAAAAAATAATTTATGTGATGAAGATCCGTAATTTAGCTACGCCTTACAGATTTTTCTGTAAGATAAACCACGTGTGTTACAGAAGTTTGCAAAGGAACGTAAATCTTTGCTAAAAACCCATTGTCTCTGATATGTTTAGCGTCCGTTTAATTATTCAGGAGTATAGGGCTACAGCCCACTATATGGACCGTCACCGACGTCAGTCATCTTCCAGGCCATCCCGCGCCTTATTCACCGGCGACCTTCGCCACGCATCGACCCCCATTCCCTTTGAAATGCCCGAAATTAGCGGGGCACCGTTTTGTCATTCCTTTAGCAGGAGCGTGTCATGGAATTCTTAATGGACCCGTCAATCTGGGTAGGCTTGCTTACGCTGGTCGTGCTGGAGATCGTTCTCGGTATTGATAACCTAGTGTTTATTGCCATCCTTGCGGATAAGCTGCCGCCGAAACAGCGTGATAAAGCCCGTCTGATCGGCCTCTCGCTGGCGCTGATCATGCGACTGGGCCTGCTGTCCGTGATCTCGTGGATGGTTACGCTGACTAAGCCTCTGTTCACCGTCATGGATTTCACCTTCTCCGGCCGCGATTTAATCATGCTGGTGGGGGGGCTTTTCCTGCTGTTCAAAGCTACAACAGAACTGCATGAACGGCTGGAGAACCGGCAGCATGATGATGGCCACGGTAAGGGGTATGCCAGCTTCTGGGTGGTGGTCCTGCAGATTGTGGTGCTTGATGCGGTCTTCTCACTGGATGCGGTGATTACAGCGGTTGGCATGGTGAACCATCTGCCGGTGATGATGGCGGCGGTTGTGATTGCGATGGCGGTAATGCTGCTGGCGTCGAAACCGCTGACGCGTTTCGTCAACCAACATCCGACGGTCGTCGTGCTGTGTCTGAGTTTCCTGTTGATGATTGGTCTGAGCCTGGTGGCAGAAGGTTTTGGTTTCCATATACCGAAAGGCTACCTGTACGCCGCGATTGGCTTCTCGATTCTGATCGAGCTGTTTAACCAGATTGCGCGCCGTAACTTCATTAAGCAGCAGTCGAATCAGCCGCTGCGCGCGCGTACCGCCGATGCGATCCTGCGCCTGATGGGCGGGCGTCGTCAGGTGAACGTGCAGGCGGATAACGAGAACCGTAACCCGGTTCCGGTGCCGGAAGGCGCGTTTGTGGAAGAAGAACGCTACATGATCAACGGCGTGCTTTCGCTGGCCTCCCGCTCCCTGCGCGGCATTATGACGCCGCGCGGTGAAATCAGCTGGGTGGACGCCAACCTGAGCGTCGACGAAATTCGCCAGCAGCTGCTCTCCTCGCCGCACAGCCTGTTCCCGGTCTGTCGGGGCGAGCTGGATGAGATCATCGGTGTGGTGCGCGCGAAAGAGATGCTCGTGGCGCTGGAAGAGGGCGTCAACGTCGAGGCCGTAGCGGCCGCGTCGCCTGCCATCGTGGTGCCGGAGACGCTGGATCCGATTAACCTGCTGGGCGTGTTGCGTCGTGCTCGCGGGAGCTTTGTTATCGTCACCAACGAATTTGGTGTGGTACAAGGTCTGGTAACGCCGCTGGACGTGCTGGAAGCCATTGCCGGTGAATTCCCTGATGCGGATGAAACGCCAGAAATCGTTGCCGACGGTGACGGCTGGCTGGTGAAAGGCACCACCGACCTGCACGCGCTCTCGCACACGCTGGGCGTCGAAAACGTGGTCAATGACGATGAAGACATCGCCACGGTAGCGGGGCTGGTGATTGCCGTTAACGGGCAGATCCCGCGTATCGGTGATGTGCTTGAGCTGCCGCCGCTGCAAATTACCATCGTTGAAGCCAACGACTATCGCGTTGATATGGTTCGTATTGTTAAAGAGCACTCTGTACACGACGAAGAAGAGTAACGCTATCTAGCGTAACGGCAATAAAGGCACGATGTGTCCGTTGTGACGGGCTGGCGGAGGGTTACTTTCCGCCAGCCATTTCGGAAACTCCCGCAGCGGCATCGGCCGCGCATACAAGTACCCCTGTAAAATATGTACGCTGTGGCGGCGCAAATAGCGTGACTGCTCCTCGGTTTCAACCCCTTCTGCAACCAGTTCAATATTCAACCGCTGGCCCAGCGCAATAATAATATCCGTTACCGTTGAGTTCACGGCGTCGGTGCCGATCGCGGTGGTGAAGGATTTATCAATTTTCAGCACGTCCGGGTGAAGTTTTTCAAGCCACGAAAGAGAACTATTGCCCGTACCAAAATCATCAATCGCAAGCTGCACCCCTTTGCGATGCAGCTCCCGCACGATGCGGTAATCCACATCGAGCAACGCATCGCGTTCGGTTAACTCTACAATCAACTTTTGAACAGGGTTCGCCTTAAACCAGATGCGGTTGAGATCCCGGATCAGCGCAGCGCGGCGAAAATGGCTGGCGGCCACGTTGATGCCAATATGGAAATCCCGTGAGGCCGGGAAAAAGCCTATCTGCCGCACCGTTTCGCTGATGACGTAGCGGGTAAGCGGAACAATCAGGCTATGTTCTTCAGCCAGGGGGATAAAGACATCGGGAGAAATCCAGCCCTGACGCGGGTTGTTCCAGCGCAGGAGGATCTCGACGCCAACGCATTCCCGGGTGCGGGCGTTTACCAGCGGCTGGCAGAAGAGTTCAAACTCCCGGGCAGCAATCCCCATATTAATTTCCCAGGTGAAACTTATGCGTCGCGCCGTGGCAAGCCAGGCGATATAGCCCATCAGTAAACTGAGCATCAACGCCAGCGGTAGCTGGGTAGGCAGATTTTTCAATGCCATTTGGCCTGCCCCAGGGCCGCTGACCGTGACGCTGAAAGGGTAGTGCTGTGAAGACTGTTCCAGCAGGGAGGCGTGTTCATCGAAGGTCGGCGTATTCGTCACCTGCTGCCCGTCGCGGAGAAAATTATCGCCTACTCTCAGGACCACGTCGGTGATTTGTGGCCGCTGTGGCTCCAGAATCATTTTGGTGATGAGATCGATATTCACTACCTCCATCAACCCGTCACTGCCGTCGCCCGCAAGGGGTGACCACTGAATCAGTACCGGACTGCCCTTTAACAGCCACCGATCGGTCAACAAGATCAGCCTGGGTTCACTGGACGGAAGCATCGGCTCAATGTCACTGACGGGCATATTTCGGCTGCCAAATACGCTCGAGCAATACAGTATTCCGTCTTTGACGAGGGCGATGGAGCGCACGGTCTGGAGGATCGCCGCCTGTTTTCGCAGAATCGGATTCGCTTCAGCGCAGGGCATATCAACCAGAAAACGTAGAGTTTCACGCTGGGTTTCTAACGCAAGAAGCACCTTATCAAGCGCACGCACTGTGTGGTGAGTAAAGTCGTGGATCCGATCCTGATTAATGTTGCGCTGTGAAATAAAGCGAATGCCCAGCGTCAGGACGAGCGTAACGAGCGCAACCGTAACACAGACGATAACGCGTTTTCGGCGATAGTCTTTAATGATCGTTTGTGCAGTTTGCATGAACAGTCGCCTGATAAGCACCGGCCGGAAAAGCCAGACGCAACAGTGACAGTGTAGTGGGGAATACGTGAAGCGACGAGAGGCGGTGGGAAAATTCGCCCATCTGTTGCAGATGGGCGAAAAGGAAGGTTTAGTCGCACTGCACCTTAATGGCCAGACCGCCGCGCGAAGTCTCACGGTACTTCGCGTTCATGTCCTTGCCGGTTTCGTACATGGTTTCAATAACCTTATCCAGTGACACGCGTGGCTCGCTGGTACGGCGCATCGCCATACGCGAGGCGTTGATCGCTTTGACGGAGGCGATGGCGTTACGCTCAATGCACGGTACTTGCACCTGGCCGGCAACCGGGTCACAGGTCAGACCGAGGTTGTGCTCCATGCCGATTTCCGCCGCCACGCACACCTGCTCAGGGCTTGCGCCCAGCAGTTCCGCCAGACCGGCCGCCGCCATAGAGCAGGCCACGCCCACTTCACCCTGACAGCCTACTTCGGCACCGGAGATGGAGGCATTCATCTTGTACAGCGCGCCGATAGCGCCTGCCGCGAGGAAATAACGGATATAGATCTCCGGTGTCACGGGCTCAATAAAGTGATCGTAGTAGGCCAACACCGCCGGAACGATACCGCACGCGCCGTTGGTTGGCGCCGTCACCACGCGACCACCCGCTGCGTTCTCTTCGTTAACCGCCAGCGCAAACATGTTCACCCAGTCAACCACATTCATTGGATCATTGGAGAATTTGTCGGTGGTGACCAGCATACGGCGAAGCGCAGAGGCACGACGTGGCACACGCAGTGGCCCAGGCAGAACCCCCTCGGTGTTCATCCCGCGGTCAATACAGGCGCGCATGGTTTGCCACACGTTAGCAAAATAGTCTTCGATCTCTTTCTTGCTGTGCAGCGCCAGTTCGTTCTGCATCACCATGCCGGAGAGGGAGAGACCGGTCTCTTTGCAATAGGCCAACATCTCGGTGGCAGATTTAAACGGATAGGGCACATTCACATCGCCCGCGCTCTCTTTGCCAAAGTGTTCTTCGTCAACGATAAAGCCGCCGCCGATGGAGTAGTAGGTTTTACTGTAGATCTCTTTTTCGCCGCTCCAGGCGTGGATGGTCATACCGTTTTCATGCAGCGGCAGGTTGTCGCTACGAAAACGCATCCCGTCATCCTGCGGGAAGTCCACTTCGTGCTGACCGTTAGCCAGCAGCAGACGACCGCGCGTTTCCACGTCGCGGATAAATGCCGGAATGGCATCAATATCAACTGTGTCCGGCATATTGCCCGCCAGACCCATAATAATGGCGATATCGGTGTGGTGGCCTTTACCCGTTAATGACAGTGAACCGTAAACGTCTACGGCGACACGGGTAACGCTTTCCAGTAATCCTTTTTCGACCAGATCATCGACGAACTGTTTACCGGCCTTCATCGGCCCTACAGTGTGGGAAGAAGATGGACCAATCCCCACTTTGAACATGTCGAATATACTAATCACTTTCACACTCCTGACAGGGTACTGGGGTTCCAGTAACGATGTTATAACTGCGCATAGTGTAAGAGGGAACACTAACCTCGGCTTAACTATTCACATGAATTAAACTAATGGTTAACGATGGTTTAGCTAATAGCGCGACGCCGATCGCAAACCTGCCAGAAAAGGGTGGAATGTAAAGTATAGTCAAGGCTTCAGGCCGATTTGTAGTGCAAGCTCACGAATGATGCCTGCCGTCATGCCCCAGACAAAATAATGCTGATACCACGACAGCCAGACCCGATGATCGTGCCCGCGGCGGTGAATATCCAGAGGATGATAGCGGCCCAGACGAAGGGCCTCTTCAAGCGGCATTTCGAACACCGCTGAAACTTCATCGACGCTGGCGTGATACTGAAGATCGGGCGGAATAATGCCGACGACCGGCGTAACCTGAAAACCGGTTACGCTGTCCACTGGCGGCAGCACGCCAATCACCTCGACCGCCTCCGGGGGGATCGCCACCTCCTCATGCGCTTCGCGCAGCGCGGCGGCAATCAGGGAAGCATCGGTGCTGTCCACCGCGCCGCCCGGAAACGCAACCTGACCGGCGTGTTTTCGCATATGCGGTGAGCGCTGGGTAAGCAACAGACCCGGCTGTTCACGACGCACGACCGGGATCAGCACCGCCGCCTGACGTTGATTCAGCGCGGCGCGGTTAACCTGAGGCCGCAGAAGCTGAAAACGCGACAGAAAATCATCCAGCGTCAGGTTGTCTTTCTTCAACGTGAGTTCTCCAGTTGTTTCAGGATACGATTCACTTTATCAAAGGTTTCCTGATATTCCGCCCCGGCCTGGCTGTCGGCTACAATGCCGCCGCCTGCGGAACAGTAAAGGTTACCGTCGCAGGCCGTCAGGGTGCGAATAGTGATGCTGGTATCCATGGTTCCGCACAGGCTCACATAGCCGATGCTGCCGCACCAGGCGTTGCGGCGATGCGGTTCCAGTTCGTCGATAATCTCCATCGCGCGGACCTTCGGCGCGCCGGTGATGGAGCCGCCCGGAAACGCGGCGCGGAGCAGATCGCAGGCGGTTCGCGAGGCCGGCAGGCGTGCAGTGATAGTACTGACCAGATGATGCACCGCCGGGAAAGGTTCCACAACGAACAGCTCCGGCACGCGCACGCTGCCCGGCTCGGCGACGCGGCCAATATCATTGCGCATCAGATCGACAATCATCAGGTTTTCAGCGCGATCTTTCGGCGAGGCCGCCAGCGTCTCCGCCTGCTGGCGGTCGGCGTTAGCATCGGCAAGGCGCGGCAGGGTGCCCTTGATCGGGCGGGTCTGAATAATACCGTCAGCCAGATGAATAAAACGCTCAGGCGAAAGGCTGAGGATGGCGCCGTGTTCAAGGCGTAAAAATGCGCTAAACGGGGCCTTATTGCTGGCATTGAGGCGGGTAAATGCCTGCCATTCGTCTCCCCGGTACGCCGCCTGGAAACGCTGGGCAAGGTTGACCTGATAACAGTCGCCGCTGTGAAGATACGCCTGCACGCGAGAGAATTTTTCCGCATATTCCGCCGCGCTCATGTTCGAGTGCCAGCCAGAGGTCAGCATAAAGTGTTCCGCTGTGGCGGGCCGTTGCGCCTCAAGCCAGGCCAGACGCGCCTGCACGTCTCGGTGGCTAAGCAGGGAAACCGTCTGCTTACGGTGATCCACGATTAGCGCCCAGTCATACAGCCCGACCGCCATATCCGGCAGGGAAATATCCGCCTGCGCATGCTCGGGCAGCTTTTCGAAACGGCGACCCAAATCGTAACCAAACAGGCCCAGCGCGCCCCCCTGGAAAGGCAGATCCGGATCCGGCGTGGCAGATAAGCCCAGAGCATGGATCTCGTTCTGAAGCCGCATCAGCGGATCGTCCGTGGGTGACAGCGCATCGGTAGTCAGCGTTTTAACCGGGTCGGCCACCAGAATATCAAAGCGGCTATAGGGGTGATCCGCATGCCCGGAGTGCAGCAGCATGGCAAAAGGAAGGTGGCTCAGACGGGCAAACCAGAACTCGGCGGCGTCTGCACGCCAGGGTAAGGTCATAACAGTGGGGAAGCGCATGTTCATGTATGGCATACTACCGGGTAGCGTGAAATAATTAGCGCGAATAATTTAGCAGGAGTTAACGATGTTTGCAGGTTTACCTTCTCTCAGTCATGACCAACAGCAGAAAGCGGTAGAGCGGATTCAGGAACTGATGGGCCAGGGTATGAGCAGCGGAGAAGCGATCACCGTCGTCGCTCAGGAAATTCGCGCCAGTCATACCGGCGAGCGGATAGTGGCGCGATTTGAAGATGAAGATGAATAACCGGGCTTAAACTGCCGCGATAATCTTAATCTCCACCTTATACTCCGGTTTCATCAGCGTGGCCTGTACGGTGCAGCGTACAGGCGCGTGACCCGCCACTACCCACGCATCCCAGGCTTTATTCATCTCCGCGAAGTCGTCTTTATTCGCCAGGAAAATCGTCGCGTCCAGAATGCGGGATTTATCGCTGCCCTGTTTTTCCAGTACGGCGTCGATCTGCGCCAGGGTGTTAGCGGTTTGCTCGAAGGCGTCGGCGTCCAGATTGGCAGGGACACCGGTGTAGTACAGCGTCTGGTTGTGGATCACCACATCAGACCAGCGGGCTTCGGCATCAATGCGCGTAATTGTCATAAACGTATCCTCGTTATCTTTCATCGTCAGGCGGCAAGACTGCCATATTGTTCCGCCGTCGTCACTATTTGGGGTGGCACCGGAGAGAAGGGGCTGACATAATCCCTGTGCAAAAATACAGTGAGAGAACACCGTGGCAGACGATTTTTCCCCTGAAGGTCAGTTAGCACAGGCAATTCCCGGTTTTAAACCGCGCGAACCCCAACGTCAGATGGCGCATGCCGTCGCGCACGCCATCGACAAGGCGCAGCCGCTGGTTGTGGAGGCCGGCACCGGTACGGGGAAAACCTACGCTTACCTCGCTCCTGCGTTGCGGGCGAAAAAAAAGGTGATCATCTCTACGGGATCAAAAGCGCTCCAGGATCAGCTCTACAGCCGCGATTTACCCACGGTGGCGAAAGCGCTGAAATACAAAGGGCGTCTGGCCTTGCTGAAAGGGCGTTCTAACTATCTGTGTCTGGAGCGTCTCGAACAGCAGGCACTGGCGGGCGGTGACCTGCCGGTACAAACACTCAGCGATGTGATCGTCCTGCGCGCCTGGGCCAACCAGACGGAGGAGGGGGACATCAGCACCTGCGCGAGCGTGCCGGAAGACTCCCCGGCCTGGCCGCTGGTGACCAGCACCAACGACAACTGCCTCGGCAGCGACTGCCCGCTGTATAAAGACTGCTTTGTGGTGAAAGCGCGTAAAACGGCGATGGACGCCGACGTGGTGGTGGTGAACCATCACCTGTTTCTTGCGGATATGGTGGTCAAGGACAGTGGTTTCGGCGAGCTGATCCCGGAGGCGGAGGTGATGATCTTCGATGAAGCCCATCAGCTACCGGACATCGCCAGCCAGTATTTTGGCCAGTCGCTCTCCAGCCGTCAGCTTCAGGATCTGGCGAAAGATATTACCATTGCCTATCGCACCGAGCTCAAAGATACCCAGCAGTTGCAGAAGTGCGCGGACCGCCTGGCGCAATGCGCACAGGATTTCCGCTTACAGCTTGGCGAGCCGGGCTATCGCGGCAACCTGCGCGAACTGCTCGCGGACAAAAATATCCAGCGCGCGCTGCTGCTGCTCGATGATGCCCTTGAACTCTGTTACGACGTGGCGAAGCTGTCCCTCGGACGTTCAGCGCTGCTGGACGCCGCCTTCGAGCGGGCCACGCTCTACCGTGGGCGGCTGAAGCGGCTGAAAGAGATCAACCAGCCGGGCTACAGCTACTGGTATGAATGTACCTCGCGCCACTTTACCCTGGCGCTCACGCCGCTGACCGTTGCCGATAAATTCAAAGAGGTGATGGCGCAAAAGCCCGGCACCTGGGTCTTTACCTCGGCCACGCTGTCGGTCAACGACGATCTGCACCACTTTACCGAGCGTCTCGGCATTGAGCAGGCTGAATCCTTACTCCTCCCAAGCCCGTTCGACTATGAGAAACAGGCGCTGCTGTGCGTGCCACGCAATCTGCCGCTGCCTAACCAGCCAGGGGCGGCGCGCCATCTGGCGGCCATGCTAAAGCCGATGATTGAGGCCAACAACGGACGCTGCTTTATGCTCTGCACCTCTCACGCCATGATGCGCGATCTGGCCGAGCAGTTCCGCGCGACCATGACGTTGCCGGTGCTGTTGCAGGGGGAAACCAGCAAAGGCCAGCTGCTCCAGCAGTTTGTCAGCGCCGGTAATGCCCTGCTGGTGGCGACCAGCAGCTTCTGGGAAGGGGTGGACGTGCGCGGCGATACGCTCTCGCTGGTGATTATCGATAAGCTGCCATTCACATCGCCGGACGATCCGCTCCTGAAAGCACGCATGGAGGACTGCCGTCTGCGCGGGGGCGATCCGTTCGACGACGTCCAGTTGCCGGACGCGGTTATCACGCTTAAACAGGGGGTAGGGCGACTGATACGCGACGTCACCGACCGCGGAGTGCTGGTGATCTGCGACAATCGCCTGGTGATGCGCCCCTACGGCGCCACCTTCCTCGCCAGCCTGCCGCCTGCGCCGCGCACACGGGATATTAAACGCGCGGTCCGCTTCCTGGCGAACCCGACGGCGGAGTAATTCTTCCCGGAGTGTGTTAAGATGCGCGCCATTTTGTGACTGACCATTGCGAGAGCGCGACGACTGATGCGAATTCTGGCTATTGATACCGCGACAGAGGCCTGTTCCGTTGCCCTGTGGAACGACGGTACGACTTTTGCTCATTTCGAAGAGTGCCCACGGGAACACACCCAACGTATTCTGCCCCTGGTAAAAACCATTTTAACCGAGGGCAACACCGCCCTGACTGACCTCGACGCGCTGGCCTACGGCCGTGGCCCGGGCAGCTTTACGGGCGTACGTATCGGGATTGGCATTGCGCAGGGGCTGGCGCTGGGCGCTGACCTGCCGATGATCGGCGTTTCAACGCTTGCGACCATGGCTCAGGGTGCCTGGCGCATGACCGGCGCCAGCCGCGTGCTGGCCGCGATTGATGCCCGCATGGGTGAAGTCTACTGGGCGGAGTACACCCGTGACGAAAACGGCGTCTGGCACGGCGAAGAGTCGGAAGCCGTGCTTAAACCTGAAGCCGTCACCGAGCGCCTGAAACAGCTCACCGGTGAGTGGGCGACGGTCGGAACCGGCTGGCCGGCATGGCCTGAGATGGCGAAGGACACCGGCCTTACGCTGGTGGATGGTAACATGCTCCTGCCTGCCGCCGAAGATATGTTGCCTGTTGCCTGTCAGCAGCTTGCCGCAGGAAAAACCGTGGCCGTTGAACACGCCGAGCCGGTTTATTTACGAAACACCGTCGCATGGAAGAAACTTCCTGGCCGCGAGTGAATCTCAGTAACAGGAACTGAGAAAAAGGAGTCGCATCATGGCGGTTCAGACTAAAGTTGTACGCTTTTTTATGGCAGGCGCGGTTGCCATAGCACTGAGCGGGTGCGTCACCGTTCCTGATGCGATCAAGGGCACCAGCCCGACGCCACAGCAGGATCTGGTACGCGTGATGAATGCTCCGGAGCTGTATGTCGGGCAGGAAGCGCGCTTTGGCGGCAAGGTGGTTGAAGTGCTAAACCAGCAGGGGAAAACCCGGCTGGAGATTGCCACCGTTCCACTGGACAGCGGCGCACGGCCTGTTCTGGGTGAAGCCTCGCGCGGGCGGATCTACGCTGACGTCAGCGGCTTCCTCGATCCGGTAGATTTCCGCGGGCAGCTGGTGACCGTCGTCGGTCCGATTACCGGTTCAGTGGCGGGGAAAATCGGCAATACACCATACAAATTTATGACCATGCAGGTGAACGGTTACAAACGCTGGCGTATCACCCAGCAGGTGGTGATGCCGCCACAGCCAATCGATCCGTGGATGTGGGGTCCACATCCGTATCGTTACGGCTACGGTGGCTGGGGTTGGTACAATCCAGGCCCTGCACAGGTTCAAACAATCGTAACTGAGTAACTTACTGTTATTGTTAGGAAAGAGACAGCGGCTCAGCCGCTGTCTCTGTTTTTTTACGGATAAAACGAAAAAAAAGAGTGACGCGCTTCGCAACCTGCAATCTGAACAATTAATAAACTGGTACGCTGAGTTAATATAATGTTAACAAACTGTTTATTATCGGGGCTGTGATGACGACGAACACTCATTTCAGAGGTGATGCATTGAAAAAGGTTTGGCTTAACCGTTATCCCGCGGATGTCCCTGCGGAGATCAATCCTGACCGTTATCAATCCCTGATTGAATTATTTGAACACTCGGTACGGCGCTACGCTGACCAGCCCGCATTTGTGAATATGGGCGAAGTGATGACTTTCCGTAAGCTGGAAGAGCGCAGCCGGGCGTTTGCGGCCTATTTACAGGAAGGGTTGGGCTTGCAGAAAGGGGACCGCGTCGCGCTGATGATGCCAAACCTGCTGCAATACCCGGTGGCGCTGTTCGGGATCCTCAGGGCGGGGATGATTGTGGTTAACGTTAACCCGCTCTATACCCCACGCGAGCTGGAACATCAGTTGAATGACAGCGGTGCGGCGGCGATTGTGATTGTCTCCAACTTTGCCCACACGCTGGAAAAAGTCGCTGAAAGAACCCAGGTTAAGCACGTCATCCTGACGCGCATGGGCGACCAGCTCTCTACCGCGAAAGGTACGCTGGTCAACTTTGTCGTGAAATACGTTAAGCGGCTGGTGCCGAAATACCACCTGCCGGATGCCATCTCCTTCCGCCGCGCGCTGCATGCGGGCTACCGGATGCAGTACGTTAAGCCGGAGATCGTGTCAGAAGATCTGGCGTTCCTGCAATACACCGGCGGTACCACCGGCGTGGCTAAAGGGGCGATGCTGACCCATCGTAATATGCTGGCGAACCTTGAACAGGTGAACGCCACCTACGGGCCACTGCTGCACCCGGGCAAGGAGCTTGTGATCACCGCGCTTCCGCTGTATCACATTTTTGCGCTGACCATGAACTGCCTGCTGTTTATCGAGCTTGGCGGTCAAAACGTATTGATCACCAACCCGCGCGACATTCCGGGGCTGGTTAAAGAGCTGGCGAAATACCCGTTCACCGCCATGACCGGCGTGAACACCCTGTTTAACGCGCTGCTTAACAATAAAGAGTTCCAGCAGCTCGATTTCTCCACGCTGCATCTTTCTGCGGGCGGCGGGATGCCGGTTCAGCAGGCGGTTGCCGAGCGCTGGGTAAAACTCACCGGACAGTATCTGCTGGAAGGCTATGGTCTGACGGAGTGCGCCCCGCTGGTCAGCGTCAACCCGCATGACATCGACTACCACAGCGGCAGTATCGGTCTGCCGGTCCCGTCGACGGAAGCTAAACTGGTGGACGATGAGGGTAACGAAGTGCCTCACGGCGAACCGGGCGAGCTGTGCGTCAGAGGGCCGCAGGTGATGCTGGGCTACTGGCAGCGCCCAGATGCCACGGATGAGATCATCAAAGACGGCTGGCTGTACACCGGCGACATCGCGGTGATGGATGACGAAGGTTTTCTGCGTATCGTCGATCGCAAGAAAGACATGATCCTCGTATCCGGTTTCAACGTCTATCCGAACGAAATCGAAGACGTGGTGATGCAGCACAGCGGCGTGCTGGAAGTGGCAGCGGTGGGGGTTCCTTCCGGCAGCAGTGGTGAAGCGGTGAAGATATTTGTGGTCAAGAAAGATCCTTCTCTTACCGAGGAAGCGCTGATAACGTTTTGTCGCCGGCAGCTGACGGGCTATAAAGTGCCGAAGCTGGTGGAATTCCGCGATGAGCTGCCGAAATCCAACGTCGGGAAGATATTACGACGAGAATTACGTGACGAAGCCCGTGCCAAAGTGGACAATAAGGCCTGAGCTTCACGTTAATCGCCCAGACGCCGGTTAAGCCGGCGTTTTTTATGGGCGCAAACAAAAGAGAGTCCGATTTGAATTACCAGATGATCACTACCAACGACGAGCTGGCTTCGCTGTGCGAGGTGACGCGTGATTTCCCCGCTATCGCCCTGGATACGGAATTTGTCCGTACCCGCACGTACTACCCGCAGCTGGGCCTGATCCAGATGTATGACGGCAAACACGTGTCGTTGATTGACCCCCTCGGCATTACCGACTGGGCGCCAATGCGCGAGCTGTTGCTTGATACCGCCGTGACCAAATATCTGCACGCCGGCAGTGAAGATCTGGAAGTCTTTCTCAACACCTTTGGCATCATGCCGCAGCCGCTGATTGATACCCAGATCCTCGCGGCGTTCAGCGGTCGTCCGCTCTCCTGGGGCTTCGCGGCGATGGTGGAAGAGTACACCGGTCTGACGCTGGATAAGAGCGAATCGCGTACCGACTGGCTCGCGCGCCCGCTGACGGCGCGTCAGCTTGAATACGCCGCGGCAGATGTATTCTACCTGCTGCCGATTGCTGGCCAGCTTATGAAAGAGGCTGAGGCGTCCGGTTGGCTGTCTGCCGCCCTGGACGAGTGCCGCATGACGCAGCAGCGTCGTCAGGAAGTGGTTGATCCGAAAGAGGCCTGGCGTGACATCACTAACGCCTGGCAGCTGCGCACCCGTCAACTGGCCTGTCTGCAACTGCTGGCTGACTGGCGGCTGCGTAAAGCGCGTGAGCGCGATCTGGCGGTTAACTTCGTGGTGCGTGAAGAACACCTGTGGGCGGTGGCGCGCTATATGCCGGGTAGCCTTGGCGAACTGGACAGCATTGGCCTTTCCGGGAGTGAGATCCGTTTCCACGGTAAAACGCTGCTCGCGCTGGTAGAGAAAGCTCAGCAGCTGCCGGAGGACGCACTGCCAGAACCACTGCTTAACCTGATGGATATGCCGGGCTACCGCAAGGCGTTCAAAGATATCAAAGCGCTGGTGCAGACGGTGGCGGGGGAAAGCAAACTGAGTGCCGAACTGCTGGCTTCACGTCGTCAGATTAACCAGCTGCTGAACTGGCACTGGAAGTTGAAACCGCAAAATGGTTTACCTGAACTGGTCGCCGGATGGCGGGGGGAACTGATGGCTGAACGCCTGAATACCCTGCTGGAAGGGTATCCGCGCTAAAGAATTGTAGCCCCGGTAAGCGTCGCGCCACCGGGGAAATTGCCGGGCGGTACGATGCTTGCCCGGCCTACAAAACCACAAACGGATTAACGCGACTCTTCCGCTTCCGGAAGCGTCACGTTCAGCTCCAGAATCGAAATATCCCCGTCTTTTTGCTCCAGCTGAACGGTGACCATTTCCGGGTCAATCTGCACGTATTTGCAGATCACTTCCAGAATGTCTTTGCGCAGCTGCGGCAGGTAGTGCGGTTCGGCGTCGCTACGACGACGTTCCGCCACAATGATTTGCAGACGTTCTTTTGCGATGTTGGCGGTGCTTTTTTTCCGCGAGAGAAAAAAGTCCAGTAATGCCATAACTTATCCTCCGAACAGGCGTTTGAGGAAACCTTTCTTCTCTTCTTCAATGAAGCGGAAAGGACGTTCTTCTCCCAGCAGACGGTCAACGGTATCCGCATACGCTTTACCCGCGTCTGCCTGTGTATCCAGGATCACGGGCTCGCCCTGGTTAGAGGCGCGCAATACGGACTGATCTTCCGGGATCACGCCAACCAGTTTGATGCGCAGGATCTCCAGCACGTCTTCCATGCTCAGCATGTCACCTTTGTTCACCCGACCCGGGTTGTAGCGGGTCAGCAGAAGGTGCTCTTTGATCGGCTCCTGGCCATTTTCCGCGCGACGAGATTTCGAGGCCAGAATGCCGAGAATACGGTCGGAGTCACGTACTGACGAGACTTCCGGGTTAGTAGTGATGATGGCTTCATCCGCGAAGTAGAGCGCCATCAGCGCGCCGGTTTCGATACCGGCCGGGGAGTCGCAGACCACGAAGTCGAACTCCATCTTTTTCAGATCGTCGAGCACCTTTTCCACGCCTTCACGGGTCAGCGCGTCTTTATCACGGGTCTGGGACGCCGGGAGAATGTAGAGGTTCTCGGTACGCTTATCTTTAATTAGCGCCTGGTTAAGCGTGGCATCGCCCTGAATGACGTTCACGAAGTCATACACCACGCGACGCTCGCAACCCATGATCAGGTCCAGGTTACGCAGACCGATATCGAAGTCGATTACGACGGTTTTCTTTCCCTTCTGGGCCAAACCAGTAGCGATGGCCGCGCTGGAGGTGGTCTTGCCAACGCCTCCTTTACCCGAAGTCACAACAATAATGCGTGCCATAGAAATTCCTTGTTAAAAGGGATCAATTTAACGGTTGAACGGTCAAAGCGTTATCTGCCAGCTGCAGACGAGCCGCTTTGCCATAAAATTCGGCTGGGATTTTATCGCTCAGCCAATATTCACCTGCGATAGACACCAGTTCTGCCGTCAGGTGAGTACAAAAAATTTGTGCTTCTCGATCGCCGCTGGCGCCCGCAAGCGCACGCCCACGCATCATACCGTAAACGTGAATATTGCCGTCTGCAATCAGTTCTGCGCCCGCACTGACGTGGCTTGTAACAATCAGATCACAGTTTGGCGCATAAATGCGCTGACCGGAACGAACCGGCAGATCAATCAATCGCGTTTTTGTGACTGGGGCTACATTTTGCGCCGAAGGCGGGGGAGCGGGAACGGTTGCAGGCGTTGCGCGCGGGGATTTTTCTCTACCCTCGTTTAACAAGGGCAAACCCGCGCGTTCAATTTCGGCTTTTAACTCTGCGTCTTTACAGCCGCTTATACCCACGATGCGCAACCCCGTGGAGACGACGGCCTGCTGGAGTCGCTTCCAGTTAACCGGCCCCTCAAGGTCGCTTACATTGACGACAACAGGAGCATGCTTAAGAAAAGCGGGAGCCTGCGCGATTTTGTCTTCTAACGCCTGACGAATAACCTCGGGTTTTGCATCATGCAAATGAACCACTGATAAGGTGAAGCTACTGCCTTTAAGCTCGATGGGCGTATTTGACATCCTGGCCTTACTCAATTTGCTATTAACCGCAACACATCGCCGCGATATTCCGAAGAGTATCAGGCATGTTATAGTCAGGAGTATATTGAGGCAAGCAACCACCCATTAATTCAGAGTAAAAACATGTTTTGTGTGATCTACAGAAGTACCAGCCGCGACCAGACCTACCTTTATGTCGAAAAGAAAGACGATTTTTCCCGCGTGCCTGAGGAATTAATGAAAAGCTTTAGCCGACCGCAGCTGGCGATGCTGCTGCCGCTGGACGGCCGTAAGAAGCTGGTGAACGCCGATCTGGAGAAAGTCAAAAAGGCGTTAACCGAGCAGGGCTATTATTTACAGCTTCCGCCGCCACCGGAGAATTTATTAAAACAGCATCTTGAGGTGAGCGGAAAGAAATAAGCCCGGGTCATTCCGGGAACAACTCATCAACCGATTAGGGGTCGACCATGTATCAACATCATAACTGGCAAGGTGCATTACTGGATTATCCCGTCAGCAAAGTGATCTGCGTGGGCAGCAACTATGCAAAACATATTCAGGAGATGGGCAGCGCCGTGCCGGATGAGCCGGTTCTGTTTATTAAGCCAGAAACTGCACTGTGCGATATTCGCCAGCCGCTGGTTCTGCCGCAGGGGCTGGGCTCGGTGCATCATGAAGTGGAGCTGGCGGTGCTGATCGGCGCGACGCTGCGCCAGGCGACCGAAGAGCATGTAGAGAAAGCGATTGCGGGTTACGGTGTCGCGCTCGACCTGACCCTGCGCGACGTCCAGAGCAAAATGAAGAAAGCGGGGCAGCCGTGGGAAAAAGCCAAGGGCTTTGACAATTCATGCCCGATTTCCGGTTTCGTTCCGGTGAGTGAATTTACCGACGATCCACAGAATACGCCCCTCAGCCTGAAGGTCAACGGCGAGATCCGCCAGCAGGGGACGACCGCTGACATGATCCATAAGATCGTTCCGCTGATTGCCTACATGAGCCGCTTCTTCACCCTGAAACCCGGCGACGTGATCCTTACCGGCACTCCGGAAGGTGTGGGGCCGCTGCACAGTGGCGACGAGCTGGACGTCAGTTTTAACGGCCTGTCGCTGAAAACCCGCGTGCTGTAAAAGCACCTTGCCGCCTGAAAAGGGCGGCAAAACTTGCATCAACGTGCCAGACTCGTTATAAGGTGCGCTCTATTTTGACGTGTGGACATCCCGATGAACGACATTCCTTTCTGGCAAAGCAAAACTCTCGACGACATGACCGACGCGGAGTGGGAATCGTTGTGTGACGGCTGTGGGCAGTGCTGCCTGCATAAGCTGATGGATGAAGATTCGGACGAGATCTATTTCACCAACGTAGCCTGCAAGCAGTTAAACATCAAAACCTGCCAGTGCCGCAACTACGAGCGCCGTTTCGACTATGAGCCGGACTGCATCAAGTTAACCCGTGAAAATCTGCCGACCTTTGAGTGGCTGCCGCATACCTGCGCGTATCGCCTGCTGGCGGAAGGTAAAGATCTGCCCACATGGCATCCGCTGTTGACGGGGTCGAAAGCGGCGATGCACGGCGAGCGTATTTCCGTGCGCCACATTGCGGTGAAAGAGTCCGAGGTGCAGGACTGGGAAGACCACATTATGAATCACCCTAATCGGTGATAATAAAAAACCCGCCGAGGCGGGTTTTTTATTGTGCGCAATTTTGTCGGGTGGCGCTGCGCTTACCCGACCTACAAAACTGACGTTGCCGTTTTGCTTTTACCTTCCAAAAAGATCGCGTTTCTTTGGCTTGAACGGCTGGGCAATCAGCACCAGCAGCGCTACCACGAAGTAGGCGACAAAAATGCCCACCAGCCACTGCGGCATCTCCAGCGTCAGAAACTCCCACTGGCGTACAGAGCAGTCACCGGAGGCCACAAACACCTGCGGCAGCCATTTATCCAGCGGCAGCCAGCTCGGGAAGCGGGCGGCAAAGTCGCAGGTCATAAACGGCGACGGGTGAAGCTGCATCTGGGTGTGCTCCCAGGCAAGCGCAATCCCTTTCCCGGCGCTGTACAGCCAGATGGCAATTGCGGCATAGCGTAACGGTGTTTTAGGTGCAATCGCACCTACCAGACCCGCGCCCATAATGCCGAACAGCGCACAACGCTCATAAATACACAGGACGCAAGGTTTCAGCCCCATTACATGCTGAAACCACAGCGCGACCATTTCCAGCGCAAAGGCGGTCAGGGCCATCAACAACCACGCTCCGCGACCGCGTGAGCACTGGTTCAAAAATCGCAACATAATCATTTCCCTGGAACATGCTTAGACAGCGCAGTGTAAACGAATTTTAATGCGCCGCAAGTATACCTGCTTGCAACAACCATTGCGTACAGGGAACGAGAGTAATTTTGATGCACAGCAAACCAACAAGGGTAAGCACCAGCGTGTACGGCAGCGCCATCCAGACCATTCTTCCATAAGAAAGTCGTATGAGTGGCGCCAGCGCCGAGGTCAGCAGGAAGAGGAAGGCCGCCTGACCGTTCGGGGTTGCCACGGAGGGGAGGTTGGTTCCAGTGTTGATCGCCACCGCCAGCAGCTCGAACTGTTCACTGCTGACAATCCCTTGCTCCATCGCGGCTTTGGCCTCATTGATGTATACCGTCCCGACAAAGACGTTATCGGATATAGAAGACAACAGACCGTTAAACAAATAGAACAGCGTTAGCTGCGAATCTGGCGTGGCCTGAAGCACAAACGCGATGATTGGCGCGAACAGATGTTGGTCAATAATCACCGCCACGACGGCGAAAAACACCGCCAGCAGGGCGGTAAACGGCAGCGCTTCGGTAAAGGCTTTTCCGATAGCATGTTCGTCCGTGACGCCGCTCAGGCTGGTTGCCAGAATAATTACCGACAGACCAATCAGCCCCACCTCGGCAAGGTGGAAGGCCAGCGCAGCGATAAGCCACACGCCGATGATGCCCTGTGCAATCAGGCGCAGCGTCTCCTGGCGCGTGCGTTGTTTGCGGCTCTGCTCGTCAAACTTATGCAGCTCCTGACGGACCTGATCGGGCAACTTCGCGCCATACCCAAAAAGGTTGAATTTTTCGACCAGCACGCAGGTCGCTAAGCCGCAGATCAAAACGGGCACGCTGACCGGCGCCATGCGCAGGAAAAATTCGCCAAAATGCCACTCAGCCGCTTTGGCGATAATCAGGTTTTGCGGCTCTCCAACCATTGTCATCACGCCGCCCAGCGCCGTCCCCACGCCCGCATGCATCATCAGGCTGCGCAGAAACGCGCGGAACTGCTCGAGCACATCGCGGTTGTGCGCCTCAACGTGGCTGTCGTCCTGTAAGTTATCGCCAGGACGAGACGAGGCGACCCGGTGGTAAATACCGTAAAAGCCGACGGCGACGCTGATCACCACCGCCACAACCGTCAGCGCATCCAGGAAGGCAGAGAGGAAAGCCGCGGCAAGGCAAAACGCCAGCGAGAGCAGCGTTTTCGACGGAATGCTCAGCAGCAGACGGGTGAAGATAAACAGCAGAAGCTGCTTCATAAAGTAGATCCCCGCCACCATGAAGATCAGCAGTAGCAGGACTTCAAGATTCGACGCAATCTCGTTTTTAACATGCTCCGCGCTGGTCATTCCAATGACCACGGCTTCCAGCGCCAGCAGCCCGCCGGGCAGCAGCGGATAGCACTTCAATGCCATCGCCAGGGTAAAGATAAACTCGGCGACCAACATCCACCCGGCAACGAAGGGATCCAGCAAAAAGATAACGGGATTAACGACCAGGAATACCAGTAGAGTGAGTTTGTACCAGTCAGGTGACTGACCTAAAAAGTTGCGCCACAGCGCGCGCCCAAATGAAATTTCCACGACAGACGTCCTTTCCCCGTCAAATAAGACAAGACATCAGTATACGCAAAAACGGCGGCGGAGAGGGGGATAAAGCCATTTTGTAAATTTCATAAAAATGAAACGGCGATCCCTCTTTTCTGTCTCTGCTGCGCTATCTGCCTCTGCGCGCCTCTGGTATGATGAGTGCAATTTGCTAAAGCTGTGTAATGGAAATCTCACTATGGTCATTAAGGCGCAGAGCCCGGCGGGTTTCGCGGAAGAGTACATCATTGAAAGCATCTGGAATAATCGTTTCCCTGCGGGATCAATTCTACCTGCTGAACGCGAACTCTCTGAACTGATTGGCGTCACCCGTACCACGCTGCGAGAAGTGCTCCAGCGTCTGGCGCGCGATGGCTGGTTGACGATACAGCATGGCAAACCCACTAAGGTGAATAACTTCTGGGAAACGTCCGGGCTGAATATTCTGGAAACGCTGGCGCGTCTCGATCACGAAAGCGTACCGCAGCTGATTGACAATCTGCTTTCGGTGCGCACCAACATCGCTACCATTTTCATCCGCACCGCGTTTCGTCAGCATCCTGAAGATGCGCTGAAGGTGCTTGCCACCGCCAATGAGGTGGAAGACCACGCGGACGCCTTTGCGACCCTCGACTACAACGTGTTCCGCGGTCTGGCGTTTGCTTCCGGCAATCCGGTTTACGGTCTGATCCTGAATGGAATGAAAGGATTATATACACGCATTGGTCGTCACTACTTTGCCAACCCTGAAGCCCGCAGCCTGGCGCTCGGCTTCTACCATAAACTGAGCAAGCTCTGCACCGAAGGGCTGCACGATCAGGTCTATGAAACGGTGCGTCGTTATGGCCACGACTCCGGTGAAATCTGGCACCGAATGCAGAAAACCCTGCCGGGTGATTTAGCGATTCAGAGTCGCTGAAATAAAAAACCTCTCGATTGAGAGGTTTTTTTCCCCCGGTGGCGCTTCGCTTACCGGGTAAAAAAACTACAACGTATTCAACCGCGCCGGGCACCGCTCCAGCAGCTCCACGCTGCCATCTTCATTCTGCTGCTCCAGCGACACGTCAAATCCCCACAGGCGATGCACATGCTTCAGCACTTCCTTACGCCCCTTATCCAGCGGCGCGCGGTTGTGAGGGATATAGCGCAGCGTCAAAGAGCGGTCACCGCGCAGATCCACATTCCAGACCTGAATGTTCGGTTCAAGATTGCTCAGGTTGTACTGAGACGACAGGCGCGAGCGGATCTCACGATAGCCCTCTTCGTTGTGGATCGCAGAGATCTCCAGGTAGTTGTTGCGGTCATCATCCAGTACGGTGAAGAAGCGGAAATCACGCATGATCTTCGGCGACATGAACTGGCTGATAAAGCTCTCATCCTTAAAATCACGCATCGCGAAGTGCAGCGTTTCCAGCCAGTCAGAACCGGCAATATCCGGGAACCAGTATTTGTCCTCTTCGGTGGGCGACTGGCAGATACGCTTGATATCCTGGAACATGGCAAAGCCGAGTGCGTACGGGTTAATGCCGCTGTACCACGGGCTGTTATACGCTGGCTGGAATACCACGTTGGTGTGGCTGTGCAGAAACTCCATCATAAACCGCTCGGTGACTTTTCCTTCGTCATACAGGTGGTTAAGAATGGTGTAGTGCCAGAAGGTCGCCCAGCCTTCGTTCATCACCTGGGTCTGCTTCTGAGGATAGAAATACTGGCTCACTTTGCGCACGATGCGCAAGATCTCACGCTGCCACGGCTCCAGCAATGGGGCGTTCTTCTCCATAAAGTAGAGCAGGTTTTCCTGCGGCTCGGAAGGGTAACGCCGTGCCTCGGCGACGGTTTTCTCCTCCTCACGTTTCGGCAGGGTGCGCCACAGCATATTCACCTGGCTTTGCAGATACTCCTCGCGGCTCTTCTGCCGGGCTTTCTCTTCCTGCAATGAGATCTTCTGCGGACGCTTATAGCGGTCAACGCCGTAATTCATCAGCGCGTGGCAGGAGTCCAGTAGCTTCTCTACCTCGTCCACGCCGTAGCGCTCTTCGCAGTCGGTAATGTATTTGCGGGCGAAGATCAGGTAATCGACGATGGAGCTGGCGTCCGTCCAGCTGCGGAAAAGATAGTTATTTTTGAAGAACGAGTTATGTCCATAGCAGGCGTGCGCCATCACCAGCGCCTGCATGGTAATGGTGTTCTCCTCCATCAGATAGGCAATACACGGGTTAGAGTTAATAACGATTTCATACGCCAGCCCCTGCTGTCCGTGCTTATACAGTCGCTCCGTTTCAATGAATTTTTTACCAAACGACCAGTGCGGATAGTTAATCGGCATCCCGACGCTGGAGTAAGCGTCCATCATCTGTTCCGAGGTGATGACTTCAATCTGATGGGGATAGGTGTCCAGACGATAGAGTTTGGCCACCCGGTCGATCTCCGCCAGGTAGACATCCAGCAACTCGAAGGTCCAGTCGGGTCCATCGCTCAGACGGGTGCTGTCCCTTGACATGGAATCTAGTGTAGCCATTAGCGCGCCCTCGTTGTTGGTCGCTCTCTCTGACTGGAGAGCCTCCTTTCAAGCATAGATCACCCCATTCAAATACGCGGGGCGCAGAAATTTTTTCTTTGCGATTTCCCGTTTTCGATACGGCAAAAAAAGCGGTGCTCGCAGAATTTTCTACTGGTTAAAAATAACGCGCAGCAGGAGATCCCAAATAAGCGCTATCCCCTGATACAGCGGGATATGTGAGTTGAGTCACCATAAAAAAGTCATATGTTGAATAATATTTTCAGCTAGGTTATCAATCTGTAATTAGATGATTGTTCTTTTGCTCATAATGGAGTGGCTATGCGTGTTGTCATACTGGGAAGTGGTGTCGTTGGCGTAACCAGCGCCTGGTATTTAAGTCAGGCGGGACATGAGGTTACCGTTATCGATCGCGAATCCGGTCCGGCGCTGGAAACCAGTGCGGCGAATGCGGGGCAGATCTCCCCGGGCTACGCTGCGCCGTGGGCGGCCCCGGGCGTTCCGCTGAAGGCGATCAAATGGATGTTTCAGCGACATGCGCCGCTGGCGATAAGCCTTGACGGCACGCAGTTCCAGCTTAAGTGGATGTGGCAGATGCTGCGCAACTGCGATACCCGCCACTACATGGAGAACAAAGGGCGCATGGTGCGCCTCGCAGAATACAGCCGCGATTGCCTGAAAGCGCTGCGTTCCTCAACGGGGATCGAATATGAAGGGCGCCAGGGCGGCACACTTCAGCTGTTCCGTACCGCGCAACAGTACGAAAACGCGACCCGCGATATCGCCGTGCTTGAAGATGCGGGCGTACCCTATCAGCTGCTGGAAGCCAGCCAACTTGCCCAGGTGGAGCCAGCACTTGCCGAGGTCGCGCACAAGCTGACGGGCGGCCTGCGTTTACCGAACGATGAAACCGGCGACTGCCAGCTTTTCACCCAGCGTCTGGCGCGCATGTGTGAGCAGGCCGGGGTGAAATTCCGCTTCAACACCTCTGTCGACAAGCTGCTGTCGGAAGGGGAGAAGATTTACGGCGTGAAGTGTGGAGAAGAGGTGATCAAAGCCGATGCTTACGTGATGGCGTTCGGATCCTATTCTACCGCGATGCTGAAAGGGATCCTGGATATCCCGGTCTATCCGCTAAAAGGCTACTCCCTGACCATTCCCGTGAAAGAGGACAGCGGCGCGCCAGTATCAACCATTCTTGATGAAACTTACAAAATCGCCATCACCCGTTTCGATAACCGGATCCGCGTCGGCGGCATGGCGGAAATCGTGGGCTTCAATACCGAACTGCTCAAACCACGTCGTGAAACGCTGGAGATGGTCGTCGGCGATCTCTTCCCGCGCGGCGGTTTCATTGAGCAGGCGACGTTCTGGACCGGCCTGCGTCCAATGACCCCGGACGGCACGCCGATTGTGGGCCGTACGCCTTACAAAAATCTGTGGACAAATACCGGCCACGGTACGCTTGGCTGGACCATGGCCTGCGGTTCGGGCCAGCTGCTTAGCGACCTGATTTCCGGGCGGACGCCGGCAATTCCGTTTGACGATTTAAGCGCCGCACGCTATCAATCAGGGTTTACCCCCTCGCGTCCACAACACCTGCACGGCGCGCATAATTAAGGAGTCGTCATGTCCCGTCCCATTCTGGCCCAGCTGGATTTGCAGGCGCTGAAGGATAACCTGCAAATTGTTCGTCGTGCTGCGCCGGGTTCTCGTGTCTGGTCGGTGGTGAAAGCCAACGCCTACGGTCATGGTATCGACCGTATCTGGAGTGCGCTCGGCGCCACCGACGGTTTTGCCTTACTGAATCTGGAAGAGGCCATCCTGCTGCGTGAGCGCGGCTGGAAAGGACCGATCCTGCTGCTGGAAGGATTCTTCCATGCGCAAGATCTGCCTCTGCTGGATAAGTACCGCCTGACGACCAGCGTTCACAGTAACTGGCAGATCAAGGCCATTCAGGACGCGAAGCTGCATGCCCCGCTGGATATCTATCTCAAAGTGAACAGCGGTATGAATCGTCTGGGCTTCCAGCCTGAACGTGTGCACACGGTCTGGCAGCAGCTTCGTGCGCTGAAAAACGTCGGTGAGATGACGCTGATGGCGCATTTTGCCGATGCGGAAAAGCCGGACGGCATTGCCGATGCTATGGTCCGCATTGAGCAGGCGGCAGAAGGGCTGGACTGTCCGCGCTCGCTGTCGAACTCAGCGGCAACGCTCTGGCATCCCGAGGCGCATTACAACTGGGTGCGCCCGGGGATCGTTCTGTACGGCGCGTCACCCTCAGGTCAGTGGCAGGATATCGCCAACAGCGGCCTGAAGCCGGTGATGACGTTACGAAGCGAAATTATCGGCGTGCAAACCCTGAAAGCGGGCGATACGGTGGGCTATGGCAGCCGCTATCGGGCAGCGGGCGAACAGCGTATCGGTATCGTGGCGGGGGGCTATGCAGATGGTTATCCGCGCATCGCCCCGAGCGGTACGCCGGTGTGGGTCGATGGCGTGCGTACGGGCACGGTAGGCACCGTCTCAATGGACATGTTGGCTATTGATTTGACGCCATGTCCTCAGGCGGGGATCGGCTCACCGGTTGAGCTGTGGGGCAACGAGGTTAAAATTGATGATGTGGCCGCTGCGGCGGGCACTGTCGGGTATGAACTGATGTGCGCGCTGGCGTCAAGAGTGCCTGTTGTGACGGTGTAACATGTGTGTGCCGGGTGGCGGCTTCGCCTTACCCGGCCTACAAAAGCCCGAACGTAGGCCGGGTAAGCGTTAGCGCCACCCGGCAAAAAAGCAGCTACTCCGCCTCCTCCTCCATCGGCCTTACGCCGACTTTGCGCACCGCGTTATCCTCTTTCTCGGCCACCGTCCAGACCATCCCGGCAAACTCCACCTGGTCACCGACGACCGGTGCAGCCCCTAATAATTGCTGAATAATCTCGCCCAGTGTTTGCTGGTTATCGCGATTCTCCAGTCCTCCCTCCAGGCCATAAATCAGCGCCACATCCGCAAAGCGGGCGCTGGCTTCGAGGATAAAATCGCCGAAGAAACGCTGATCCAGCGCCACCGGGGGCGACTGGCTGAACAGCTTGCCAAGGGCAGGCAGGTCGCGCTCGCGGCCAATCACGCAGAGGATATCATTCTCTCGCAGCCGCGTGCTGCCGGTCGGGTGAAGCAGGGCGTTATCCCGGAACAGGGCGGCAATGCGCGTTTCAGCGGGCATATGCAGATCGCGTAGCGAAGCACCCACGCACCACTTATCGGCGCTTAGCTGATAGACAAACTGTTCCCACGGGTTGTCTGGGTGAATATCCAGCCCCACGCGGGAGACCGGCCAGCCAACGGGCGGTACCACCACTTTGGCTTTTTTCGCCGCCCAGGCCAGCGACGTCCCCTGGAACAGCAGCGATACCAGCACCACGAAGAAGGCGACGTTGAAGAACAGACGAGCGTTGTCCAGCCCGGCCATCATCGGGAAAACCGCCAGGATAATCGGCACCGCGCCGCGCAGCCCCACCCAACTGATAAATATCCGCTCACGCAGGTTAAACCCGCGGAACGGCAGCAGCCCGGCAAACACCGACAGCGGACGGGCGATGAAGATCATCCAGGCCGACAAAAGCAGCGCTGGCACGACGATAGGCAGCAGGTCGGAAGGCGTCACCAGCAGGCCCAGCACCAGGAACATGGCGATCTGTGCCAGCCAGGCCAGCCCGTCAAAGTTTTGCAGTATCGCATAACGGTTACGAATCGGTCGGTTGCCCAGCAGGAATCCACAGAGGTAAACCGCCAGAATACCGCTGCCGTCCAGCGCGGTGGTGACGGCAAAGATCAGGATCCCGCCGCTCAGGGCCAGCAGCGGGTAAAGGCCGGAAGGCAGCGTAATACGGTTGATTGTCTGCTGTAACAGGTAACCGCCGCCGAGACCAATGATAATCCCGAGGCCAAACTGCTGGAGGATGTGCCAGGCGAACATCCAGCTCAGGCCAGTTTCGTGCTGCTGGATCATCTCAATCAGGGTGATGGTCAGGAACACCGCCATCGGATCGTTGCTGCCGGATTCAATCTCAAGCGTGGAGCCAACGCGCTCGTTCAGCCCCTTGCCGCCGAGCAGCGAGAACACCGCCGCCGCATCGGTAGAGCCGACAATCGCGCCAATAAGCAGGCCTTCCATCATATCGAGGTTAAACAGCCAGGCTGCCATCATACCGGTCAGGCCGGAGGTGATTAGCACGCCGACGGTAGCCAGAGACAGCGCCGGGCCTAAGGCAACGCGAAACGAACTTGCCTGGGTGCGCATGCCGCCGTCCAGCAAGATCACCGCCAGCGCGAGGTTACTTACCATATAGGCGAAAGGGTAATTATCGAAGGGGATACCGCCGATTCCGTCAACCCCCGCCAGCATGCCGATAGCCAGGAAAATGACAAGAATAGGTATGCCAAGGCGCGATGAAAATGAACTTAATAAAATGCTGAAGGTTACCAGGATGGAACCCAGAATGAAAAGACTGATTATCGCTGTGGCACTCAATGTCGTCTTACTCCCACCTCAATGTGAACGCTGTTATTAAAACCCTAACATATTAACAACTGTATCTGCGTTTTATTGAGGGGGAATAACGGCTTTTTTATGCCTTTAAGACCGGATGACCGCTGATTGTTAACCGACTGCCTGAATTACCGTGTGCAAGGTGCGCCCGGGCACCCAGTGGCAAGGTAACGGTTTGCTGCTCATGGCCGAAATTCAGACCGGCGATCACCGGAATATCCAGCCGGGAACGAATGAAATCGACCATCGTCTCCAGCGTGTAGCCCGCGTCGTAATCGTTGGGGGCTGACCCGCTGAAACTGCCCAGCACAATGGCCGACTGCCGATCCAGGATCCCGGCGTGATAAAGCTGTAACAGCATGCGTTCGACGCGGAACGGGTGTTCGTTGATATCTTCCAGCACCAGAATGCCGTCCTCGATCTGCGGCAGCCACGGTGTCCCAATCAGCGATACCAGCATCGCGAGGTTTCCGCCCCACAGCTGCCCTTCACATTCCCAGTGCGGTCCGTTGCCTTGCCACTCGACGGTATACGTCGGGTTTTGCAGGGCGCGCCAGAAATGGTCCTGCGTAAACGCATCCAGCTCCGGCGCACCAAAGTTGCCGGCCAGCATCGGGCCGCTAAAGGTAATGACGTTATGCAACGCCAGCAGGCCGAGCTGGATCGCCGTGAAATCGCTGTGTCCGCAGATTAACAGCGGATCCTGCTGCTGGCGTGCGGCCAGCCCGGCCCAGTCGATGCTCTCCAGCAGCCGGCTTGCGCCATAGCCGCCGCGCACGGCCAGCACAATAGTGTTTTCACCTTCCAGCGTTGCCAGGCTGTTGATATCGCTCAGTCTCTGCGCCTCCGTACCGGCAAAACGCTGCATGCGGCGGGGGATAATTGTCTGATTTTCTACCTGATGGCCCATTTCCAGCAGGCGCTGAACGCCCCGCTGTGCCGCCTCCTGGTTGATGCAGTAGCCCGACGGTGCGATGAGATGAAACTGAGGCATGGCAATTCCTTGCTGAATGAGAATCTAATTGTCTATATCATGCCGCTTATACGCCGCCTGCTTCAAGGGGCGACGTACCGCGATGACCGGCTATAAGGATAGATGACGTGAAATTGAGATGGTTTGCTTTTTTGATTGTGTTGCTCGCTGGCTGTAGTTCAAAACATGATTATAAAAATCCCCCCTGGAATCCTGAAGTCCCGGTAAAGCGGGCCATGCAGTGGATGCCGATCAGCGAACAAGCCGGGAAGGCCTGGGGCGTGAGCCCGCGCCTGATCACCGCGATCATCGCCGTGGAGTCCGGCGGTAATCCGACGCTGGTGAGTAAATCGAATGCGGTGGGGCTGATGCAGTTAAAAGCCTCTACGGCGGGAAGAGAGGTCTATCGCTACATGGGCTGGAAGGGACAGCCATCCACCAGCGAGCTGAAAAACCCGGAACGTAATATCTCTATGGGAACCGCTTACCTGAGCATTCTGGAGCATGGCATTCTGAAGGGGATTGACGATCCGGAAGTGATGCAATATGCGCTGGTGGTGTCGTACGTTAACGGAGCTGGCGCGCTGCTCCGAACCTTCTCATCCGATCGTAAAGAGGCGATAGAAGAAATTAACGATATGGATAAAGATGAATTCTTCGAACACGTTGTGAAGAATCATCCGTCAGCACAGGCTCCACGTTATATCTGGAAAGTACAGAAAGCAATGGACGCCATGTAACGTCTTTGTCGGGCGGCAGCACGCTGCCCGACGCCTTTCAGCGCACTTTATTCGCGCGTTCCCGCGCTTCACGCTCCAGTGAAAAAATGATGCGCTGTAGTTCGCGCTCGGCGCCTGGCCCGACATTCAGAAAGCGAAAACTCAGTCGCGGCGTGGTAATGGTTTCGTTTTTGCCGTCCACCACCTTGCGCTCGCTGATGGCAATCAGCTGGGCGTCAAACCAGAAGCGTCCCCATCCGCCCATATCCAGCTCGATCTGACTAAAACGCATACCTTCCACCAGCCCTTCCGGCTTCGGCATATCCATCAACGCTCCCATGCCGCCCAGCGACAGGTCGAAGAGACGAAAGCGGATCTCTTTTTTGTCCGGCATTTTCGCCTTACAGAAGTAGGCCGGGTGAAGCGGGGCGCTGATGCGAAAATACTCGCGGCGCTGCACGAACCAGAGATTAGCGGGCAGGGGGGTGATAAACGCAGGCAAACCCTGGTACACGATCGTGGTCAGGCGAGGCAGTATAAACTCGACTTTAGCCCCCTGCGTTTCGGCCATCACCGAGAGGTTTTCTGCCTGTAGCGCGGCACGGTTTTCATCGCTCTGGCTACCCAGATCCACGATCAGGTGTTCTGCCGTCACGTCCAGGATCTTGCTGATAAACTGGCTGGTTGACCAGTTGATGCGCAGCGGCACCTCGCCCTTTTTCAGGTCGCGTAACACCCCTAATACAGCCAGCGGATTTTGTTTCAGGAACTGCTCACTGTAGCTACTCACGCCAGATGGCTCCTCGATAGATGACAGACTGTCTCTGGGTTATCGGCACGCTGGCATGAAACTTAATACAAACGATCTGTTTTTCTCCGCTGATATTGATTCGGTAATAAAAATGATAATAATTGTCGTTCCCAATATCATCTAATAATAAGACGACACTATGAGCACCTCACGTTTTGCGTTATGCGCGTTGGCAGGCGCCGTCACGCTGGCATTGCAGACACAGGCTTTCGCAGAAGAACCCACCATCGTGGTAACCGCTACAGAGCAGGGCAGCGCGCTCCCTGCCTGGACCAATAGCGCCACGAAATCAGCCGTCGCGGAAAGTAAAACGCCGCAGGTGATCAACACCATCGCCGCTAAAGAGATTGAGCAGCGGCACGCCAGTTCGGTAAACGAGATCCTGCGCTATGCGCCGGGCGTTTCCACGGAGGTTCGCGGGAGCACCTCTTACATGAGCGAGTACAAAATCCGCGGGTTCAACGTCGATCAGGAGTTCTACAACGGCCTGCAACTTCCCTATAACGTCACCGGGAACACCAAAGCGCGAATCGATCCGCTGCTGATTGAGAGCGTCGATATCCTGAAGGGGCCGTCATCCGTGCTGTATGGCGGCGGCTCCCCGGGTGGGCTGGTCAATATTCAGAGTAAAAAGCCGCAGAAAGAGGCGAAAACGGAACTGGGCTTTAATACCGGAAACCGCAATCTGAAAGAGGGGTACCTGGATTCCACGGGGCAGATCGCGAACAGCGACTGGAACTATCGTCTGCTGGGCAAAGCGACGGAAAGTGACGAACAGGCGCACACCACGCGCTATGAAAACTATCTGGTGGCCCCCTCCGTGACCTGGCAGCCGGATGACAAAACGCGCCTGACCATTGACGCGCTGGCGCAAAATACGCCGAGCCTGACGCCGTCTGATCCGATGCCGCTAAGCTATCTGCGGTCTAAATACGCCGATCGTCGTGACTATGCCGGGGATGAGTGGAGCGGCTTCAAACAGCGCCAGTGGATGCTGGGCTACAGCTTTGAACATGAGTTTGACAGTGGCTGGGGCTTTAACCAGAAAGCGCGCTACTTTGACGTGGATACCCACCAGCGCAGCGCCTATTCCACCGGGACGGGCAGCGAGGTCTACCAGCTTAACCGCTTCGCCTATACCACGGATGAAGATTTGCAGAGCTTCAACATTGATAATCAGGTTACCCGAACCGTCGCGCTGGGGGACTGGCAACATCATCTGCTGGCGGGCTTTGACTACCAGAAGCTGAACTCTCACTTCCATTATCGTTACGCCTCGTCCACACCGGGTATCGATATGCGCAATCCGGATCACTCGCAGATCGATAACGATGCGCTGGGGCTTGAAACAGCGCAGAAAAACCGTCTCGGCTATCAGCAGAATGGCTATTACCTTCAGGATCAGATTGCGTTTGGCGGGCTTAACGTGCTGGCCAGCCTGCGCTTTGACGACTACCGTTCCGTCACCACCAACTATCTGCAAAACGGTGACAAAGCCTGGGTATCGCAGGATCGCCTCACCAAACGACTGGGGGCGCTTTATGCCTTCGAAAATGGTCTCTCGCCGTTTATCAGCTATTCGGAAGGTTTCGCACCGGTATCGCCGCAGGGTACGCTGACCGCGAAAGACGTTAAGCCCACCACCAGTAAGCAGGTGGAGGGTGGGGTGAAATATCTGCTGGCGGAATATGCAACTACCTTCACCGCCTCGGTGTTTAACATTCGTCAGAAAAATGTAGTGACCAGCGATCCGGGCTTCCTCAACTACCGACAGACCGGGGAAGTGGAATCGAAAGGCGCGGAGCTTTCCGCTATTAGTCGTCCAACGGATAACCTGACGCTGATTGCCAATTATGCCTACACCCACGCCATCAATACCGAAGATGACAAGTACCAGGGCAAACGACCGACGCAGGTCCCTGAGAACGCCTTTAATCTGTGGGGAGATTACACCTTTGACAGCACGCCGCTGAGAGGGTTAACGCTGGGGGCTGGTGCACGCTACACCGGGCCGATGGAGATCTCGCCAGCCAATGATGCAGGCAAGCTGGGCGGTACGACGCAGTACGATCTGGCGGCATCTTACCGCATGGGCGAACTGGCGCCATCGCTGGAGGGGCTGACGCTGAAAGCGAGCGCGCAGAACGTCACCAACAAAGAGACGCTCACCTGCTATGACGCGACCAACTGCTGGATAGGCCGCGACCGCACCTTCCAGGTCGGGGCGAACTACAGCTTCTGAAAAAAGCCCGGTGGCGCTACCGCACTGAACAGTCCCCTCGCCCCTTTGGGGAGAGGGTTAGGGTGAGGGGCGCTACTGCGCCGCCTGTTTAGCAGGTGCAACATCATCGTTTGCCGCAGGCTGATTCTCCGGTACGCTGTCGCACGGCTTCTCTTTCGGGCAGACCATGTCCAGCATCCTGAGCGTCACACCGTTACTCCAGCCGAAACCGTCCTGCAACGGATACTCACCGCCGCCACCGCCGGTACCTGTCGAAGAGACATCGTACTTCTCAACCAGTTTCTTCTCGCGATCGTAGGTATGCTGAACGTTTTTCAGGAAACGCCAGGTCACGTCCATCGCCACTTTCTGCTGACCATAGTTCTGCAACCCTTCCACCGCTACCCACTGCAACGGCGCCCAGCCGTTCGGCGCATCCCACTGCTGACCGCTGTTGATGGTGGTGGTAGAAATACCGCCCGGTTTCAGCAGGCGCGACGATGCGGCTGCGGCCACTTTATCGGCGCGATCCTGTGATGCGGCCTTCACATACAGCGGGAAGAGGGCCGCGGCAGTCAGCTGATTACGCACCTTCCTGGTTTTCAGATCGTAATCCGCATACCAGCCCTCTTTATCGTTCCACAGGTGGCTCTCCATGGCTTTCTGACGTGCGGAGGCCAGCGCGTCATATTTACTTGCGCTTGCGGTATCCCCGTCTTCCTGGCTGGCACGGGCCAGCAGTTTTTCCATCTTAAACATCAGCGCATTCAGATCCACCGGCACGATGCTGGTGGTGCGGATGGTACCCAGCTTCTGGGGATCGTCCATCCAGCGGGAGCTGAAATCCCAGCCCGAGGCCGCGGCAGAGCGCAGATCACGGTAAATCTCGGTGGCCGGACGGTTAGGGTTATTTTTGGCGGTGGTCACGTCATCCAGCCACGACTCAGGGCGTGGCGTGTCCAGATCGTCCCAGTAGCGGTTGAGGAGGGAGCCGTCATCCAGCTTCACTACGCGTTTGTTTGCCTGACCAGGCTGGAGCCCATCAGCCCCCTCCATCCAGTAGGCATACTCCTTCTCCATCTGCGGACGGTATTTCTTCAACGCGTCGCTGTCATGCGTGGCCAACAGTTCCACCATCAAAGAAAAGAACGGCGGCTGAGAGCGGCTCAGGTAGTAACTGCGGTTACCGTTAGGGATATGGCCCCAGGTATCAAGCTCGTATGCGAAGTTGTCCACCATGTCGCCGATCTTATCCCAGTGGCCGCTCTCGGCCAGCCCCAGCATGGTGAAATAGCTGTCCCAGTAATAGACTTCGCGGAATCGTCCTCCCGGCACGACATAGGGTTTTGGCAGAGGCAGGAGGGAGTCCCATTTGTTCGCTTTGTCGGTGGTGCGGGTCAGCACAGGCCACAGATCGTCTATGTGTTCCCGCAGGCTCTGGCCCTCAGGGGGAACATATTTCTCACCCTCCTTCGGCAGGATAAAGTTCATCTCCACGAAGTGACGCAGGTCAAAACCGGACTGGGTATGCTGCATCCGGTAATCCGCCAGGATCATCAGCGGGTCGCTTTTGGGAACGGCATCCGCGAAGGTTTTCTGATCCGGGAACAGTTTGGCGCTCTGAACGTCATTAAAGAGGGGGCCAAGAAGAATATCAGGTGAGCTTTGCTGGCTCGTTGGCTGGTCTTCAGCATAACCAAATGCGGTAACACCGAGTAGTGCGCCTGCCAACGCAAGGGGTAAAAAAGCGGGGCGTCGTGCGCGAGGTCTTATCATCGGTTCGTCTCCTGTCTTCACTGAGCAGCGTGACCGCTGTTGTCAATTACCTGAAAACCTTAGACGAATATCGATAACTTCGCGTGTTGAATGTCCCATTTTTCGCATAACCAGATAATTCGGGTGCGCTTTCACTACACCAGGGTTGGATTACTTAATTTTTAACCACACCACGGAAAGGCCGGGTAAGCTTCACGCCACCCGGCTTAAGCCCTACAACCCTTTTTTATCCATCAGCACCGCCAAATCCACCAGACGGTTTGAGAAGCCCCACTCGTTGTCATACCACGACAGGATCTTCACCATATTCCCGCCAATCACCAGCGTTGAAAGCCCGTCGATAATGGATGAGCGCGGGTCGCCCTGATAATCACTGGAGACAAGCGGTTCATCGCTGTAGCCCAGGATGCCTTTCAGCGGCCCGCTACCGGCAGCCTGACGGAACGCGTCATTCACCTCTTCGGCGGTCACGTTGCGGCTCAGCGTCACCGTCAAATCGACAATCGACACCACTGGCACCGGCACGCGCAGGGAATACCCGGTGAGTTTACCGTCCAGTTCGGGGATCACTTTCCCGAGCGCTTTTGCCGCGCCGCTGGAATAAGGCACAATCGATAATGCTGCCGCACGCGCGCCGCGCAGATCTTTTTCTGGCTGGTCATGCAGCGCCTGGCTGTTGGTGTAGGCATGCGTGGTGTTCATCAGCCCGTGTTCAATGCCAAACTGCTGGTGCAGCACCTGCGCCGCTGGCGCCAGACCGTTAGTGGTGCAACTCCCGTTACTGACCACAAAATGCTGGGCCGGATCGTACAGCGTGTGGTTCACGCCCATTACCACCGTAAGATCATCATTTTTAGCGGGGGCGGAAATAATGACGCGTTTTGCGCCGCCGCTCGTGATATGCACCGCCGCTTTATCACGTTCGGTGAAGAAACCGGTGGCTTCGATTACCACCTCAACGTCAGCGTCTTTCCACGGAATGTTTGCCGGGTCGCGTTCACTGAATACGGTGATGCGTTGCCCGTCAACCTGTAGCGCGCCGTCCGCCGCTTCCACAGGTACCGGTAGCGTGCCGAGCAGAGAGTCATATTTCAGCAGATGGGCGAGGGTATTACTGTCCGTCAGATCGTTAATGGCCACAATCTTGAGATCCGGATTGCCCAGCGCCGCGCGCAGGACATTACGTCCGATACGGCCGAAACCGTTAATACCGACCTTAACCATGATGCACTCCTTATCTGTGTTGTCTGGAGTTACTGTAGGTGTCAGGTCGGTTGGCGTAAATGACAAAAAAGGATCAGATTACGCCATTCTGCGGCAGTGGAAGCGCTGGCGATATTCGCCCGGCGTGAGATGAAGCTGCTTTTCAAAAACGCGGCGCAGGTTGATGCTGGTCCCAAACCCGCTTTTTTCGGCAATGACCTCAAGCGGATACGGGGTCTGCTCCAGAAGCTGTCGTGCGGCGGCCAGGCGCGCTTCGGTGACATAACGGGCCGGAGGTACACCGACGTCACGCGTGAACACGCGGGTGAAATTGCGCGGACTCATGGCGACCCGTTCGGCCAGCCTTTCGACGCACAAATCTGCGGTGAGGTTTTGCAGGATCCAGCTTTGCAGTTCGCTAACCGGTCCGGTCGCGCCGGACTGCTCCAGATTATAGCGGCTGAACTGTAGCTGGCCGCCAGGCCGGCGCAGGTACATCACCATATCCTGCGCCACGTTGCGGGCGAGGGTGAAGCCGTAATCATCCTCCACCAGCGCCAGCGTCAGATCAAACCCGGAACTGACGCCGCCGGACGTCCAGACGGGACCATCCTGAACATAGAGCGGGCCGCCCTCAACGTTGACCGCAGGATAGCGGGTTTTCAACGTTTCCAGAAGCCGCCAGTGGGTCGTTGCCCGGCGCCCATCGAGAAGTCCGGCCTGTGCCAGCAGCAGGGCCCCGCCGCAGACAGAGGCGACGCGTCGCGCATGCGGCGCGGCCAGGTGCAGCCAGTCCACCACCGCAGTGCTTTCCTGCTCATTCATGCCACGGCCGGTGATGATAATCGTGTCCAGCGGCTCGCGCGGATCCAGCTCCGGCAGGCGATAGTCCGCCAGCAGATTTAAGCCGGACTGGCCATGGATCACCAGGTGAGGCTGGGTAGTGGCAATAATGATGCGGTAGCGGGGCTGCGCCAGACCGTCCGGGTGCAGACGGTTGGCCTGCATCAGAATGTCGGCTATACCGGCGGCTTCAAACAACATGCCACCATCAGGAACAATTATCAGGATCTTCTTCATGTCCTGAAAAGTACCTTTCTTACAATATAAGTCAAGTGGAGGACGTTGACAGTTACCGAGCACGGTTATGGTCAACCCCGATGCCGGCAACGGCACATATTTTGATACCCACTTAACCTGTTTTTACCGCTCGGCCTGTAAGCTATGGTGCGGGAAAGCAAAGAACTCATAACAAATTTTCATCATGTTTGTAATAAATCGTCGGAGTGGTGGAAAGCAAGCAATAGTGTAGTGACGGTAAAATGCCAAATGAAGTTCGCCTGTCGAAAGCAGCGTCTTTATTCATTACCTGGAAAGGGTGGGTTATATTTTGAGCAATGCTTTGGCGAGCAAGAGTGTAGTCAGGCTTAATTATTCATACGGCCCAGACGAAAGAAAATTATCTTAAGAAGGGGGGAGAGCATAAAGTTAATTTGCGGCGTGAAATTAATTTTTTCATCCTTACTGTGTTTTCTTAATTTGATGGGACATCGTCCTGAGTATTGACGATTTGCTATCGATACAACAAATAATTCGTGTGAGATATATTCATATGCAACTGAAAAATTCTCCGTTCTACTAATTATGGTAGTGGCAGAAATAGTGGTATTACGTTAGTGATAATGGTTCTCTTTTGGGTTTTTTTGTCTTTAAATCAGTTAATTGCGCGATTTCTCTATTTTTCAGATTAATCTCAGAGTGAGGCGAATGCCTCATGAATCAGCAGTAGCGAAAAAGGAAATATTGAAAAGGCGATAAGCTCATGTAAACTTGTTTACCGTTTGTCAAAATATGTCAGGATTACGCTGGGCCTTATTCTCGAAGGCTCGTGCGGTAGCTATGCCCAAATAATAGTAACGCCCCGGAAAAACCTGACTATTTTTAACAATAGCACCTAAGTCAAATTTTATCCCCTCTCTTCATCCTCTAAATATCGCTACGGAAAAGCATATGAAACTGCGTGTATTGTTATCACTTCTGTTTGTTATGGCGGTGGCGGGCTGTAAGGCGCCGCAAAAACCAGCGATCACCGATGATACGATTGTGACCAGCCAGGTTAATGGCATCACGCTGACGCACCGTCACGCTGTTACCCCTCCGGCGGAGTTCACTCAGGTGAATGAACCGTATCGTGCTATGTACCCGGCATCCCTGATGAGCCGTCCTGACTACGGTGGAAAAGTGATCCGTACGCTTGAGACCGGAAAAACTTACGTCGTGCTGGGGCAGGTTGAACATTTCTGGATGGCGCTGGCCGATGAAGGGAGTGAACAGCTGATTGGTTACGTGCCGATGCGTGCCGTGATCAAGGCCGACCAGTACGAAGCCACCGTGCGTAAACAGGCACTGCGCCCTAAAGCGCGCAAGAAAACCACCTGTGTTGATGTCGATGGCAACAGCAAAGCCTGCAAAGACAGCGCGAACGGTACCTGGATCCTGAACTAAACGGGTTTCACGAGCATATTTTTATGAATAATAAAAATTTCCATCGGATGTGGTTCCCTTTTTTTGCGTTGATTCTCGCGCTGATCGGTGGTTGTACGTCGTCTTCACACAGCGACCCCTCCCGCTACAATCTTCAGTTTCAGGCTCATCCTCAAATCAATGATTCTGCACCGCTTAAGGTCAGAGTATTGCTGCTGAAATCCGATGCGGATTTCATGTCCAGCGACTTCTACTCCTTACAGAACAACGCGTCAGCCACGCTTGGCGCGAATCTGCTGAACAGCGATGTGTTCTTCCTGATGCCGGGCCAGCTTTCGAAAACCCTGAGCGGTCAAAGCTCACCGGAAGCGCGCTATATCGGCGTAATGGCGGAATACCAGGCACTGGACGGCAAAAAATGGCGCGTCTCACTTCCTTTGCCTGTTCCAGGCGAAAACGCGATTTACCAGTTCTGGAAATGGTCCGCAGATGAACTCCAGGCCAGCGTCTTCCTTGACGTAAATGGTATCCGGGTCATCAACCAGTAACGCCCTTCATTACAGGAAAGAGATCATCATGACGAAAGCAGAAAAGGTCGTCTGGACCGAGGGCATGTTCCTGCGTCCCCACCATTTTCAGCGGACAGAAAGTTACCTCCTCAACCACGTTCGTGAGTGGGGGGCCTTGCAGCGTTCGTATCTCTGGGGCTTTCTCGACCTTGAGCTGGATGAAGCGATGCTTCGCCAGGGCTGTATTGCCCTGAGCTACTGTAGCGGTTTGCTCCCTGACGGCACCTTTTTCCAGGTGCGCAGCGACCGCAACGGTCCGGCCCCGCTAAAAATCCCCGATAATCTTACCAATGAAAAGGTGGTGCTTGCGCTGCCGGTTCGTCGCGGTGGACGTGAAGAGGTGATTTTCAGCGAGGAGCACTCTTCTCTGGCGCGTTTTATTACGTTTGAACAAGAGGTAGAAGACGACAACGCCATGTCGGTCGGGGAAGCGACGGTTCAGTTTGGCCGCCTGCGTCTGACCCTGATGCTGGAGAAAGATCTGACGGCAGAATGGACCGCCATCGGCGTGGCGTGCGTCGCTGAAAAGCGCAACGACAACCACGTGCGGCTGGATAACAGCTACATCCCGCCAATGCTGAACGCCAATAACAGCCCGCAGCTGTACGGCATGATCAATGACCTGCACGGCTTGCTGGTGCAGCGTAGCCAGCAGATCGGCGGCCGCCTGCGCCAGCCGGGGCGTTTCAATACGTCCGAGATGGTTGAGTTCACGCTTCTTTCGCTGATCAATCGCCACCTTGGCGACATCTCACATTTAAAAACGCTGCCGCTGCTTCACCCTGAAGCGCTCTGGCGAAGCTGGCTGCCGTTTGCCACGGAACTCGCCACCTGGACGCCGCAGCGTACCGCAGAGAGCGTACTGCCGGTATACGACCATGACGATCTCGCCCTTTGCTTCGGCAAACTGATGCTGATGCTGCGTCAGGGGCTGTCGCTGGTCATGGAAGATCATGCCATCCAGCTGCCGCTGCACGAACGCTCTCACGGTCTTAACATCGCCACCGTGCCGGAGACCAGCATGGTCCGCGAATTTGGCTTCGTGCTGGCGGTAAAAGCCAATGTCCCCGGCGAACACCTGCAAACCCATTTCCCTGCCCAGATGAAGGTTGCGCCAGTCTCGAAAATTCGCGATCTGGTTCAGCTCCAGCTGCCGGGCATCATGCTTCGGGCAATGCCCGTCGCGCCGCCGCAGATCCCGTGGCATGCAGGCTACAGCTATTTCGAGCTCGAGAGGGGCAGCGAACTGTGGCACGAGATGGACAAGTCTGGGGCATTCGCGCTGCATCTCGCAGGGGAATTCCCGGGTCTCGATATGGAGTTCTGGGCCATCCGTAGCCCGACAGAATAATAAAGCGAGCGCTTAATATGCAGGAACGACAGGATACCGGCAGTGATGCCCTGTTTACCGGAGCCAGTGGGAACAATCAGCTGGTGGCGGCCGCCAATCCGCTGCTCAATGCGATTCCGCAAATCCGTCATTCGGTTTCCCACGACGATCAGGTCGGGCTGCGCCAGCGCCTGATTGACGAAATTCGCCGTTTCGAGGTGCGATGCCAGCAGGCGGGCTTACCATATGAAGTGATTGTCGGCGCGCGCTACTGCCTCTGCACGGCGCTGGACGAAGCCGCCGCTCTGACCCCCTGGGGAAGCAGCGGCGTCTGGTCAAGCAATGGTCTGCTGGTGACGTTTCATAACGAAACCTGGGGTGGCGAGAAGTTTTTCCAGCTGCTGGCACGTCTTTCGCAGAATCCGCGCGAACACATTCTGCTGCTGGAGATGATCAACTACTGTCTGCTGCTCGGCTTTGAAGGCCGCTACCGCGTGCTGGACAATGGCCGGACCCAGCTTGAAACCATCAAACAGCGCCTGTGGCAGATGATCCGTGGCGTTCGCGGCAGCTACCCGCCGCCGCTCTCGCCGCACCCGGAAGATCGCCCCGTTCTGCGCAAGCTCTGGCGGCCGATGATTCCACTCTGGGCGTGCGTGGCGCTGGTCGGCTTTATCGCCTGCCTGTTCTATATCGTGCTGAACTGGCGTCTCGGTGATAACACCAGCCCGGTGCTGGCGAAAATTTACCAGTCCCAACTGCCGGAAACCACGATCCGGCAACCTGCACGTCAGCTACCGGCGGTACTGAACCTGCGCGGCTTCCTGAAACCGGAAATTGATGCCGGTCTGGTGGCCGTTAAGGATGAGGCGGATCGCAGCGTGGTGATCCTGAAAGGGGACGGACTCTTTGCCTCGGCCTCAACGGTGGTGCGCGATCGCTATGAGCCGGTCATCGACCGCATCGCCCAGGCGATGAATAACGTCAGCGGCAAAATTCTGGTGGTGGGGTACAGCGACAACGTGCCGATCCGCAGCGCACGCTTCGCCTCTAACTATGAACTCTCGCTTGAGCGCGCCCGTTCGGTGCAAAAACAGCTCCAGGGTAGCCTCTCGCAGCCTGAGCGCGTCAAAGCCGAAGGGCGGGGCGAGATCAACCCGGTAGCGCCTAACACGACGCCTGAAAATCGCGCCCGTAACCGCCGCGTGGAGATTACGCTGCTGGTATCGCCTGACAATACCCAGGCCGAGCTGAACGGATTGCCGCAAGGAAACTAAGGATGCTGACTACTCTACTTTCTATACTGACCAATCGCATTCTGTGGAGCTTCCTGGGCGTAACGGCGCTCGCGGCGGTCATCTGGATGATTGGCCCGCTGTTGTCCATCGTGGACACCCGGCCCCTTGAATCAGAGCAGAACCGCGTCATCAGCATTGCGGTGGTCTACCTGATTTGGGCCCAGAGCCACATTCTGCCGCGGCTGTATAACGCCTGGCTGAACCGTAAGCTGATGGACAAGCTTAACGAAAATACCACCAGCCCGGAGGCGGCCGATCCGCAGAAACGTCTGAACAGCGAGGAGCAGATCCTTGCCGGGCGTTTCGATGAAGCCGCCCAGATGCTGAAAAAAGCCCACTTCAGCAAAGCGGGACATGGCGCGCAGTGGACGCAGCGCTTCAGTACGCAGTACCTCTATCAGCTGCCGTGGTACGTCATTATTGGCGCGCCGGGTTCAGGTAAAACCACCGCGCTGGCCAACTCCGGGCTGCAATTCCCACTGGCGGACCGCTTCGGTAAAACCGCGCTGCGCGGCATTGGCGGCACGCGTAACTGTGACTGGTGGTTTACCAACGAGGCGGTTCTGCTGGATACCGCGGGGCGCTACACCACTCAGGAGAGCGAGCAGGTTCAGGACGCCGGGGAGTGGCTGGAATTTATCAACCTGCTGCGTAAATACCGCCGTCGCCAGCCCATCAACGGCGTGATTATCACCATCAGCATTTCCGACCTGCTTTCGCAGTCCGCTGAGGCCTCCCGCCAGCAGGCGGTCAACCTGCGCCAGCGTCTCTCCGAGCTGCATGAACAGCTGGGTATTCGCTTCCCGGTGTATGTGATGGTGACCAAAGCGGATCTGCTTAAAGGCTTCCGCGCCTGGTTTGCGGATTACGACAAAGCCCAGCGCGATCAGATCTGGGGCTTTACGCTGCCGTGGGAGCAGACCAAACACGCCGATTACGACCTGATGGGCAACTTCCAGCAGGAATTTTCCCTGCTGCAACAGCGTCTGGATGCTGGCCTGCCGGAAACCATGCTTAAAGAGCATGACGCCAAAACCCGTGCGGAAGCCTATCTCTTCCCGCAGGAGTTCGCCGCGCTGCGTCCGCTGCTGGCAGACTACCTGAGCACGGTCTTTGCCCGCTCAAACTTCGAAACCGAATTTTCGCCGCGCGGCATCTACTTTGCCAGCGGCACCCAGGAAGGGATGCCGTTTGACCGCGTGATGGGCGAGCTGAACCGCGCGCTCTCCTTACCTGAAGGGGAGGAAAGCACGCGCTGGGATTCGGTAAGCAAAGAGGCGCCGATCCCGGGCGCGAAGGGCCAAAGCTTCTTCATTAAAAATCTGCTGCAAAACGTGATTTTCCAGGAAGCGGGCATCGCCGGGGAAAACCGCTGGTGGGAGCTGCGCAACCGCGCCGTGATGTGGTCCGGCTACGCGGCGCTGCTGGCCCTGCTGGTGATCCTGGGTGGTCTGTGGCTGACCAGCTACGCCAAAAATAAAGCTTATCTGGAAGAGGTAGATGCAAAAGTGCCGATGCTGGAGCAGCAGAGCAAGGCGCTGCAAAACCAGCCCCAGCGCGATCTGTTTGCGCTTCTGCCGCTGCTTAACAGCCTGGTGGATCTGCCGAAAAGCGATGCCTTCGACGTTAACAACCCGCCGGTTTCCCGCCGCATGGGGCTTTATCGCGGGGATGACGTCAGCGATGCCTCGCAGTCTCTGTATCAGAAGGCGCTGGATCAGATGCTGCTGCCTGCCGTGGCGATGCACATTACCACCTGGCTGCGCAACGACAACGGCAGCGACGTGGAGTACAGCTATGAGGCGCTGAAAGCCTATCAGATGCTCTACCAGCCTAAGCATTATGACGGTAAATTCCTGCACTCGTGGGTGATGCTCAACCTGCAACGCAACCTGCCGCAGAACGTGACGCAGGCGCAGCTTCAGGAGCTGGAATGGCACCTGACGCAGCTGCTGGAGCCAAAAATTCAGGCTTCACCGTATGCGCAGGATGAGGATCTGGTGGCCCGTGAAAGGGCGCTGATCAACCAGCAGCCGCTCTCAACACGTGTATATGGCCGCCTGAAACGTCTGCTGGAGCATGATGAGAACCTGAAGCCGGTTTCGCTTTCTGATCTCGGCGGCCCGCAGAGCGAGCTGGTGTTTTCGCGCAAAAGCGGCAAGCCGGTGAGTGAGGGCGTACCGGGCCTCTACACGCCGGACGGCTACTGGAAAAGCTTCAACGACCAGATCGACAGCGTGACCACTGCCCTGCACGAGGACGATGCCTGGGTACTGGGAGCGACCACTGCCCAGGAAGATAAACAGCAGATCGACAACGCCGTGCGTCAGCTCTACATGCGCGACTTTATCGTTAACTGGGATCGCTTTCTCGCTGATATTCAGCTCAACAACAGCGCCGATCTTTCCCAGCGTATCAACACCGCGCGCCTGCTTTCAGGCACCAATTCGCCGCTGCGCCGTCTGGTACTTAACCTGAGCAAGGTGCTGACCCTGTCGCGCACTGCGCCTGCGCCGGAAGATGCGCAGAAAGCGGAAGACCAAAGCAACCGCGCCACCCGCACGCTGGAAGCGCTGTTCAGCAACGGTGACAATGCCCCGACGCAGGGCGCGGTTGTGACGCAGGCGCCTGAGCAACTGGTGACCGACCACTATGCGCCGATGATTGAGCTGGCGCAGCCGCTGGAGAAGGGCGGTAAGACCATCGTCTTTGATGATTTTCTTAAGCAGGTTGACGAGCTTTATCGCTACCTGACCGCCGTTCAGGATGCAGCCAACAGCGGTATGCCTGCGCCGGGCGGCGATGCAATTAGCCGCCTGCAAGCCAGCGCGGGACGTCTGCCGGGCGGGCTGCAAACCATGTTCAGCAATATGGCCGTCGGCGCCAGCAGCGACACTCAGCGTCGCGATCTGGAGAACGTGCGTAAGCGCATTAACGTGGAAGTGGGTGGGTTCTGCCGTCAGGCGATTGCCGGGCGTTATCCGCTGGTGCGCAGCGCCAGCACTGAGGTGACGCCGGACGATCTCGCCCGCATGTTCGCGCCGGGCACCGGACTGATGGACACCTTTTTCCGCGACAACCTGACCAACAAGGTGGACACCACCCAGGCGAACTGGCGCTTTATGCCAGGCATCGACGGTAAAACGCTGCCGGGCAGTGAAGGGCTGCTGCGTCCGTTCCAGCAGGCGCAGTCTGTCCGCGATGCCTTCTTCGCAAACGGCGCGACCACGCCATCCTTCAAGGTGACGGTGCGCACCGTGCGTATGGACAATACCATTCTGAACCTGACGCTGGACGTGGACGGCCAACTGCTGCGCTACAGCCACGGTCCGCAGGCGGTGCAGATCATGACCTGGCCGGGGCCGGGCGGGACGAACCAGGTGCGTATGCAGCTCGGTCTTGCCAATGGCAGCACCGCAACGCTGGTGACCAACGGTTCCTGGGCGCTCAACCGCTTTTTCGACAAGGCGCGCACCAGCCCTGGCGCGGGTAGCCTGAGCCGTCAGGCCACCTTCAACGTCGACGGACATCAGGTCACGCTGGAGTTTGCCCCGAACAGCATCCGTAACCCGTTCCAGCTTCCCCGTTTCTCATGCCCATAACCGCAAGGACAGCCGTATGACGAATACCCCTGCGATGAACCGTTATAGCTGGTATGGCAAATTACCCAGCGCCGGAGATTTTTTGCAGCGTCGCTTTCCGGATACCCTGCAACGCCAGTGGTCGCACTGGTTTCAGGTCGGCCTGCTGGCCTGGCAACAGGAAGAGCAGCGCAGCGGCGAGCGCCCGTTTTCTAAAGCCCCGGTGTGGAACTTTGTCGTCCCGCCGATGCTTGGTAGCCAGATGATTCAAATGGGCTGCCTGCTGCCGGGCCGTGACAGCGTAGGCCGCCACTATCCGGTATGCCTGCAACTGAGTTTCACCCCGACCGAGTGGTCATCCCGTCTGCTCGGGCAGGCTGAAAGCTGGTACCAGCAGCTTGGCCGTCTGGGGCTGCACGCGGTGCGTAACAGCTATTCTGCCTCCCAGCTGGATGAAATGCTGATGACCATCCCGGCGCCCCAGCCGGTTGAGCCGCAAAAGCGTTCCGACATTCTCGACGTGATTGGCTATGACGACGAGGGTCAGAGCACGCTGGGCTGGCCGCAGGCGGCGGAGTGTTTTGATCCGCTGCGCCAGACCAGCTATTGGTGGACAAACCGCTGCGACGGCTATCCGCTTTACACCCACGTCCACAGCGGAAACTTCACCGGGCAGCTCTTTACGCTGCTGTTCGATCCGGCAGGCGGCGCCCGTCCGGGCCGCCACGGTCTTTACCCGCCTATGTTTGAATAAGCAGGGATCTTATGAATATCGATGAATTTCTCGCGCCGATAAGCCCCGATAACCCCTGCGGTGAAAACCTGGAGTACGACGCTGATTTCCAGGCCATGGGGCAGGCCAGTCAGGGCAAAGCCGAACAGCAGTTTGGCGACACCATCATTCCGGCAGAGCCTGCCGACTGGAACACGGTGGAAAGACTCGCCACCAGCCTGCTGGGCCGCACCAAAGATCTTCGCGTCATGCTGGCGTTAACCCATGCCTGGACGCGTCGTCGCGGGCTGGCAGGTTACGCCGACGGGCTACTGCTGGTGCAGGAAGCCCTCTCCCGTTACTGGGAGCAACTTTACCCGCTGCTGGAAGAGTATGGCGAAACCGATCCGTTCTACCGCATTAACGCCCTCGCCGGGCTGAGCGATAAATCTGACCTGACGGTCGCGGTGCGTAACGCCTCACTGCTCCGCTCTAACGGCGATGAGATTTCGCTCCGTGACGCCCAGGCGCTGCTTGACGGCAGTAAAACAGAGTGTCCGGATTATCCGGGCGGTCGTCCACGACTGATCGATGAGCTGGCCCGGGGCGATCAGCCCGGCACCGAAGCGGTAATCGTGATCAACGAACGCCTGCTCGCCATCCGCGAACTGCTTACCGGCTATCTCGGGGAAAGTGGCGTACCGGAGATGGAACAGCTGCTGAAAACCGTCGGGCAGGTTTCGAGCGCCTGTCAGGTGACCGATATCAGCAAGCTGCTGCCGAACCGTGACGCGCAGGCTGAGCAGCACGCCGAGCCGCAGCCGGTGACCGCGTCGCCCGTTCAGCAGGTGACGGACTGGCGCAGCGTGCAGGTGACCAGCCGCGCCGACGCGCAGCTGATGCTGGAAAAAGCGAAACAGTATTTTGCGCAGTACGAACCCAGCCACCCCGCACCGTTGATGATTGAACGGGTGCAGCGGCTGTCTGAACTCAACTTTATGGACATTATTCGCGACCTGGCGCCAGACGGCGTTAACCAACTGGAAAACATCTTTGGACGCCGCGAATGACGCGTCCTGGCATTATGACGACAGGCATGGAGTCTGCCGTTTCACCTTCACCGCGCATCTTTGATGGAGAACATCATGGCAATGAGTAACAGTGGACAGAAATTCATCGCACGCAACCGTGCTCCCCGCGTGCAGATCGAATATGACGTAGAGATCTACGGCGCAGAACGCAAAATTCAGCTGCCGTTTGTGATGGGCGTTATGGCCGATCTGGTTGGCAAGCCGGTGGAAAACCTGCCAGCCGTCGACGAGCGTAAGTTCCTTGAAATCGACATCGACAACTTCGACGAACGCATGAAGGCGCTGAAGCCGCGCGTGGCGTTCCAGGTGGATAACACCCTGACCGGCGAAGGTAAGCTCAACGTCGATCTGACCTTTGACAGTATGGACGACTTCCTGCCGGACGCGGTAGCCCGCAAAGTAGAGCCGCTGAACAAGCTGCTGGAAGCGCGCACCCAGCTCTCTAACCTGCTGACCTACATGGACGGCAAAAACGGCGCGGAAGAGCTGATTGCAAAAATCCTTCAGGATCCGACGCTGCTCAAATCCCTGAGCCAGATGCCAAAAAATGACGAAAGTGCGAAAGGTAGCGAGGAATAATCGATGAGCAACCAGACTCAACAACACGATCAGCAGGCGGGCCAGGCCTTCAGCCAGGACGAGTTCAGCGCGCTGCTGAATAAAGAGTTCCGCCCGAAAACCGATCAGGCGCGCTCTGCCGTAGAAAGCGCGGTAAAAACCCTGGCGCAGCAGGCGCTGGAAAACACCGTGACCTTCTCAAACGATACCTACCGCACCATTCAGAACCTGATTGCCGGTATTGACGAGCAGCTTTCACAGCAGGTGAACCAGATCATTCACCACGAGGAGTTCCAGAAGCTGGAGAGCGCCTGGCGCGGGCTGAGCTATCTGGTGAACAACACCGAAACCGACGAGATGCTGAAGATCCGCTTTATGAGCATCTCCAAGCAGGAGCTGGGCCGCACCCTGAAGCGCTACAAGGGCGTGGGCTGGGACCAGAGCCCGATCTTCAAAAAAATCTACGAGCAGGAGTACGGCCAGTTCGGTGGCGAGCCGTTTGGCTGCATCGTAGGCGACTACTACTTCGACCACAGCCCGCAGGACGTTGAGCTGCTGGGCGAGATGGCGCGCATCGGCTCTGCGGCCCACTGTCCGTTCATTACCGGCACCGCGCCGGGCGTGATGCAGATGGAGTCCTGGCAGGAGCTGGCTAACCCGCGCGACCTGACAAAAATCTTTCAGAACACCGAATACGCCGCCTGGCGTTCACTGCGTGAATCGGAAGATGCCCGTTATCTGGGCCTGGTCATGCCGCGCTTCCTGTCGCGTCTGCCGTACGGCATTCGCACCAATCCGGTCGACAGCTTTGACTTTGAAGAGCAGACCGACGGTGCGAACCACAACAGCTACTCCTGGGCGAACGCGGCTTACGCGATGGCCGCCAACATCAACCGTTCCTTCAAAGAGTACGGCTGGTGCACCTCGATTCGCGGCGTGGAGTCCGGCGGGGCGGTGGAAAACCTGCCGTGCCACACCTTCCCGAGCGATGACGGCGGCGTGGACATGAAATGCCCGACCGAGATCGCCATCAGCGATCGTCGTGAAGCCGAGCTGGCGAAAAACGGCTTTATGCCGCTGGTTCACCGCAAAAACTCCGACTTCGCCGCCTTCATCGGCGCGCAGTCCCTGCAAAAACCGGCCGAGTATCACGACCCGGATGCCACCGCTAACGCGCGTCTGGCCTCCCGTCTGCCTTACCTGTTCGCCTGCTGTCGTTTTGCTCACTACCTGAAGTGCATCGTGCGCGACAAAATCGGCTCCTTCCGCGAGCGCGAAGAGATGGAACGCTGGCTGAACGACTGGGTGATGAACTACGTGGACGGCGACCCGGCTAACTCCTCCCAGGAAACTAAGTCCCGCAAACCGCTGGCGGCTGCGGAAGTGCAGGTGCAGGAAATTGAAGACAACCCGGGCTACTACGCCGCGAAGTTCTTCCTGCGTCCACACTACCAGCTGGAAGGCCTGACCGTTTCCCTGCGTCTGGTATCTAAACTGCCGTCGCTGAAGACGAAGGACGCGTAATGATGATTGCCGGCCCGAAGGGGCCGGCAATTTGAGCGGAAGAGCTTAGCTTGTTTCTGTCAGTGAATAAGGATAGACGGTGAAACATATACTTTTGATCGCGACCAGTTTGCTGGCAGTTTCTACTCTCGCAAGCGCGGACGCAGGAAATTACAAATACCCTCAAGCGGAAGCATTGCCTCAGGATGACACATCAAACTTCCAACGCGATCCGAGGCTGTTAACAGGGTACGATTTAAATCTGAGTGCAGAGCGTTTTGCTAAAGCCTGGCTGTCGAAAACGAATGAACGTGAACGCATTAAGGCAAATATGTATCTTCTCGGCGTAGTCGACGCGTCTGAGGGCACTGCATGGTGCAAGGGCAGGCCTTTTTTGCCAAATACAATACATGAGTTTCTCTATTCTCGTTTTGCGGACTTATCGAAACAGCAAGGCGAGGAACGCGCTTCAAAAATCATCATTGACGGCATGAAAGAATTACGCCCGTGCAAAAAAGGAGAGTGACAGATGAGACCATTATACGAACAACTTAAACGTCAGCATCACTCTTCAAATCACACACGCGCGGGTTTTGCCTCGGGTGAACAGGTTTTTTCAGAAATTGGCTACGATTATTCGACGATTATCAAGCAACAACCGGCATACGAAAATACCTGTGCGGTAAGAATGAGCCTGGCATTGTTAAAATGCAATGTTGAATTTACAGGGCGTTTACCCATAAAGACCGGTCCCTATAAGGGAAAAACAATCGAGCCTGGCGCAAAATTACTTGCCGATCAGCTTTATAAATCCCATGTGTTTGGCAAGGCAGAAATCTTTAAAGACCGCGAGGCTGGTGCACGCTCAATGTTGGGCCGAAAAGGTGTTGTTTTCTTCAATAAAATTGATGGGTATGGGGGTGGTCATATCGACCTTATCGAGCCTCTGAGTAATAATTCGTTTATATGTAACTCCGATTGCTTTCCGTACTGTCAGGAAATCTGGTTTTGGGAATTAAAATAATTATATTCAGGTTTCTAAAGGCCGCATTTCTTTTGCTCACTTGCTTATCTTTTTCTGCTCGCGGTGACAACCCTTACGTTGATTTTTATCAGCAGCAAACATACCGGCAGGTGGTAAAAGATTTGGTCCTGGCGCGCTGCCTTGCGCAGGTTGCAGATAAAGGCAGTCAATTTTCTGCTGATGCGGCCCGCAGTGCGAGTGCATTTATTGAGTGGATGCCGTTTGATGCTGAAAACGGTACTGACAAAGTTAACGCCATTATTGGGAAGTATAAAAACCAAATTAATGGTTTCCACTCGGAGCGCAAACCTGATGTAAAAGGCGTAACCTTAAATTGTCTACGTCTTTATCATAGCGACGAACTGAATAAACTGGTTCCGCAGCTCATCATTGGCGATCCTGATCGTACCTGGATTCAGGATAATCCGCCGTAGTAAAAGACTTCACATTCTTTCCGTTCATTCAGGGGGAATGTAAGACTGTCAAATGACACGGGTCGTTTGATATGAGGCAGAGGTAAAATATGGACGGTTTTATTCAGCCCCATGCTTTCCTGTTTGCCATATAAGGGCTTTTTCGAAAGCAATATTGTTCATCCACGAAGAGTAGATATTATGGCTATTGATATGTTTCTGAAGGTCGAGGGTGTTACGGGCGAATCTAAAGATTCTAACCACACCGGCTGGACTGATATTACCTCCTTCTCCTGGGGCGCGTCCCAGCCGGGTAATATGAGCGTTGGTGGCGGCGGCGGTGCCGGTAAGGTTAACTTTAACGATCTGCACGTTAACGCTCTGATCGACAAATCCACTACAGCAATCCTGAAACACTGCGCAAGCGGTAAGCACCTGACCAAAGTTGAACTGTCCGTCTGCAAAGCGGGTGGTCAGCAGGTTGAATATACCCGCATCACCCTGGAAGACGTTCTCGTGACTTCCGTTCAGTACACCGGTGCCGACAACGGCGATACCGTTGGCGTGACCTATGCATTCCAGGCTGCGAAAGTGAAACAGCAGTACTGGGAGCAGACCACTGCCGGTGGTAAAGGTGCTGAAAGCAGCGCTGGCTGGAACATCAAAGAGAACAAAGAAGCGTAATTGCCCGTATGGCCGGGGAGTTTTCCCCGGTCATTATTTACAGAGACTTAATTTCGTTTGCAAAGGGATGTCAATATGAGTGTAAAATCAACGGTTGCTCCTGGTTATTGTGTTGTTCAGCAGGCTGGTACGTTAGATTTCCAGGCAAGACTACTGTTCAATAAACCAGACAGTGAAGCGGCACGTTATTTTATGCAAGTGAACAGGGACACACGGTGGTTAAAACCCGGGCAAATATTGATCCTTAATGCTCCGGGTGCTGAAAATGCAGTTCAGCTAAAACAATTACAAAATGCAAAGCAAAAGGTTAATGGAGCATTGGCAGAACTGAATACAGATGAAGCTAATTTCTTTAACAAGCATTTTAGTACCATCGCAGCATTAACTAATTTTATGGATAAATCTCTCGGGGTGGTTGCTGATGCAGGTGAAAGGTACTTTAGCGAAATAGAAAAGAAATTAAAAGCTATCGAACTGGCTTATCAAAATCAATACAGAACGCAAGGCACATTGATCGGGCAGCAGTTTTTTGTTGAGAGGCAAAAACTTTTTTCTGAGCTGGACGTTTTATTAAATAAGCTGTCCAGACTAACGCTGAAACTGAAACCTTATGAAGAAATCAAGCACGCTTTAGGTTTATCAAGCAGGTCAATTGTCCACGAATGGAGTACTGCGGGTGTTGCCTCAATACGAGGGTATTCAACATATGTAGACAATGCATCAAAAGCTGCCCGTTTTCTGAAAATGGGAGGATGGCTTGCTATCGGCTTCGCTGGAGCAAACACAACCAATGAAGTTTACGATGCCTGTACAGTAGGTAGAGAGCAGAGTTGTTCCAAAGTCGCCGTTAAGAAGTACAGTCAATTTGGCGCCAGTCTTGCGGGCGGGATTTATGGCGGAAAATATGGTGCCATGGCTGGGGCTGGCGTATGTGTTGCATTGGGCGTGGCAACAGGTGGTGTAGGGTTGCTCGCGTGTTCTGTGGTAGGCGCCGCTGCGGGTGGATACATTGGTGGCGAAGTTGCCGGTGGAGCAACTGAATATGTCATGGATAAACTATGGTGAATGTAGAAAATATTCTTTTATTTCTGATCGTTGTTTTATTTTTACTTGTCGTAATTATGGACTTCATCAGTTCTCTTTATTTTAAAAAACACGAGGCCGAATATAATCAGCTTCTTTCAGAATATCGCCAAAAAGGCTACGATCTCGATCTGGTGACAAATTACGCATCTTTTTTTGGCTCGCTGGCGAACTATCAAAAAATAATCTGGTTTGTTCGTCTTCGCAAAGGCGTGAAGATGAAATTTACCAAAGACAGAAATGTTCAGGATGATGCCTATAAATTCGTTCAGGCTTTACCGGAAGAGAGAATCGGCTGGATATTAAAACTGCATCGACGCTATAAAGTTCAGGCCTTACTTTTTACGCTATGGCTGCTTATCGGCATTATTTTCCTGAATGTAGTCAAATAGCTTTAATCAGCCCTTAACCCCCAAACCCCGCCGTTCTCACCCCCGAGAGCGGCAGCGTTTGAGCGCTAATCATACCAGCAGGAATACGCCATGCGATTCACGATTATTTCTACGAAACCCGGTCATCAGCCGCCGCAAAGCAGCTGTGATTTTTATGCCCCGGGCGGCACCATTGGGCGCGGTACGGATAACAATCTGGTGCTGCCGGACAACGATCGCACCATCTCGCGTTTGCAGGCCATCGTTCACGTCGACGCCAGCGGCGAATGTCGCGTCACGAACCGTGGCAGCGTCACCCGCGTGGTATTGAATGATATTCCGCTGGAGCGTGGGCGTCAGGTTGAGCTTCAGGATGGGGATATTCTCGGTATTGATGATTATCGCATTGAAGTCAGCGAACTCATTCATGACACCCAGCCCGTAAGCCGCATGGCGGCCAGCATGCAGCAGGCGCGCCCAGCGGCGACACCTGCTCCGGCGGCACAACCGAAACCGGCCAGCGCCGCGCCTCGCGGAAAAGCTGAACCTACGGCCGTGCCGTCGGAAATCTGGGACAGCCTGATGCAGGAGTTTTCCATCTCCGACAGCATCTCCAGCAACCGGGCAAAACCACAGCCCGCGGCCTCCCACGACCCGTTCTCCCAGCCTGCGGCCCCGGAGCGGAATGCCGAAGATCCGCTGGCAATGTTTAACGACGCCGAACCGTCGCTTGAACGTAAAAACGTTGACCCGGACACCCTGTTCAGCGATGAAGCGTTGTTTAAAAAAGAGAGCATCTTTGACGATGTTACCCCTTCAACGCTGGTACAGCCGGACGAAAGCAAACCTGCCCAGCCAAAGGAAGAGGCGGCGGACGAACTCGATCCGTTAGCCCTGTTTGGCGGGTCGGCGAGCGCACCTGCCGCGCGTCACGATGACCCTCTCGGCCTGATGGGCGGCGCGCCGTTAACCCATCCGGATGAAATCGTGGCTGATAAGCCGGAGCCAAAGCCTGAACCGCAAGCCGCACAGGAAGAGGATGCGCTGGTCAGCTCACCGCTGTTCGATCCGGAACCGACTGAACCACAGGATGCGCCGCGCGCGGAAGAGGAGCCCGCGCGTCCCGATTACGCTGGCTTCACCATGCCAACGCCGCAGGCCGTGGCGCGCAGCAACGCGCAGGCGCCTAAAGGCCGCCTGCGTATCGACCCGGTTAAAAACGCTGCTTCGCCTGCTGCCTCCGCGCAGACCGGCGAGCGGGGCGAGGTGCTTCAGGGCGAACTGCTGGAGGCGCTGCTGGAGGGCATGGGCCTGAGCGAAATGCAGCCGGTGCCGCAGTTTGACCGGGAAAATATGCGTCAGCTGGGGCAGATCCTGGGCATGTTCTCGCAGGGGACCGTGGCGCTGCTCTCCTCGCGCTCCATTCTCAAGCGCGGGGTGAAGGCCGATATGACCATGGTGCTTGACGATGCCAACAACCCGTTCAAGCTGCTGCCAACCGGTAAAACGGTCCTGATCCAGATGTTCGGCACGCCGATGCCGGGCTTTATGCCGCCGACCAAATCGGTGCGTGATGCGCTGATCGATCTGCAGGCGCACCAGTTGGGGATGATCTCCGGTATCCGCGCCATTATCGCCGCCATGCTGCAATCCTTTAACCCGGAACAGCTGGAAGAGCAGGCGAAACAGAACGGAATGACGTCACGCCTGGCGCTGCCGGGCAGCCGTAAAGCCGCGCTGTGGGATTATTTTGTTCGCAGCTATGGCGAGACGGCGGGCGAGATCGAGGACGACTTCCATACCCTGTTTGGCGAAGCCTTCCTCCATGCCTATGACATGGAGGTCAATCAGTACAAAGACTCACAAAGCGGATCCGAAGAAAAATGAATATCGCAACGGCTTCTCTCTCCCGCCAGGGGACGCGCGCCAGCAACCAGGATCAGACGGGAGAAACCATCGGGGAACGTTCAGCCTGCTTTGTCGTCTGTGACGGCATTGCGGGCCTGCCGGGCGGCGAGGTGGCCGCTGAGCTGGCCCGCAACAGCATTATTTCCCGCTTTGACGGCGACAAGCACCTGAATGCGCAGCATATTCGTGACTACGTCCAAACGGCGAACCGCACCATCCTCAGCGAACAACAGGCCGTGCAGGACTATCGCCGGATGGGTACCACGCTGGTCAGCCTGTTTATCGACAGGGATTACCGTCTGGCTTACTGGGCTCACGCTGGAGACAGCCGCCTGTACCTGTTTCGCCGCGGCTGGCTGTGGCACGTCACCACCGACCACAGCCTGGTGCAGCAGATGAAAGATGCCGGGCATCAGACCGACGATCTCAACAGCAACCTGCTGTATCTGGCGCTGGGTATTGAGAATGGCGGACCGGAAGCGAGCTACAGCGATGTCGTGCAGGTTGAAGACGGTGATGCGTTTTTACTCTGCACCGACGGTTTCTGGCACGGCGTCAGCGAAGAGCAGATGAAACAGTCGCTGCACATGGTCAATACGCCACAAGAGTGGCTGACCTTGATGAACCAAATCATTCAAAAGAATGCTGAACAGGAGGGCAAAGCTCAGGATAACTATACCGCCGTGGCGGTGTGGATGGGCAACCCTCAGGACACCACTTTGCTGCATACGCTCTCTGACGCAGCACAATTTCTTCCCTGCGGAACTGATTAGACACACAAGGATTGATATGAAACTTTGGCTATCGGGTTTGGCTCTTCTGACGGTGGCGACCACCGCACAGGCTGAAAACTTCCGCATCGTGCAGTCTCCTGCGCAGAAGCTGGATATCTGGATCGACAACATTAAAGATAATACGCCGCAAAGCTGGTGTAAGGCGGACGTGGCGCTGCGTATCGTGGCGAACGGCAAGAAAGAGGTTTCGGTGCTGGAAAACTTCGTACCGCGCCTTGGCTCGCTGCTGGAGCATCAGTGTAGCAAACTGAATACCCTGAACTGGACGCTTAACGATCCGGAAGGCACGGCGCTTGCCCGGGGCACAGCGGCTAAAGCGCAGGACTGGGCGCTGGTGGTGAAACAGCAGGAAACGGCGGCGGCAACGACCACCACCTCAGGCGCGCTGCTACCGCCTGACCAGAATCCGGAGACGCACACCGTGGCGGCAGATCGTACGCCATGGCAGGAGTTCACCCTTCAGGACGGTTGCCACCTGCGCACCTTCTGGGAGGGCGGTTCCTCCGCGCCAGCGCTGTTTATTCCCGATTCCGACACCACTCGCTGCGGCAACGGCAGCTGGCTCAGCGGCCACACCGTGGTGACGCAGAATCGTAACGGGACGCAGAAAGCGATTCCGGTCACCTACATTCACGGCTTCCCGGTGATGGGACTGAACAACGCGGTCGATCCTGAAAAGGCGCTGATTACCTCCGTTAACAAAGAGCGCATGGTCTTCAGCACCCCGAACAGCGATCAGAGCTGGATGATCCTGCCGTACGACAGCACCCTGAACGGCTGGAAGAGCAACGGCACGGTGGCGGTGGAAATCACCCGTGAGATCGCCAGCGACGACGCCAGACTCCAGGCGCGTATCGCAGAGGTGAAGAAGATCTGGAGCGCATGGATTACACCGGGCGCGGAGCTGAACGTTGTTCTGATTGACACGCTGCGTCCGCAGCTACGCGATCCGGCTGTGGGCGCCTGGCGCGCGGCGACTGAAGGAGGGGCTATGAATACGCTTTATCAACGTCTGGCGGGTGAGTCGATTAGCGACGCGCTGCTTCGCCTGGAAGCCGAAATCAAAGCTCGTCCGGCGGATGCCGATCTGCGCGCTGCGTTTGTGCAGTTTCTGATCCTCAGCGGCAACTGGGCGCGCGCCCTGACCCAGCTGAAAAGCTGGCTGGCGCTGAAGCCGCAGGCAAAACCAACCGTGACGCTGCTGGAGCAGGCCATTCAGGGTGAACAGCAGCGGGCGCGCGTGTTCGCGGGAGAGGTACGACCGGCAATGCCCGAGGCGCAGTGGCCGTGGCTGACGACGTTAGCCCAGGCGCTGACCGAAAGCGCAGGGCATGCGCAAACGCTGCGCCTGGCGGCACTCGAACAGGCCCCGGCAAGCCGCGGGCAGGTCACGCTGGAGAATGAAGAGAGCCACACCTTTGAATGGCTGATGGACGGCGATGCCCGTCTGGGGCCGGTGTGTGAAACCCTGGTCAACGGCCGCTATTTCTGGGTGCCGTTCTGCGCCATCGACACGATCCGTTTTCAGGCTCCGGCCAGCGTGACCGATCTGGTGTGGCGTCATGCGCTGGTCCGCCTCACGGACGGCACCGAGCAGGTGTGTCAGATCCCGGCGCGCTATCCGTTTGCTGACGGAGCGCCAGACAGCGTTAAGCTGGGGCGCACCACCGAGTGGCTTCCACTCGACGATGACGGCACCCTGTATGAAGGCATGGGGCAGAAAGCCTGGCTGAGCGAGCAAAGCGAAAGCCCGCTGCTCACCCTGAGCCTGGTGACGTTCGCCGCGGATGGCGCGGATGAGTAATCCCGCTGGCGAAGGCGATCTGCTGCGCAGCGGCTGGCAGGCCCGCAGCAGGCAGGAGAAAGTGGGGGCGCGCGACAAAATGCAGCCGTCACTGCTGGATCGCCTGACGGATAACGATCCGGAAAAAAAACGCGAGTCCGCCAACAGTAATCTGATTACACACGCCGCGCTGCGTCGTAACGTCCTGCGGGATTTACAGTGGTTGTTTAACACCATTAACCACGATGCCTCCAGCGATCTGAGTGGTCTGACGCAGGTGAGCCGTTCTGTCGTTAACTTTGGCGTCGCGCCGCTGGCGGGGAAAAGAATGTCCGATATCGAATGGCACGACATTCAGCGCAAGCTCACCGAAGCGATTATTAACTTTGAACCGCGGATCCTGCCGCAGGGGCTTCAGGTTCGCTGCGTGTCCGATACCTCCTCATTAGATCTGCACAACGTGCTGTCTATCGAAATCAAAGGCCGCCTGTGGTGCGTACCGTATCCGCTGGAGTTTCTCTTTCGCACCGACGTCGATCTTGAGAACGGCCATTTTGAACTGAAGGATGCGGGGTAATTATGGAAAGCAAACTGCTCGAATATTACAACCGTGAACTGGCCTATCTGCGCGAGATGGGCGCGGAGTTCGCCGAACGCTACCCAAAAGTGGCGGGGCGGCTCGGCATGCGCGGCATCGAAGTGGCGGATCCGTACATAGAGCGCCTGATGGAAGGTTTCGCCTTCCTGACCTCCCGCGTGCAGATGAAAATGGACGCCGAATTTCCACGCTTTTCACAGCGTATGCTGGAGATGATTGCGCCAAATTATCTGGCGCCTACGCCGTCGATGGCGATCGCTGAAATTCAGCCCGACAGCAGCCGGGGCGACCTGAGCAAAGGCTTTATTGTGCCGCGCGGCACCATGATGGACAGCCTGGCGCTGAAAAAAACCGGCGTTACGTGCAGCTATACCACGGCGCACGAGGTCAACCTGCTGCCGTTAAAAATTGAGCGGATCGAGCTGGGCGGCGTTCCCGCCGATCTGCCGCTGGCCCAGCTCGGCCTGAGCCAGCGGGGGATCAGCAGCGCCTTACGGATCCGCATTGCCTGCGATGGCCCGCAGCATCTCGGGCATCTGGATTTTGACCGCCTGGAGTTCTTCTTGAGCGGCCCGGACATCGAGGCGCTGAAGCTGATGGAGCTGGTGATGGAGCACCACGCGGGTATTGTCTGCCAGACGGTCAGCAAGCAGCCCCAGCGCCAGCTGCTGTCGTCTGACGCCCTGCGTCAGGAAGGCTTTGATGCGGATCAGGCGCTGCTCCCGGACGATCTGCGTAACTTCGACGGCTATCGCCTGTTGCAGGAGTACTTTGCGTTCCCGGCGCGTTTTCGTTTCATCAGCCTGAGCGGGCTGGGCAAGCTGATCCAGCGCTGCGAAGACGAAAAAGCGTTTGATATCTTCATTCTGCTCGACAAGAGCGACGATCAGCTGGAGCGCGTGGTGGATGCCAGCCACATGGCGCTGCACTGTACCCCGGTGATCAACCTGTTCCCGAAAGTGGCGGCCCGGCAGAAGCTGAGCGAAAGCCAGCATGAATACCATCTGGTGGTGGATAACATCCGCCCGCTGGATTATGAAATTTATGCTGTGAAAAAAATCTATGCCAGTGCGGATGGTCAGCGGGACGACCAGACGTTTCGTCCGTTCTGGAGTACCTGGAGCGGGGACGCGGGCAACTACGGCGCCTATTTTTCCCTGCGCCGTGAACAGCGCGTCCTCTCTGAACACGCGCTGCGCTACGGCACCCGCACGGGCTATATCGGCTCGGAGGTCTTCGTCTCGCTGGTGGATGCGCAGCACGCGCCGTGGCAGGAGAATTTGCGCTACATTTCCGCCGAGGTGCTGTGTACCAGCCGCGACCTGCCGCTGATGCTCCAGCAGGAGCTTGGGCAGTTTATTATGGCCGACTCCATGCCGGTGAAGGCGTTAACCCTGCGTAAAGGCCCGACGCCGCCGCGTCCGGCGCTGGCGGAAGGGTTCAGTACCTGGCGGCTCATCAGCCAGCTGCAAATGAACTACCTCAGCCTGATGGACAGCGAAAACGAAGAGGGCGCTGCCGCGCTGCGTCAGCTGTTAGGGCTGTACGCTAACCTCGCCGAGACGCCGGTTGCCCGTCAGGTGGATGGCGTTCGTCACTGCGTGCTGGAGCCGGTGCACCGCCGCGTGCCGGAACCCGGCCCGGTGGTGTTCGCCCGCGGGATCGGCATCACCCTGACGGTGGACGAACGCGCCTTTTCCGGTGCCAGCCCGTGGCTTTTCGGCAGCGTGCTGGAACGCCTTTTTGCCCGCCTGGTCTCCATCAACAGCTTTACGGAGTTCACGCTCAAGAGCCAGCAGCGCGGCGAAATTGGCTACTGGGCGCCGCGCATGGGTAAAAGGGCGCTGGTATGAGTGAAGTTGCCCCTGCAACGCTGCGCGTGCATCGCCTGACGCCGCTGCCCGATGCGTTCTGGCGCGGAGTGCGCGAGACGCCGTGGCGCTACGATCTGTTTCAGCTGTTAAGACGTATTGATGCCCAGGGCGGAGAACGTTACCCGCTGGGGCGCGCGCCGCTGCCTAAATTTGAGCCGCTGCGTATTGGTCAGCAGCCTTCAATGGGGTTTGCGCCGTCAACGGTTGCCGAGGTCCGGCAGCGGGAAGAGAACGGACTGCATGAGGTTTCCATTCTGAGCTTCGGCCTGTTTGGTCCTAACGGCCCACTGCCGGTGCACATGACCGAGTATGCCCGCGAGCGTATTCATCATCATCAGGATCACAGCCTCAGCGCGTTTGCCGACCTCTTTCACCACCGCCTGACGCTGCTGTTTTACCGCGCCTGGGCGGACGCGCAGCCTGCCGTTTCACTGGATCGCGACGACAACAGGCGCTTCGAAGGGTATCTTGCATCGCTGATTGGCATGGGTCAGCCCGGCCAGATGTCGAAAGGCAGCCTGAGCCCGCATGCCCGCTTTACTCACGCCGGTCACCTGACCCGCCATGGGCGGGACCCGGAAGGGCTGGAGAAGATCCTGCGCAACTATTTCAACATTCCGGTCAGGTTGGTGGCCAATGTACCGCAGTGGATGCCGCTCTCAACGCGGGAGCAGGCACAGCTGGGTGAGGGGCGTCGCCTGCCGCGCATGGGGGAGTCCGCTTTTCTCGGCATTGCGGTACGCGACGTGCAGCATAAATTTCGTCTTGAGATTGGCCCGTTGAGCGCAGACGAATACAACCGTTTTCTGCCGGGTGAAGGGTGGGTCACCGAGCTGCGCGACTGGGTGCGACAGTACGCCGGGGTGGAATTTGAATGGGAAACACGGGTGATCCTGCGCGCCGATGCGGTGCAGGGCACCACGCTCGGCAGCGCCGGGCGATTAGGGTACAACACCTGGCTGGGCCTTCAGCCTCAGCCTGTTCCGCGTGGCGATCTGGTGTATCGCGCAGAGCGATAATCCTTCCGTATACCGAATCATTGTTAATGGAAACTAACATGTCAGAAATTAGCCGTGCCGTGCTTTTCGGCAAACTGGATACGCTGTTATTTACCTCTCTGGAAAGCGCGACTGCCTTCTGTAAGCTGCGCGGCAACCCGTACGTTGAGCTGGTGCACTGGCTGCATCAGCTGATGCAGCAGCAGGATGGCGATCTGCAACAGGTCATCCGTCACTTCGCCCTTGATGAACAGCAGCTGACGCGCGATATCGTGGCGGCGCTGGATGCCCTGCCGCGTGGCGCGAGTTCCGTCTCTGACCTTTCCGAGCATATCGACAGCGCCGTCGAGCGCGCCTGGGTCTACGGCTCGCTGAAGTTTGGCGTCAGCCGCATCCGCGGCGGCCATTTGTTGATCGGCATACTGAAAACGTGGAATCTGGCTAACGTGCTGAAAAGTATTTCGGCGCAGTTCACCCGTCTTAACGTCGAGGTGCTGATCGAACAGTTCGACGCTATTTGCGCCAGCAGCAAAGAGAGCCAGCAGGCCGCCGCCGCTGCGGACGCAGCTGCCGGGGCAGTACCGGCTGCGCAGGGCACGCTGGCGCAGTATGGTCAGGATCTGACGGCGCGCGCCCGGGATGGGAAAATTGACCCGGTGGTGGGGCGCGATGAAGAGATCCGCCAGATGGTCGATATTCTGATGCGTCGTCGCCAGAACAACCCCCTGCTGACCGGGGAAGCTGGCGTCGGGAAAACGGCAGTGGTGGAAGGGCTGGCGCTGCGTATCGCTGACGGCGACGTGCCTGAGCCGCTGCAAAACGTTCAGCTGTGGCTGCTGGATATCGGCATGCTTCAGGCCGGAGCGGGCATGAAAGGGGAATTTGAGGCGCGCCTCCAGGCGCTGATTAACGAGGTGCAGTCCAGCGCCACGCCGATTATTCTGTTTATCGATGAGATCCACACCCTGATTGGCGCTGGCGGCCAGCAGGGTACCGGCGATGCCGCTAACCTGCTCAAGCCTGCCCTGGCGCGTGGGCAACTGCGCACCATCGGCGCGACCACCTGGGCGGAATACAAAAAATACATTGAGAAAGATCCGGCGCTGACCCGCCGTTTCCAGACCGTACAGGTTCACGAGCCGGATGAAGCGAAAGCTGTATTGATGCTGCGCAGCACCGTGTCGCCGCTGGAAACTCATCATCAGGTTTTACTCCTCGACGAAGCGGTCAGCGCGGCGGTGAAACTGTCGCATCGCTATATTCCTGCGCGTCAGCTGCCGGATAAAGCGGTGGCGCTGCTGGATACCGCCTGCGCGCGCGTGGCCGTCAGCCAGAGCGCGCCGCCTGCCCAGCTGGAAGACTGCCTGCGTCATCTGGCGGCCCTGGACGTGGAGCTGGAGATTGCCGAACGTGAAGCGCGCGTGGGGGCGGGCGATCCGGCGCGCGTGGCGACATTAAGCGCCGAACGTGACGCGTTCGAAACCCAACGCGAGGCCCTGGCTCGTCGCTGGGAAGAAGAGCGCACGCGGGTGCAGGAAATTATCCGTCTGCGTGCCGCACTGTTTGCGGCGAGTGATGAGGATACGGCTGAACTGCGCGGCCAGCTGGCAGAACAGCAGCAGGCGCTGAAGACCTTACAGGGTGACGAACCGCTGCTGTTTGCCGCGGTCGATGAAAACGTGGTGGCTGCGGTGGTCTCAGACTGGACCGGGATCCCGCTGGGCCGGATGGTGAAAAATGAGATCGACGCGGTGCTGAACCTGGCTGATACGCTGAACCAGCGGGTTATTGGTCAGCGTCACGGTCTGGATCTGATTGCCCGTCGGGTAAAAACCTCGCGGGCGAAGCTTGACGATCCGAACAAACCGGTCGGCGTATTTATGCTCTGCGGGCCGTCCGGCGTGGGCAAAACCGAAACCGCGCTGGCGCTGGCGGAGTCGCTTTACGGCGGCGAGCAGAACGTCATTACCATCAACATGAGTGAATTCCAGGAAGCGCACACCGTTTCGACGTTAAAAGGTGCGCCTCCGGGCTATGTGGGCTATGGTGAAGGCGGCGTCTTAACCGAGGCCGTGCGCCGCCGTCCCTACAGCGTGGTGCTGCTGGATGAAATTGAAAAAGCGCACCCGGACGTGCACGAGATCTTCTTCCAGGTCTTCGACAAGGGCTGGATGGAGGACGGTGAAGGGCGTCACATTGATTTCCGTAACACTATTATTATTCTGACCTCTAATGTCGGTACCGAGCTGATCGCAGCCATGTGCGCCGACCCGGAACTGATGCCGGATCCTGATGCGTTAAGTGGCGCCCTGCGCCAGCCGCTACTGGAGGTGTTCCCACCTGCGCTGCTGGGCCGCCTGCTGGTGGTGCCGTATTACCCTCTGAGCGACGAGATGCTGGGGCAGATTGTGCGTCTTCAGCTCAGGCGCATTCAGCGTCGTCTGGAAGAGAATCACAATATTATTTCTGAATTTGACGACAGCGTGGTCGAACAGATTGTTCAGCGCTGTACCGAGGTTGAGTCGGGCGGGCGTATGGTGGATGCGATTCTGACCAATACGTTGCTGCCTCAGATGAGCCAGATTTTACTTACCGCCAGCCGCAGCGACGAGCAATACCGACGTCTGCATGTCACCTGCGAGCAGGGCGAGTTCCACTGTCAGTTTGCCGCGTAATAATCATCAAGAGAACTGTAAAAGATGACGGATAATGATAACAATCGGACTGTCCCAAACGCGCTCCCGGTCGGGTACCGTTTCAATGAGTTTGAGATAAAAGAGGTGATTGGCGGCGGCGGATTCGGCATCGTCTATCGCGCCTGGGATCACCAGCTCGAACGCACTATCGCTATCAAAGAGTTTATGCCTTCCTCCCTCGCCGTGCGCGGCGAGGATATGACGCTGGTGCTGCGCAGCGAGCGCTTCGGCAAAGCGTTTTCTGCCGGTCTGAACAGCTTCATCCAGGAAGCCCGCCTGCTGGCGCGCTTTAACCACCCGAACCTGCTGCACGTGCTGCGCTTCTGGGTGCAAAACGACACGGCCTATATGGGGACGCTGTTTTACAGCGGCACCACGCTGTCGCGTCTGCGCGAAGAGAAACCGGAGCTGATTAACGAGGCGTGGATCCGCCGCATGCTGCCAATGCTCTTCGGCGCCATCAAAACGATCCACGATGAGGGCTACCTGCACCGCGACATCTCGCTGGATAACATTCAGATTCAGGATAACGGCCTGCCGGTGCTGCTTGATTTCGGATCGGCGCGCCGCACCATCGGTAATCTCTCGGATGAGACGGAAACCATGCTGCGTCCGGGGTTCGCGCCTATCGAGCAGTATACCGACGACAATGAAAGCGAGCAGGGGCCGTGGACGGATATCTACGCGCTCGGCGCCGTATTGCGCACCCTTATCGTTGGCTCTCCGCCACCGGTCAGCGTGGTGCGTTCGATTCAGGACACCTGCAAACCACTGGTGGAGCTGATGCCGCAGGGGTATTCCATTCCGCTGCTTCAGGCCATCGACAAGGCGCTGGCGCTGCATATGGAAGACCGTCCGCAATCCATCGAAGAGTTTGCGGCGCTGATCGAGATGCCCGTCGCCGGTATCGACGAGGTGCTGACCGCGAAGAAGACCGGCACGATGCTGGTGCCGGTGGAAGAGGAGACATCTGCTTCCGCGCTGGACTGGCGACGTTACAAGCTTCCGGGGCTGGTGGCCGCGGGCGTGCTGGTTGGGGTGGTTGCCGGTGCGATGCTGTTCGGCGGCGGCAGCCAGGAAACGCCAGCGCAGACGGCGCAAACCCCTGCCGTGAGCCCTCCGGCTGAAAACTCCGCCGCAGCGGAAACCAGACCGGCAACGGCCGACGTGAGCGAGCCGGTAGCGCCACCTGCTACGGCGCAGCAGAGTGCGTCGCCTGTCGACGCCAGCCCGGTCGCGCTGGTCTATATCCGCATGCTTGATGGCGAGACGCTGAAGGTGAACGGCGAGCCGAAAGCGCTGCGTCCGGGCAATAACGGTTACGCATCGCTGAAACTGCCTGCAGGCGAGACCCGCATTGAACTGGAAGGCAATGGAAGAACGCGTACCCAGACGCTGGATATTGCGAAGCCAGGCACCTGGCTGGTGAATCCGTAAGCCTGCGGGTAACAGGACGGAGCGAATGTATAACATCAAGTTTGTCTATCTGTTCCACGAGAACGTCTCGCCAGCGCTGTTTGCGAAAATAATCCGCCCGTCCGTTGCCGGACAGTGGATTATGTCGGTTCCCGACCATTCGCTGCGCTCGCTCTTCACGCGCTACGATCTGCTGCGCACGATCACCGGTGCGAATCCTTATCAGTCCGGGCGCAATACCCGCACGCTGATCGCGCAGGATTTAGAGATGGGCAGAGTGGTTGCCATTGACGAAAGTTTTCGTGACTGGTCATCAGTAACGGAAATTTTTTATATCAACGCCAAAGGGCAACTCCAGGCTGCCTCGCTGGTCGGCCTGGGCTGGTATCCGGTGAGTACGATTGTTGACCGCTACGAAACCATGGTGAGAACGTACGGATCTCGCCCTGCGCCAACGGTACTGCCAAAACAGGTAGTGAAATCTAAAACGGCACAGGTGCAGGATGAACCTACTCCCGGCAAGGACGGTAAAACCTATGCCGGGCAGCTTCAGAAGATGACCAAAGCAGAACGCTGGCAGGCGCGTAAGGATCTGATTGCGAAGGGGAGCAATAGCCTTTATCCGGATGCCCAGATCGCCGCAAAACGTCTGGCAGCGAATAATATCGCGGTGGAAAAAGCGAAGCTTGCGGAAAATATTTATAAGACCGTGAACCCGCTCGAAACCACACCGGACGTGCCGGAGGGATGGACAGATATCAGTAATGACGATGCGCTGTTAGGAAAGTTCGGGCTGAACAAATCCATGCTCTTTGACGATGATACGTCCCCCAATTTTCTGGCGCGCGTCTATCAACCGAAGCCGGAAGTGTTTGGTGCAGATATGAACCCCACGCTGGTATTCAGGGGATCGCGCGAGCCTGGTTTCGCCTCTCTGTCTGAGAATGTCTCCTCTCTACTGACCAAAGGGGAACTGGCGCCGGTGGTAAACGGGGCTGACTGGTCGAATAACTTCTCACAGGGCATGGGTATGGCTTCAGATTATTATAAAAAGGCCGTGAGTATCGGTAAGGAGCTGGCAAGGTCAGGGCAGAATATTGATATTGCCGGTCATTCCCTTGGCGGTGGTCTCGCCTCTGCAACCTCTATGGGCAGCGGGAAAGCGGGGTGGACGTTTAACGCCGCCGGCCTAAATGCCGGAACCGTAGAAAAATACGGCGGTAAGATATTAGGCAGTACGGATAATATCCAGGCGTATCGGGTTGAAGGTGAACTGCTGACGAAGATTCAGGAAGTTAACCCCTGGGAAGATCTGAAAACGATGAAAGGGCATGTCCCTTCGTGGATCCTCAAAGAGGAAATCTCTGCGCTGAGCCCTAATGCTGCCGGAATACCCCATGATCTTCCCGGTGGAACCGGAAGCGCGCTGGACCGCCACGGAATTAATCAAGCGATTGATTGCATAGAGCAACAGAAGGATGAGGATATTTCGATAATCGGGAGTCGATTGTGAAAAAAGGGTTGATGGCTTTTGTCGCGTTATGTTTTTTATTCATGATTCAGGGGTGTAAGCAGGATATGGACCTTAATCCACAGGACTACTTCAGCGGCCAGCAGCTTGAACTGGCGAAAGCGATTGAGGAAGGCGACGTCGATGCGGTGAAGACGCTTGCGCCAGACAGCGACCTTAATCAACCAGGAAAGCAGGATATGACCCTGCTTTTCTGGGCCCTTGGCAACGCAATTAATGATAAAAAAACGTCGAGCCATTTAAAGGTGATTACGTTGCTAGTTAAGGATGGCGCAGATCCGCTCCAGCCTCGACCGCAGGGAAAAAGCAGTCCTGCTGAATTTGCCCTAAAGGGAGACAGTGCGGACTGGATCGACGCGATGTTGGACGGTGGCCTCTCACCCAACGTGAAAGATAAGGTTTTCCACGAACCGATCGTCTTCCAGTCGCTTAAAGCGAAAAATACAGAGACGCTGGAAGCCATGCTCGATCGCGGTGCTGACGTCAACTCAACCAACTCACTGGGTAAAACGCTGGTGTTTGATGCGCTGGATAACCAGGCTTACGATCATGTCTTGTTGCTGCTCGATCGGGGAGCGGATCCGTCAATTAAGGCCAAAAATGGCTGGTCGATGAGCAATGCGCTCGCGGACGCGCTGAATGGACTTGACCGAGGCAGTGAGCAATACGAGAAATTAAACGAAATAAAAGAGAAGCTCATCCAGAAGGGGGGCGAATGGCCACCCGCGCCGGTTAAGTGATTGCTCAACTGTCATGAACGCCAGAGATAAGGTTTTCGTTTTCTGGGGATGCATGGATGCCCTGGCCATTGTGCTCTATTGTGCCCAGTCCGTGCGACATGACAGAATCCCTTTTATTTCCGATATACACGCCTTCAGTACGGTTGTGAACACGCTGTCTGCTGGTGGGTATAGCGCTCTGGTTATTCTTTTCTTTATTCTCGATTTCTTGTTGTTGCTCTCTTTTATTGCCTCAGCATGGTGCTTCTTCGCCCGGAATTTATACGCGAGAAGACTGGCGCTCTACCAGGAAATACTGCGTCTGGTTGGATTTCGCTACTCAGTTTCCCTTTTTCCCCTGGTGTTAAGTTTCACGGGCGTGATGAATGTCTGGCTAAATGGCTTTTTGTTCTTTTTGTCAGAGTTTCTGAAAATCTATTCCCTGTGGATTTATAAATATGAAGGGGAATGGCCCCCGGTTAAAGAGTAAGACGGCCAACAACCAGAACATTCACGTTTAAAAAAACCTTGCGTTAAAAATACTCTCAGCATAAACCATTACGGAATAAAGATTATGCTCAACCGAATTACCGTTCAGCTCCCGGTTGAGGGGCTGCTTTTCTGGAAACTCTCCGGCCGCGAGGCGATGTCGGAGTCGTTCGCGCTGACGCTGACCCTGCTCGGCACGGATGCGCGCATTGACCGCAGCAGGCTGCTCGGTCAGCCGGTCACGGTGACCATCCCCACCCAGAACCTGCTTACCCCCCGCTATATCAACGGCAAGGTGACGCGCGTGGCGGTGAGTGCCGTGGAGCTGACGGGCACCCGCTATGCGGTCTACCAGCTGACGGTGGAGCCGGACCTGTGGCCGATGAAGCGCGACCGTAACCTGCGGATTTTCCAGGGCCAGACGGTACCGCAGATTGTGAAAACCCTGCTGGGTGAGCATCAGGTTAACCTCGAAGACAAACTCACCGGCAGCTACCGGGTGTGGGACTACTGCGTGCAGTATCAGGAGTCGAGCCTGGACTTCATCAGCCGCCTGATGGAGCTGGAGGGGATTGCGTACTACTTCAGCCACGAGGCGGACAAGCACACCCTGGTACTGACCGACGCCGCGACGCAGCATCAGCCGTTCAGCGGCTATGAGGTCATTCCTTACCATCAGACGCCGTCCGGCGGCAGTACGGATGAAGAGGGCATCAGCCAGTGGGCGCTGGAGGACAGCGTGACGCCGGGGATTTACAGCCTCGATGATTACGACTTCCGCAAGCCGAACGCGTGGCTTTTCCAGGCGCAGCAGAACCCGGCGTCACCGAAACCGGGAAGCATCGACGTGTACGACTGGCCGGGGCGCTTTGTGGAGACAGGCCATGCGGAGTTCTACGCCCGTATCCGTCAGGAGCGCTGGCAGGTGGAGCATCAGCAGATTCAGGCGACGGCCACGGCGGCGGGCATTGCGCCGGGCCACATCTTTACCCTGACCAACGCGCCATTCTTCAGCGATAACGGCGAGTATCTGGTGACGGCGGCGGGGTATCACTTCGAGGAGAACCGCTACGCCAGCGGCGAAGGTGAAACCATTCACCGCACCGATTTCACCGTAATCCCGGCGTCGGTGTCGTACCGTCCGGCGCAGAGCACGGCGTGGCCGCGGACCTACGGCCCGCAGACGGCGAAAGTCGTGGGGCCGCAGGGGGAGAGTATCTGGACGGACAAATATGGCCGCGTGAAGGTGAAGTTCCACTGGGACCGTCTGGCGAAGGGTGACGACACCAGTTCCTGCTGGGTGCGTGTCTCCAGCGCCTGGGCGGGCCAGGGCTACGGCGGGGTGCAGATCCCGCGCGTCGGCGACGAGGTGGTGGTGGACTTTATCAACGGTGACCCGGACCGACCGATTATCACCGGCCGCGTGTATAACGAGGCGAGCATGCCACCGTGGGCGCTGCCGGCTGCGGCGACGCAGATGGGCTTTATGAGCCGCACGAAAGACGGTTCCGTGGACAACGCCAACGCCCTGCGCTTTGAGGACAAGGCGGGCGCAGAGCAGGTGTGGATCCAGGCTGAGCGTAATATGGACACCAGCGTTAAAAATGATGAAACGCACAGCGTCGGGGGCGCACGCAGCCATTACGTGAAGAAAAATGAGCTGCATCGTGTTGAAGCGAACCAGATCCAGGCCGTGAAAGGCGGAACCGAGATCCTGACGGGAAAAGGCAAGCTGGATGCAGCGGTAGAGCAGTATGTCATTGCTTCCGGGACCAAGCTGCGGCTGGTCTCGGGTGAGAGTGCTATTGAGCTTAACGCTAACGGCAAAATTAACCTGATTGGCAAAGAGTTCAATTTCTTCGTTGAAGGGGACGGCTATATCACCACGGGCGGCAAGCTGCATCTGAATACCTCGGGAACCAAGCCGGGCACAACGGCACCGGGATCGGGGCATAAAGGGGATATTGATGCGGCGGTGCAGGAGAAGTTTGCGCCGGGAAAGGAGAGTAAGGCAGGTGCGGCTGCAAGCGCGCCTGCCGAAACCTCTAAAACTGCAACACCCCCATCATCAGGTGTGCCTTCAAGCGGATATGGTAAGGATGTGGATGGTCTTGTAGACAAATCACCAACCATGAAAAATGACATTGCGACTTTAAAGAAACGAGGCTGGACATTCGAAGAGGGTGAAGCAGGCAAGGGAACGTTTGCTAATCGTCAAACGCGAGTTATTACCGTTGATAAAAATGAGCTTGGTAATCCGAAGGCTGTTGTTCAGTCTCTGTCGCATGAAAGTGGCCACGCGTTATATGAACCTAACATTGATGTTTCATCGCGCGATGCCTACCTGAACAGTGCACTTAGTGATGAAGGCGCTGCAACACTGAATAATATCCGGGTGCAGCGTGAAATCCTGGCCAATAAGGGAGGGGATATAGGTATTGCAGGCAATCCGGCAAATCAGTCACAATATAATCGAATCTACGATTCTCTCGAACGCGGGGCTATAAAGGAAAGTGAAGCGCGTACGCAGATAGGCCGTATCTTTGGCAAAGGCGAACAAACGTCTACCACAGGGCAATATTACGAAGATTATTATGGCGGTTGGTATGATAAAAATTATCCATAGTATAAAAACGGGTGCGGTGTTTGCGGCTTTATTAACGACGGGAATGGCAGGAGGTAACATGCAAAAACAGGATCTTTGGCAGTTCATTGCAGAAATGAGCGCATCACTCAAAACGTTGTCCGTTAACAGTCTGGATAACGCTCCGTTGTCATTCAAGCTAACGAAACAGAATGAATATATCAATTTCTACAATGCCGACGATATCCAACTGGCGGATGGAACGAACATTACTGCAATTGATTTACGTTTAAGCAAAGAAAGTGAAGGTATGGCACCGTTACTGAATTTTTCGCCGTCAGGCCAGTGCATCACACTCGATACCGTTAAAAAGCATTATCCGCAGCTGACGTTAACTGATTATCCACGAGGCCGCTCGGAGAGCGAAGTGACGAGTTATACAGCGCCAAAGGATTTGAATGGTCAAAAAGTGAGCTTCAGTTTCACGGTTAAAAACCCTGACTGCCTGGGTGTGGTCGTTATTAGCGCAGACTAAAAAAACTGATTCCTTGACTCACCACTTATTGATGTGGTGAGAAGTGTAATATGTATCATGGTAAATGACGATAACCGTGAAAATACGCCTTTCTGCCTGTCTTTTTTTGCCCTGATATCAACATTTCTGAACAGTTATGAAGTTTTCGCTCAGACTATGTCATCCATTCTGACAAAACAGGATTTTTCCGTGCAGATCAACGACCAGCCTGTCGCCTTGGGCGACAGATGGACGCCTGATATTGCCCGTAAAATTGACGTTCCGGTGGAAGGCTGTTTTATCGGTGAGATTCCTTTTGATGGAACAAACTATAAATTCTACCAGCATCAAAAGGCTGGGTCGAAATATACAGTTCTTATCTCTGGTGGGATAAAGCAGAAAGAAGCGTTGACGATTATATCGTCTCCCAGGTTACGCTGGCTGCCTCAGATATTTCAACGCTGCGTGGAGTTCAGGTGGGTTCAACAACCAGAGAATTGAACAATGCATACGGCGATGGTCAGGTCGAAAATGATTCAGGGGAGCAGTGGGTTTCCTATGAATTGGGTAAAAAATTACTCTTTTTGAGGTGAAATACAGTAAGGTTGTGCAAATAACCATGTATTACGAAAATGGTACTTCAGAATAAATTATGACCAAAAAATATCTGGAAGTCGTATTGTTCACCGCTTTATTGACAGGCGTCGTTGAAACGTCATCGGCACTTGAATTATCGCAATACGATAAGCTCGATACGGTCAATCGCATCGTTAACGACAGGGAAGTGACAGACAATCTCAGGACGCTGCTGGGAAATCATTACCAGACCTTAATTGATAACTTTGATGCCTTCGGTGAACCGCATACCACCACAGGTGGCGGATTGTTTGTTGAAGGTTGGTTAAAAGATCTCTATCAGGAGAATGCATCCGTGCTGGTTATCAATCCTGACGGCAAAATCTTTGCGGCCTGGGTGGTTTCGGAGTCGGACGTAATCCATTACCAATCCTCTGGTACTAGCCCGGGTATTAATGCTGATATCCATCAATGGGCTGCAGGTTCAATACGATGCAGTTTGCAACGAACAGCCAATTGAGACCTGTGTTTGACGGGGTTTGGGCAGGCGGGGTTGGCAACGACTCGACGTTAACCCTGCGGTTAGCTGAATCTGGCAACCGTATCACCGGGTCTTATTGCTATATCTTCCTGAGAGGCAACCGCATAGATTGTCCGGAAAATTATGAGCGAAATCTTAGCGGTACGATCGCTGGCAATCGTGCCAATGTAGAGTTCAACTCATCGTTTGGCGGCGCAAACGGACGAGCTGTTCTGGAAATAAAGGGGAGTGAAATGGAATGGAGTCTGGTAACGCCTCCTCAAAAAGGAAATGATTATGCTCCGCAGCGTTATAAGTTACGTAAAGCCGCTTCGGTTCAAAACGCTGAAACCAGAAAACTGGACACCGAAAGGTTCGCTATTTCTCTTATAAATAAGTGCGGTCATTTTGATAGCGAATGTGACCAGATGGTCTATCTCGGCGTGCGCAAAAGCGATAACAGTACGATCTCCTTAAGGGGAAAAACGTTGCACGACTCCGCAGGTAAAATAATCGGCTCAACGTACAAGAATGGCGAGTCCGTTTACACCGTAACGTATGCACCTGTGAAATTGGTTGTCAGCAAAGGCAGTCATGTTTTAGTCGAACAGTCAGGCCAGTGGCTTAAATAACTATACAGCCAGCCAAAAGGCCAGCACGGATTGGCCTCTTTTGTTTCTCACAATATTAATCATCCCGAGTTCACTTATGAAATACACCCTCCAGGAAGGTTCGTTTTCCCTTTTCCCTGCTGCCTGGCAGGATAACAGCATGAACATTATTCGCGATGACGAAAGCGGGTTATCTGTAGTGGTCAGCCGCGGCGTCATCCCGGATGGTAGCGATTACGAACAAGAGTTTCACCGCCAGTGGGATGTGCTGCGTTCTCAGATGGGTGAGATCGCCCAGAGCGAATTTCAGCACGTAAAAGCCGGGCCTGACGGAAAAATTAACGGGCTGGAAGTTGAGACCACCTTTGACCGTAACGGCCAGCGCCTGTGGCAAAAACAGCTTGCCGTGCAGACGCCGGACAAACCGGTACTGATGATTTTTACCCTCTCGGCCTTAAAAGCCTTTACGGAAGAGGACGAGGCGCGCTGGAGCGCACTGAAGCAAAGTCTGACGCTAAACGACAACCGGAATGTGTAAGGCATGAGCGATAACAACGCGGCCCGTAAGGGCGACGAGATTATTCACTCCAGCATTTTTGCTGATATAACCAGCATTGTGGCGGAAGGTGCCGCCTATGCGGTGATTGGCGCGGCGGTGGGGGCAGCAGCTACCGTGGCGGCGCCACTGCTGGGAGCCGGGGCGGCAGCCGCAGGCGTGGCGGCGATCGGATCCAGCTGTCTGCTGAGCGGCATTATTGGGGGTGTCCTGGCGAACGTTGCGGGGATCACCGACGATATCAGCAACACCGCTGAAGGGCTGGGCAACGCGCTTTTCCCGCCGTCGCCTGCGGGTAAGATCACTACCGGTTCCAGCAACGTTCTTACCAATGCGATCCCCGCTGCACGCGCAGCCGGGACCTTGACGCCTGCCGATACTCCTTCCCCTGAGCCGCAGTCTCCGGGCAGCTTTGCCGACTACGCGGGCATGCTGCTTGCCGCTGCCGGACAGTTCGGCAGCGAAATGTGGCAGCCGAGCGTGGCCTCTGCCGCTGCCGGGACCTCGCCGCTGGAAGAAGACAAGGTGGCGTGCGAGAAACACTCCGGGCCGCAGTATCTGGCGGAAGGCTCGAAAAGCGTCTTTATCAACGGGCAGCCCGCGGTGCGTGCAAAAGATCGCACCACCTGCGAAGGCACCGTTTCCGACGACGTCTCCCCGAACGTGATCATCGGCGGCGACACCCTCACGGTTCGAGATATTAAAAGCGGCAAAACGCCGGGCCTGGCGCTGGGGATGATTGCGCTCTCCCTGCTGCGCGGGCGTCCGGGCAAGATCCTGAAAAACATGCCCTGCGCGCTGGCTGCTGCCGGTGGCGGGATGCTGGCCGATATGGCCGTCAACGCCGTGTTCGGCTCCTCGCACCCGGTTCACGCCGCTACCGGTGTGAAGGTGCTGAATGACGACGACGAACTCGATTTCTCGCTGCCGGGGCGCTTCCCGCTGCGCTGGCAGCGCAGCTACAACAGCCTGACCACCCGCGAAGGGCTGTTTGGTCTGGGCTGGGCTACCACCTTTGACAGCTATCTGACGCTGGAAGAAAACAACGCCACCTGGTTCGATGAAACCGGGCGCGAGCTGAGCTTTGAACTGCCGCCGGTCGACCGCGCGTTTTACAGCATCAGCGAAGGCATTATCATCCGCCGCAATGAGAGCGGCGACGTGGCGATTGCCGACGATGACGGCGCGGTGTGGCGTCTGTATAAACCAACCCGGGCGAACTCCTCAATCCTGCGCCTGGCCTCCCTCAGCGACGAATACGGCAACGCACTGCTGACGGCGTGGGATGAACACGGGCGGCTGGTCGGTCTGCACGATGAGCCGCGGGCGATCGACGTCACTCTGCGCTATGAAAATGAACGTTTCCCGCAGCGCGTTACCTCGGCGAGCCATTTCGACGGCAACCAGACATGGCCGCTGATGCAGTGGGGGTACGACGTGCGCGGCCAGCTGGCCAGCGCAACGGATGCCTCCGGCGTGGTAACCCGTGAATACCGTTATAACGATGATGGCCTGATGGTCTGGCACCGTCTGCCGGGCGGTCTGGAGAGTGAATACCGCTGGCAAAAATTCGACCACTGGCGCGTGGTGGAAAACCGCACCAGCACCGGCGACGGCTGTCGCTTTAGCTACGATTTAGCCGCCGGGCTGACGACCGTCGATCACTACGACGGTCAGACGCGAAAGCATTACTGGAACGCGCAAAACCTGATTGTTCGCTACGTTGACGAGCGCGGTGAGAACTGGCGCTACGAGTGGGATGACAACGAACTCCTCACGCGCCGCATCGATCCGCTCGGTAATGCCGTTACCTTCGTCTATGACGACATGGGTAACCGGGTGCAGGAGATCGACGCCGACAGCAATACCCGCACCACCACCTGGCTGGAGCACCGTGCGCTTCCGGCCTCCATCATCGAAGCCGACGGTAGCGCCACCCGTTTCCTGTATGACGAACATCACGGGCTGAAGTGCGTGGTGGATCCGATGGGGCAGACCACGCTGCTTCGTCGGGACGAGTTTGGTCAGGTCGTGGAAGAAGTTGATGCCGCCGGCAACAGCCGCTACCAGGAGTACAACGAGGCCGGGCAGATGGTGCGTGTTACGGACTGTTCGGGCCGTGTGACACAATACCGTTATCATCCGCTGGGCTGGCTGGTGGCTGAGATAAGCGCCGACGGCGAAGAGACGCGTTACCGCTACGACGCCGCGGGGCGTCCGGTGCAGCTCGATCGCCCGGAAGGGTGGACAGAGTCGCTCAAATGGAACGAACGTGGTCTGCCGGTGAAGCATGCGGGCGCCGACGGGAAAGAGAGCGAGTTCAGATACGACGAGGCAGGGCGCTTAACCGCCACCCGTAATACGCAGGGTGAAGAGGTGCGCCGCCGCTGGGACAGCCGCGGGCGTCTGATTGCCCTGGAAAACGAAAACGGCGAAGCGTACCAGTTCCGCTGGGGTGCGGACTCGCTGCTGCTGGAAGAGGTAGGGCTGGATGGCGTGGCCTCGCAGTATCGCTACGATGCCTGCGGGCGTACGATAGCGCGCACCTTTGCCGCCGGACATCCGGAGGCCATTACCCATGCCTTTGCCTGGAGCGCGAGCGGCCAACTGGTCGCCCGCACCACGCCGGAAGGGCAGACCCGCTACCACTACACCCCGTCCGGCCTTCTGAGCCGGATTGGGCTGCATCCTACGCTTTCAGCCGATGCCTGGAGCGCCGAAGCCGAGCAGGAGCTTGTGTTTGAGTATGACGCGCTTGGACGCGTCACGCGCGAAACGGGCGAACACGGAGAGCTGGCGTGGGAGTATGACGCCCTCGGTAACCGCACCTCCGTCACGCTGCCCGATGGCCGGGAGCTGAAACAATTCTACTACGGCAGCGGGCATCTGCTCAGCATCGCGCTTGATAAGCTCTCGGTCTCCGACTTTACCCGCGACGAACTTCACCGTGAAACCAGCCGTACGCAGGGGCTGCTGACCACACGAAGCGAATATGACCGTCTCGGTCGACTGCATCGCCGGGACGTTTTTACCGGCAATGCCCAGCGCCCGTCGCCGCGCCGCTGGTCCCGCCGCTGGGATTACGACTATCGCAATAACCTGGTCCGCGAAGAGCGGGACGATAACCCGTTCAGTTGGTACCGCTGGCAGTACGACAGCGCAGGGCGCCTACTCGTTCAGGACGGCACGCTGCCCGGTCAGGAGCAGTGGCGCTGGGATGCGGCCGGTAACCCGCTTGAGGGGGCTGCTGAGAAAGTCACGCACAACCGTCTGACGCAGCTCAACGGCATTCGCTGGCGCTATGACGTCCACGGACGCACCGTGGAGAAAGATAACGGCCAGACCCGCTGGCACTACCGCTACGACGGCGAGCACCGCCTGACGGAGGTCATCAGCCAGCCGCGGGACCGCAACAGACCGCAGACGCAGGTCAGCTTCCGCTATGACCCACTCGGACGACGCATCAGCAAAACGCGTCGCCAGATGCTGGGCGGCCAGCCAACCGGTAAGCCTGTCACCACGCGGTTTGTCTGGGAAGGGTTCCGCCTGTTGCAGGAAGTGCACGGAGAAGTGCCGCTGACCTACGTCTACAGCGATCAGGACAGCTACGACCCGCTGGCGCGTATTGACGGCGTTGATGCCCCGGAAATCTTCTGGTTCCACTGTCAGCCCAACGGTACGCCGGAGCGGATGACGGATAGCGAAGGGCAGGTGCGCTGGGAAGGCGTTAACAGCGCCTGGGGCAAACTGCTGCGGGAAAGCGAGACGCAGGTATCAGGATATTCCCAGAACCTGCGTATGCAGGGGCAATACCTGGACCGCGAGACAGGGCTGCACTACAATCTGTTCCGGTATTACGACCCGGACTGCGGACGATTTACGCAGCAGGACCCGATAGGGCTGGCGGGGGAGATAAATCTTTACCAGTATGCGCCGAATGCGCTCAAGTACATTGACCCGCTTGGATTATGTAAGGTTAAAAGCGCAAGAGCGCGACAAGCGAAAATGCTAAAGGATGATGTAGGATATAATATTAGTCCAAAAAGTTGGGACCAATATCCTGCAATTGGTCGCGATGGTACGTTCATTACGGACAAAAAAGGAGCGTTGAAATATTTCAATGGCATTGAAGACGGAGATGTAACTATATCTAAGTCTCTTTCCTTAATAATTGAAAAAGATATGGGGTTATATCCAGGTTCACTAAGTGAAGGATTTAATATCAGAAAGATTGGCGGAATCTCTAATATGCAGCCACGAAGTCCATTAAGTGGTAATGATTATTTCTTAGGCCCGGGTGAACATTTACCTGGTGGGGCTCCAGAAATGGTGATAAATTCCGTACCAACATCAACTCCAGTAGCTATAAGGGTGAATGTAAATTGAATAAGATGCCAAATGAAGCGATTATTGTTATTGATATAGCTGGGAACCTTATAAAAACCCGGGCTTTTGGTCAGCATTTTATTAAAAAAATGCAGGTATTAGGTTTTTCATTATTAGATGAGTTTATGGTTAGGCCTGTAAGCGATGATCTGGATAAGCAGAGAATTATTAGAATTCTAATTAGCGAGGGTGCTCTTTTTTTATATGGGAATGGTTGGTATCCATCAGAAGTGATGGAATATTACAAAGATCAAGGCATAAATTTCGGCAATTACAAGATTATATATTGGAGTGATAAAGATACGTACCATATAGAGGAAAGGTAACCCTCCAAAAATAAAAGATGTAAAATATATCCTAGGTATTTATGGATTTTATTTTATATGCCACGCATTTCGCCTGATTCCCCTCTCTTGATTTTATTCGCCATCCGCTTGCCGCTTAGTAGAACCTGCTCTAAGGGGGGATTGAGAATATTATCCATAACCGCCTGACGCAGCTGAACGGCATTCGCTGGCGTTATGATATCCACGGCCGCATCGTGGTGATGGTTAACTGTCAGACTCACTGGCATCACCCGGTTTGTCTGGGAAGGGTTCCGGCTGTTGCAGGAAGTGCACGGGGATGTGCCGCTGACCTATGTCTACAGCGATCAGGACAGCTACGATCCGCTGGCGCGAATTGACGGCGTTGATGCCCCGGAAATCTTCTGGTTCCACTGTCAGCCCAACGGCACGCCGGAGCGGATGACGGATAGCGAAGGGCAGGTGCGCTGAGAAGGGGTGAACAGCGCCTGGGGCAAACTGCTGCGGGAAAGCGAGACGCAGGTATCAGGATATTCCCAGAACCTGCGTATGCAGGGGCAATACCTGGATCGCGAGACAGGGCTGCACTACAATCTGTTCCGTTATTATGACCCGGACTGCGGACGGTTTACGCAGCAGGACCCGATAGGGCTGGCGGGGGGGATAAACCTTTACCAGTATGCGCCGAATGCGCTGGGGTGGGTGGATCCGTGGGGGTTATCGTGCAGAAATAGCTGGAATGATTTCCAGAGCAAAACTCGAGGTGCTTTTGCTACAAGAGGTCATGCTGCACGGGCCTACCGAGCTACTCATGGAATTTCAAAGCCAGATTTCCCTAATCCGGCGACGTACCTCGATGCAGGAAAAATTAGTAGGCATTTAGAACTATTCAAGGGAGGGGTTACTAAGTTCGTTTGGGGTATTAATCCTGAATTTAGTCATTTAGGTCCTCCAGGAGGCCACTTTGTTATGCCAAGGACCGTTGCTGATGACTTAATTAGACGTTCGGGTGGGAACATTCCAAAGCTTGAAAGATTGTTAGGGTTAAATGCAGGTGATCTCGGAGACGCTCCTTTAAGAGTTGATATTAATAATCCGACAGGTTTAAGAATGCCAACAGGAAATGAACGAGGAGCAAATGAATTTTGGTTGCCGGGAGGATATACTTCAGGTGGTATCCCAGAGGCGGCCATAGATCCTACTCCGCTAAATCAATTAAAGATCACACCGTTGAAAAATTAAAAAAAGGAGGCGCAATGGATAAAATAATATTTAATAATTATGGAGTAATCCTTATCGAAAGAGAAGGGCGTTTTTTTATTAGGTTTTATTCAGGGGGGATAGTTATGAAAGAAGAGGAAGAAGAATTGAGCATTGATGAGGCCAAAAAAGTTCAAATGAGTGAAAAGGATGCTTATGAAATTTTAATAGCCATTGAAAAAAAGAAAAGCTAAATTATTGGCCTCATTTTTAATAATTACCTGTCGATCAGTAATAAGGATGGTTTTTTACTACAAACCAAAATAAGTCGCTCAATGAGGTTCTTTGTAAAAGTTAACTTTAGCCAATTATAATAGAGAACTAAAAACACGCATGGGGGGCGTTTTTTGTTCAAAGCGATTAAAAGTTAAATAAAAAATTATCTCATAGAAATCTGTAAGAAGTAATTTTCCCCTTCCACAACCATCTTGTCCGCTACTTTCGTGCCTTGCTTATCCTTGTCGGCGTGGAGTCCTTATACATTATAGCTTGAGCACGTATAAGCCCTTGCTCTAGGCGCACGCAGGGGGGCTGTCTACCCGCAGCGAATATGACCGTCTTGGCCGCCTGCATCGCCGGGATATAGTTACCGGTAATTCTCAGTGCTCTTGGTTGCACCGCTGGGATACTACCGGTAACCCGCACGCAGGCTCTGCTGAGAAGGTCACGCACAACCGCCTGACGCAGCTGAACGGCATTCGCTGGCGCTATGACGTCCACGAACGCACCATGGAGAAGGATAACGGACAGACCCGCTGGCACTACCGCTACGACGGCGAGCACCGCCTGACGGAGGTCATCAGCCAGCCACAGGACCGCAACAGACCGCAGACGGAGGTCAGCTTCCGCTACGATCCGCTCGGGCGACGCATCAGCAAAACGCGCCGCCAGATGCTGGGCGGCCAGCCAACCGGCAGGCCGGTCACCACCCGGTTTGTCTGGGAAGGGTTCCGGCTGTTGCAGGAGGTGCACGGGGACGTGCCGCTGACCTACGTCTACAGCGATCAGGACAGCTACGATCCGCTGGCACGAATTGACGGCGTTGATGCCCCGGAAATCTTCTGGTTCCACTGTCAGCCCAACGGCACACCGGAGCGGATGACTGATAGCGAAGGGCAGGTGCGCTGGGAAGGGGTGAACAGCGCCTGGGGCAAACTGCTGCGGGAAAGCGAAACGCAGGTATCAGGATATTCTCAGAACCTGCGCATGCAGGGGCAATACCTGGACCGTGAGACAGGGCTGCACTACAATCTGTTCCGGTATTACGACCCGGACTGCGGACGGTTTACGCAGCAGGACCCGATAGGGCTGGCGGGGGGAATAAACCTTTACCAGTATGCGCCGAATGCGCTGGGGTGGGTGGATCCGTGGGGGTTATCGTGCAGAAATAGCTGGAATGATTTCCAGAATAAAACAAAAGGGGTTTTCTCAAGTAGGGCTTGGGCAGCAAAGGCGTATAATTCTTTAAAAGGCACGACGAAGCCCAATCGACCAAACCCAACGAACTATCTAGACCCTTCTTATGTTAAGCAACATCTTGCTTTATTTAATGATGGTATTTCTAAAATTGCATGGGGAGTGAATAGAGCTGAGATTGGCCCTCCATCTGGTCATTTTGTGATGCCAAAATCAGTTGCTGATAACATTATTAAGAAAGCTGGCGGAGATGTCGGGAAGTTAGAGAAAATGTTAGGATTAGACCCTGGAGATCTTGGCGATTCACCGGTCCGAATAGATATCCTTAAACCTCAAGGGCTTAGGATGCCTTCAGGCAACGAGGGAGGGGCTAATGATTTTTGGGTTCCTGGAGGTAAGACGTCAGGAGGGATCCCTGAAGCCGTAATAGATCAAACGCCTGTCGGTGATGCTTTGATTACACCGATTATAAACAAATAGAGGTACGAAAAATGAGTGAAGTTATTTTTACTGGTTTTGGCATTGACATAATTAAAAGAGATAATGAATATTTTATCCGATATGATGCTGGAACTATTGCTATGATTGATAAAGAGTCGAAAATTACATCCGAAGAAGCATTGAAAGCACAAAGAAGTGAAAGAGATGCTTATGAAGTTATTGTTGCCACTCAGACTAGAGAAGGGAAAAATAAGCCCTTTTTTTCAAAGGATTAATAGTTTTATGCAGGGGGGATATTTTACAGCCAAAAAATCAGGAGTTGTATAATTGATAGCGTTGAAATTGTAGCTTACTATATTCTATAGTTGTAATTAATTAATATTTTAAAATAGTTATTGTTTTATTTTGTACGTAACTATTGTTGTATAGTTAATTTCATTGCTAAACTCGGTGACAAACCGCTCGTTTTTATTTATATAGCATAATTACAACGAATTTTTTACTCAATTAGCATTTGTCAACTTCAGTTATGGGGGCATCCTTGCGTAATAATCGCTATCTTTATGGTCAATCAATCCTCAAAGAGAAGATATGTACATAGCAACAAAAACGATAGAAGAATATGAAAAATAGTCTTTTTTACATAATGAGGCATAGATATAGTCAACATGTTGACCTACTGATTTCACATCGTCAAATATTGCTACGATCACGAGACTATGATGAAAAACTGAGCCAGTGGGGTAAAGGTAATGTATCTCAAGGCGCTGTGATTCATAAAGATTATGTTATTTTTGATCCTTTACCTGAGGACGCATTTGGAGCAAACGTAAATATTAAAATAGAAAATACTTTTAATTTAGATGAATATGCTCAACGCTGCATTGTAGTGCCATTTTTTATTACAGATAAAAATAAGCTTCAGGTGGCTTCTGCGACAGAGAAATTTGACATAAACATAAATGTAACCAACAAAACGTATTCGCTCTATTATGAGATTTGTGAAGGGGATGAAATTTATTACAATTTCACTCTTGTGCCGGAAAAAGACACTGTCACAGCTAAGTTTTTATTAGACGACCCTTGGGGCGGAAAAAAAGATAATCCACTCAAAGAAGGTGTTTTTTAACGTTAATAATAACTAAATAAGAACGAAAAAAATCCACGCCAAAGCGTGGATTTTTTTTATTCAAGACGACTCAGACGTTGAACAGGAAGTTCATTACGTCGCCATCTTTAACGATATAATCTTTCCCTTCCGCACGCATCTTGCCTGCTTCTTTCGCGCCTTGCTCACCCTTGTAGGTGATGAAGTCTTCAAACGCGATGGTTTGCGCACGAATGAAGCCTTTCTCGAAGTCGGTGTGGATCTTACCAGCCGCCTGAGGCGCAGTCGCACCGACAGGGATGGTCCATGCACGCACTTCTTTTACACCAGCGGTGAAGTAGGTTTGCAGGTTCAGCAGCTCATAGCCCGCGCGGATCACGCGGTTCAGGCCCGGCTCTTCCAGACCCAGTTCGGCCATGAACTCTTCACGGTCGGCATCGTCCAGCTCGGCGATATCAGATTCAACGGCCGCGCAAACCGCTACCACCACAGAACCTTCAGCCGCGGCAATTTCACGTACTTTGTCGAGGTACGGGTTGTTCTCGAAACCGTCTTCGTTAACGTTGGCGATGTACATGGTTGGCTTCAGGGTCAGGAAGCTCAGGTATTTGATCGCCGCTTTGTCTTCGTCAGTCAGGTTTTTCAGCGCGCGCAGCATGCCGGCGTTTTCCAGCTGTGGCAGACATTTTTCCAGCGCAGCCAGTTCCGCTTTCGCGTCTTTGTCGCCGCCTTTGGCTTTCTTCTGCACGCGGTGAATGGCGCGCTCGCAGGTGTCGAGGTCAGAGAGGGCCAGCTCGGTGTTGATGACGTCGATGTCGTCAGCCGGATCCACTTTGTTGTTAACGTGGATAATGTTGTCGTTCTCGAAGCAGCGCACAACGTGGCCGATCGCTTCGGTTTCACGGATGTTGGTCAGGAACTGGTTACCCAGGCCTTCACCTTTGGATGCGCCTTTTACCAGGCCCGCGATGTCCACGAACTCCATGGTAGTTGGCAGAATGCGCTGCGGCTTCACGATTTCCGCGAGCTGGTCCAGACGCGGATCGGGCATAGGAACAACACCGGTGTTCGGCTCGATGGTACAGAACGGGAAGTTCGCCGCTTCAATACCTGCTTTGGTGAGCGCGTTGAACAGGGTGGATTTGCCCACGTTTGGCAGACCGACGATACCGCATTTGAATCCCATTTCTAAATCACCTTAATATCTTGATAATCAATCCGTTAACGATAACCGATTGAAGAAAAGTAAATAACTACGCCTATTATACACGTAACCCGCGCGACGCGCGGTAAAAAAGCCCCATGGCGCCGATTATTGCGCTTTGAAAGCGTGCAGTCGATTGGTGGCTTTCGTCAGGCCGTCCTGAAGCCAAATCTCGGTGCAGCGGGCCGCTTCGTCCACCGCTTCGTCAATCAACTTCTGCTCAGAAACCGGTGGTTTACCCAGTACGAAACCAACAACTTTGTTTTTATCGCCCGGATGGCCGATTCCCACGCGCAAACGGTGGAAATTAGGGTTATTACCCAGTTTGCTGATGATGTCTCTCAGACCATTGTGGCCGCCATGACCGCCGCCCAGTTTGAACTTCGCCACGCCTGGCGGTAGGTCCAGTTCGTCGTGGGCCACCAGGATCTCATCCGGATTGATGCGATAAAACGTTGCCATGGCCGCCACGGCTTTGCCGCTCAGGTTCATAAAGGTGGTTGGCACCAGCAACCGCACGTCGGCACCCGCAAGATTGATGCGTGAGGTATACCCGTAAAACTTGGGTTCTTCACGCAGGGGAGCGCGCAAACGCTCCGCCAGCAGATCAACATACCAGGCACCGGCGTTATGGCGGGTTGCGGCATACTCTGCGCCCGGATTGGCGAGGCCGACAATCAGTTTAATCGTCACGATTTACTTCCTAATGGGTTCCAGATCTGGCGCGTAGTTTACTGTCTGGCGCGCCGCTTGACAAAGTTCTGCCTGCTGTACACCGAAATGCGAATAATTTCTTCTTTGAACAATTAGAATTTCAAGCTGTTCAATGTCTTATTTGTAAATTTTTGTCCGGGAGTTATCTGTAAATGTGATCATTCACGCAACTCATATAAGTGGCGTTGTCTATACTTTACACACAAGGAGAAGGGGTTTTTCCCCTGACAACCCAAAGTTCCGGAGGTGACATATGAAACGCAAAAACGCTTCAATGCTCGGTAACGTGCTAATGGGGTTGGGACTGTTCGTGATGGTCGCCGGTGTCGGTTATTCAATTTTAAACCAATTACCGCAGCTTGACCTCCCACAATACTTTGCGCATGGCGCGGTGCTGAGTATCTTCCTCGGTGCGGTATTGTGGCTCGCCGGGGCGCGCGTGAGCGGACATGAGGAAGTCTGCGATAAATACTGGTGGGTGCGCCATTACGATAAACGATGCCGCCGCGACCAGCATAAGCACGGCTAGTGCCCCATAAAGAACACCGAAACGACTTCATCTGAAGTCGTTTTTTTTTGCATGACGCATTGACCCTCACGTAACGTAAGGCTTCAGAGTAGCAACACTGGCAGAACAAAAGGAGCCGTTATGTTGATTCAGGTGGGTGAACTGGCGAAACGTGCTGGGATCACCGTGCGGACTTTGCATCACTACGAGCAAACAGGGCTGTTGTTACCTTCTGCCAGAAGCGCGGCAGGCTACCGGCTTTATAACCTGGCGGATGTGCAGCGTCTGCATATGATCCAGACGCTGGCAAAAGCCGGGCTGGAGCTTGCCGAAATCAGGGATTTTCTGGAACAGCGTTCGCTGTCATTAGCGGAATTACTCGACGGGCAAATCACTTTGCTGGACAAGCACCTGCGTAGCATCCATACGCTGCGCAACCGGCTGGTGGAATTGCGTACCGGGCTGACCGACGATGCGACGCCGGATCTGGAATCCTGGCTACAGACTCTGGAGTTAATGAATATGTACGATCGCTGGTTTAGCAAAGAAGAGTTGCAGCAACTGCCGTTTGCGGTAGAGAAAGAGGCGCTGGCGGATATCTGGTCGGGTCTGGTGACGGAGGTTAAACATTTACTGGAACAGAACGTCAGCGTCACGGACGCGCGGGCGACCGATTTGGCTTCACGGTGGATGGAACGCCTGGAACAGGATACCGCAGGCAAACCGGAATTTTTGACCCGTCTGAACGAAATGCACAGCGTGGAGCCGCAGATGCAGGAGCAAACCGGCATTACACCGGAGATTACGGATTACATCACGCGGGCGTTTGCCGAATCAAAGCTCAGCATCTGGGAGCAATATCTCACTGCCGAAGAGATGGCCTTTACCCGGGCGCACTACTTTGACCGGATGATGGAGTGGCCGCCGCTGGTGGCAAAGCTACATCAGGCGCAGCGGGATAATCTCAGTCCCGCTTCTGACGATGCGCAAAAGCTGGCAGAAAAGTGGCTGGTTTTATTCCAGTCCTATGCGGGAACAAACCCGCAGACCCAGCAAAAATTTCGTCTCGCCATGCAGCAGGAGCCGCATCTGATGAAAGGCACGTGGATGACGCCTGCCGTGCTTGAATGGCTCCAGCAGGCGATCGGGGTGATGATGCAAAGACGTATCTCTGCATCAGATGACTCACAGATCCGCTAATGCAGCTTCACGGTTAGGGTAGAAGGACAATCGGCCAGGGATCGGCTGTACGCCCGCGCGCGCCATGGTGCGCAGGGGCTGGAATTCGAGGTTACTGATCCGCAGCTCGCAGCCTTCCGGCAGGCGGGCAACAAAGCGCTGGAAGGCATCCAGACCGCCGGCATCCAGCACCGGGACGGCATCCCACTTCAGCACCACAATCCGTTTGCCCGCGATGCGGGACGCCAAATCGCTGAACAAACCTTCCGCCGCGGCGAAGAACAGCGGGCCAATCACGCGCAACACCAGCACATCTTCAGGCACCTCAACGTTAACCGGGGAGAGACGCGTCATCTGCGCGATGCGGCGCATAAACAGCAGCGAGGCCAACACTATGCCGACGCTGATAGCGATAACCATATCAAACAGCACGGTCAGCGACATGCAGATCAGCATCACGATGATGTCATCTTTCGGCGCACGGCGCAGCAGATTCACCACCTTATGCGCCTCACTCATATTCCAGGCCACCATCAGCAGCAGCGCAGCCATGGCAGAGAGCGGAAGCCATGAAAGCAGTGGGGCAAGGATCAGCAGCGCCATGATCACCAGCAGGGAGTGAATGACCGCGGAAACCGGTGATGTCGCGCCCGCACGTACGTTCGCGGCGGAACGGGCAATCGCAGCCGTAGCCGTAATACCGCCGAAGAACGGTGCAACGATGTTCCCTAAGCCCTGACCGACTAGTTCGCTGTTGGCTTTGTGCTTAGTGCCGGTCATGCCGTCGAGCACGACGGCGCAGAGCAGGGATTCAATCGCGCCCAGCATTGCCATGGAGAACGCGGCAGGCAGCAGAGCGCGAAGGGAATCCCAGCTCAGGGTGAAGCTGGAGCCCGGCATGTCCCACGGCAGAACCAGCTGCGGCAGCAGCTGCGGAATACCGTTACCCTGTGAGCCATCCGCCAGAACATAGTGGAACTGGGAGCCAATGGTGGCGACCTGTCCACCGAGCAGGTTGACGACGCCCATCACCGCGCAGCCCAGCAGCAGAGCGGGGAGATGCCCCGGGAGACGAATGCCTAAGCGAGGCCAGACGATGAGTGTGCCGAGGGTAACGATGCCAATGGCTGCATCGCCCAGGTTGGCCGTCGGCAACGCCATAAACAGCGCGCCCACTTTCTGTAAGTAGTGCTCCGGAACATGGGCCATTTGCAGGCCGAGGAAATCCTTAATCTGCATGGTCCCGATGGTAATCCCAATCCCCGAGGTGAACCCCAGCGTCACGGAAAGGGGAATATATTCAATCAGGCGACCAAAGCGGGCCAGACCGAACAGAATTAAAAAGATGCCGGACATCAGGGTGGCAACCAGCAGGCCTGCCAGACCAAACTGTTGGGAAACCGGGTAGAGGATCACCACAAAGGCGGCAGTTGGGCCGGAGACGCTGAAGCGGGACCCGCCCGTCAGCGCAATCACAATCCCCGCAACGGCTGAGGTGTACAGCCCGTACTGCGGCGCGACGCCGCTACCAATCGCCAGTGCCATCGCCAGCGGGATGGCAATAATCCCGACGGTGATCCCGGCTATCAGGTCACGAACAAAGCGTGACGACGTGTATTTCTCTTTCCAGCAGGCGTCGATGAGGGCGCGAAAGGGCAGAACATGTGAGGAGGTTACGTTTTTCACAATTATCTATCATCCGTATGCGCATCATCTGTCATATGAATGGCAGGTGAAGGAGGCATAAGTCATACAAATAAATACTATAAACAAAAAAACCCGCCGTAGCGGGTTTTTTGGCCGTGTTCGATCAGTGTTCGAACATTGCAGAGATGGATTCTTCGTTGCTGATACGACGAATCGCTTCGGCCAGCATCCCGGACAGAGTCAACGTACGCACGTTTGGCAGCGCTTTGATCTCGTCACTCAGTGGAATGGTATCGCACACCACAACTTCGTCGATGACGGAGTTACGCAGGTTGTTTACCGCATTGCCGGAGAAGATCGGGTGAGTCGCGTAAGCGAATACGCGTTTCGCACCACGCTCTTTCAGCGCTTCAGCGGCTTTACACAGCGTACCGCCGGTATCGATCATGTCGTCCACCAACACGCAGTCGCGGCCAGCCACGTCACCGATGATGTGCATCACCTGAGAAACGTTAGCGCGCGGACGGCGTTTGTCGATGATCGCCATGTCGGTATCGTTCAGCAGCTTCGCGATAGCACGAGCACGTACCACGCCGCCGATGTCCGGAGAAACCACAATCGGGTTGTCCAGATTCAGTTGCAGCATGTCTTCCAGCAGGATTGGGCTGCCGAAAACGTTATCAACCGGCACGTCGAAGAAGCCCTGGATCTGCTCTGCGTGCAGGTCGACTGTCAGTACGCGGTCAACGCCGACGCTGGAGAGGAAGTCTGCGACAACTTTAGCGGTGATTGGCACACGCGCGGAACGGACGCGACGGTCCTGACGTGCATAGCCAAAGTAAGGAATAACAGCAGTGATACGGCCAGCAGAAGCGCGACGCAGCGCGTCGACCATAACAACCAATTCCATCAGGTTGTCGTTCGTTGGAGCACAGGTGGACTGGATGATGAAAATATCACCACCGCGTACATTTTCGTTAATTTGTACGCTGACTTCGCCGTCGCTAAAGCGACCTACAGCGGCGTCGCCGAGGGAAGTGTACAGGCGGTTGGCAATACGTTGTGCTAGTTCCGGGGTGGCGTTACCAGCAAAAAGCTTCATATCAGGCACGAGAAGAACCTCAGGCATGCGTCCAGTGGTGGATAGCGTTCGCCGCAAACTGCGGGGCCTAAGCAAACGCTATCCAGGCGGTGTATTAAAGAGCGCGATGCAACGTCTGGAACAGGGTGACGTTGTCACCGAAACTCAGTCTGCGCCAGAATGGCCTGCTGTAGGGGGGAGGTGTTCATCCCGCGTGCTACAAAACCATGCAGCCAGTCCGGCGCTTGCTCAAGCACCTGACGGGCGGCGGATTCGGTGTCAAATTCAGCAAAGACACAGGCCCCTGTACCGGTCAGGCGCGACGGCGCGTATTCTAACAGCCAGGAAAGCACCGCATCAACCTCGCGAAAACGTTTTCTTGCGATATCCTCGCAATCGTTGCTGAATTCACAATTTAATAACGTTTTTATTGACCGTACCGGGGTATTTCTTTTCAGGTCAGGATCTTTAAAGATGACCGGGGTAGGAATGCTCACGCCAGGGTGAACGATCAGATACCATTTTTCCGGCGGATCGACCGGCGTGAGGATTTCGCCCACCCCTTCAGCAAACGCCGCGTGGCCGCGCACAAACACTGGTACATCGGCGCCCAGCGTCAACCCTAACGCTGCCAGCTCGTCCGTTGTCAGACCGCAGCCCCACAGATGGTTAAGCGCCACCAAAACGGTCGCAGCATTTGACGAACCGCCGCCAAGACCGCCGCCCATCGGCAGGCGTTTGTCGATACGGATATCCGCACCGCTTCCCGCTGGCAGACGATCCGACGACGACGCCGTTTTCATAAGCAGGCGGGCAGCGCGCACGATCAGGTTATCGTCATGCGCCACGCCGTCGACTGGCGTCAGCAGACAAATCTGCCCGTCCTGACGCGGTTCGATTGAGATCGTGTCGCCGTAGTCGACAAACTGAAACAGGGTTTGCAGGGTGTGATAGCCGTCAGCGCGCTGCCCGGTAATGTAGAGAAACAGGTTCAGTTTTGCGGGAGAGGGCCAGTGGGTCATCATTTAACGATCCAGTTATCCATTTTCAGCTTGATACGCTGGCTACCCTGCATCAGCTCCATATTGGACGGCAGCGATGGTTGAGTCTTGCTGTCATACGCGCTGTACACCACTTTCCAGGTTTTACCGCCCTGGGTGTAGTTAACCTGGCTCAGACGGTATTGGTCATCAAGCGTATAGTCGGTGGCGTCACCCGGCAGGCCAAGGATCCACTGGCGCAGACTATTGAGCGGAATCGGCATCCCGGTCAGCTTGCCAATCATCTCTTCGGCGTCGGTCGCGGTGTAGTGCTGGCCTTTGTTATCGGTGATCTGCGCTTCGCCAGGCTTCGCGTTAAGCTCCAGCTCGGTGCTGCCCAGCGGGTTGAGCAGCAGCAGGCGATAGTTGTCCTGCCCCGTTTGCTGCCAGAAGAAGCGAGCATAAACTTTTTGTTCGTCAGAGAGATATGCAAATGCACCGCGGGTCTGGTACTGGCTTAATTTCAGCACATCCTGCTGGTGCTGACGCCACTGCGGTGAGTCGGGGCTTTTGCCCGGGCCTTTCGGCTGATGAACGGAACAGGCGGTCAGAACCAGGGCCGCCAGAGGCAGCAGGCGAATCATTCGGGTCATAATGATGACAAATCCTTGAGATACGTTGCAGTTATAACTGTTAATGCTAGCGTTGAAGGGTGCCACCGTCTACGTTCAAATTATCTCAAAGCGCGGCGTAAGCTATTACTCCGAAAGGGGGCAGTCTCTTTTATTGATCTCGCGCATCCTGTATGATGCGTCCTGCTAACCTTATTAACGCTGGTACTACTCCCGCTCAACATGACCCTATTAGCACTCGGTATTAACCACAAAACGGCCCCGGTTTCACTGCGAGAACGCGTTACGTTTTCGCCGGATACGCTCGACCTGGCGCTGGATAGCCTGCTTGCACAGCCGATGGTGCAGGGTGGCGTGGTGCTGTCGACGTGCAACCGTACCGAGCTCTATTTAAGCGTGGAAGAGCAGGACAACCTGCACGAGGCGCTGATCCGCTGGCTATGTGACTATCACAACCTCAACGAAGAAGAGCTGCGCAACAGCCTGTACTGGCATCAGGATAACGATGCGGTCAGCCATCTGATGCGTGTGGCCAGCGGTCTGGATTCGCTGGTGCTGGGCGAGCCGCAGATCCTCGGCCAGGTGAAAAAAGCCTTCGCGGATTCCCAGAAAGGGCATCTGAAAGCCAGCGAACTGGAGCGAATGTTCCAGAAGTCATTCTCCGTGGCGAAGCGTGTGCGAACCGAAACCGACATTGGCGCCAGTGCGGTTTCGGTTGCTTTCGCGGCCTGTACTCTTGCCCGTCAAATCTTTGAATCGCTGTCGACCGTCACCGTACTGCTGGTGGGGGCGGGCGAAACCATCGAGCTGGTGGCGCGCCATCTTCGCGAACACAAGGTGAAGAAGATGATCATCGCCAACCGCACCCGCGAACGTGCGCAGGTGCTGGCAGATGAAGTGGGCGCTGAGGTGATTGCGCTGAGCGACATCGATGAACGTCTGAAAGAGGCGGACATTATTATCAGTTCTACCGCCAGCCCGCTGCCGATTATCGGGAAAGGGATGGTCGAGCGTGCGCTGAAATCCCGCCGCAATCAGCCGATGCTGCTGGTGGATATCGCCGTTCCGCGTGATGTCGAACCGGAAGTGGGCAAACTGGCGAACGCCTACCTGTACAGCGTGGATGACCTGCAAAGCATCATTTCGCACAACCTTGCCCAGCGTAAGGCGGCGGCTGTGCAGGCGGAAACCATCGTTGAACAGGAAACCAGCGAATTTATGGCCTGGCTGCGCGCGCAAAGCGTCAGCGAGACCATCCGCGAATACCGCGGTCAGGCGGAGCAGGTGCGTGATGACCTGACGGCCAAAGCGTTAGCGGCCCTTGAACAGGGCGGCGACGCGCAGGCGATTATGCAGGATTTAGCCTGGAAACTGACCAACCGCCTGATCCATGCCCCAACCAAATCTCTTCAGCAGGCTGCCCGTGACGGGGACGATGAACGCCTGACTATTCTGCGCAACAGCCTCGGGCTGGAATAGCGCCCTATACCCATTTTCTAAGACAAGGTGCATTTACGCCTATGAAGCCTTCTATCGTCGCTAAACTGGAAGCTCTGCACGAGCGCCATGAAGAAGTCCAGGCGCTGCTCGGCGATGCCGGGACCATTACCGACCAGGAACGTTTTCGCGCGCTGTCGCGTGAATACGCGCAGCTAAGTGATGTTTCAAAATGCTTTACCGACTGGCGACAGGTCCAGGAAGATATCGAAACCGCGCAGATGATGCTCGACGATCCTGAAATGCGCGAGATGGCCCAGGAAGAGTTGCAGGACGCTAAAGCACGGTCAGAAGAGATGGAGCAGCAGCTTCAGGTCCTTCTGCTGCCAAAAGATCCGGACGATGAGCGTAACGCTTTTGTGGAAGTCCGCGCCGGTACCGGCGGCGACGAAGCGGCGCTGTTCGCCGGAGATCTGTTCCGTATGTACAGCCGTTATGCGGAATCACGCCGCTGGCGCGTAGAGATCATGAGCGCCAACGAAGGCGAGCATGGCGGCTACAAAGAGGTTATCGCCAAAATCAGCGGCGACGGCGTTTATGGTCGGCTGAAGTTTGAATCCGGTGGTCACCGCGTGCAGCGTGTGCCTGCGACAGAATCTCAGGGACGCATTCACACTTCGGCCTGTACGGTGGCGGTCATGCCCGAGCTGCCGGAAGCGGAACTGCCGGATATCAACCCGGCGGATCTGCGCATCGACACCTTCCGCTCTTCAGGGGCGGGTGGTCAGCACGTTAACACCACCGACTCCGCTATCCGTATTACTCACCTGCCCACCGGGATTGTGGTTGAGTGTCAGGACGAGCGATCCCAGCACAAGAACAAAGCTAAGGCGTTATCCGTGCTGGGTGCCCGTATCCACGCGGCGGAAATGGCGAAACGCCAGCAGGCGGAAGCCTCTACCCGCCGTAACCTGCTGGGCAGCGGCGACCGTAGCGATCGTAACCGCACCTATAACTTCCCGCAGGGGCGCGTAACCGACCACCGCATCAACCTGACGCTCTACCGTCTGGATGAGGCAATGGAAGGCAAGCTCGATATGCTGATTGAGCCTATCGTGCAGGAATACCAGGCCGACCAGCTGGCGGCGCTGTCCGAGCAGGATTAATGGATTTTCAGCGCTGGTTACGTGAGGCGGCCCGTGAACTTTCAGAAAGTGAAAGCCCGAAGCGGGACGCCGAAATTCTGCTTGAGCATGTGACGGGTAAAGCCCGCACGTATCTGCTGGCTTTCGGCGAAACCGAACTGACAGCTGAACAGCTATCGCAGCTGGGGGCACTGCTCGCCCGCCGTAAAACCGGCGAGCCGGTGGCGCATCTGGTTGGCGAGCGCGAGTTCTGGTCACTTCCGCTGTACGTCTCAGAGGCCACGCTGATCCCGCGCCCGGACACCGAGTGTCTGGTGGAGCAGGCGCTGGCGCGGTTACCGGCGCAGTCGTGTCAGATCCTCGATCTGGGTACCGGCACCGGCGCGATTGCGCTGGCGCTTGCCAGCGAGCGGCCGGACTGTATCGTGACGGCGGTAGACGTGATGCCTGATGCGGTCGCCCTCGCGCGGCGCAACGTTGAACGGCTGAGGCTGAACAATGTTTCCGTTCTGCAAAGCAGCTGGTTTGCCGCGCTTGAAAGCCGCATGTTCGAAATGATTGTCAGCAATCCGCCCTACATCGACGAAGACGATCCGCATCTCGCGCAGGGCGACGTGCGTTTTGAACCGTTGACCGCGCTGGTCGCTGCGAATCAGGGACTTGCGGATCTCGATCACATTGTGACAACGTCACGGCAACATTTGCTTCCCGGTGGCTGGCTGCTGGTGGAACATGGGTGGACGCAGGGAGAGGCGGTGCGAGCACTGTTTACGCGTGCCGGATACGCCGCCGTGGAAACCTGCCGGGATTACGGCGGCAATGAACGTCTGACGCTGGGGCAGTGGTCATGAGCCTGTTTACGCTGCTAATCTCCGTTCACCTGGTTTCCGTTGCCCTGACCATCGGCTTTTTCATTGTCCGCTACTGGTGGCGCTACAGCAATAATCCGCTGATTAACGCCCGCTGGGTACGTATCGCCCCACACGGTATAGACACAGTGCTGTTCCTTTCCGGAGCCGGGTTAATGTGGAAGACCGGCTATCTGCCATTTACTGATAAAGGCCTATGGCTGACTGAAAAGCTGTTTGGCGTTATCATCTACATCGTTTTGGGTTTTATCGCGCTTGGGCGTCATCGTCCGCGCAGCCAGCAGACAGGGTTTATCGCCTTTCTGCTGGGTCTGGTGGTGCTGTACATCATCATTAAACTCGCCACCACAAGAATACCGTTACTGGGGTAAGTCATGAGGTCCTTAGCCGATTTCGAATTTAACAAAGTGCCGCTATGCGATGGTATGATCCTGATTTCAGAGATGATCCGCGACGATTTCACATCACAGTACGTTTACGCTGAACTGGAAAATCTGGTCAGCCTGGCGCGCGAAGAGATCAATCAGGCACGTCCGCAAGACTGGCAATTAGAGAAGCTGATTGAGCTTTTCTACGGCGAATGGGGTTTCTGCGACACGCGAGGCGTGTATCGCCTGTCTGACGCACTGTGGCTGGACCAGGTGCTGAAAAATCGACAGGGTAGCGCCGTCGCGTTGGGCGCCATTTTACTGTGGGTTGCGCACCGACTGGATATTCCACTGGTGCCGGTCATTTTCCCCACGCAGATGATTTTGCGGGCGGAGTGGCTGGACGGTGAGATGTGGTTAATCAATCCGTTTAACGGCGACACGCTGGATGAGCATACGCTGGACGTCTGGCTGAAAGGCAACATCAGCCCGATAGCTGAGCTGTTCAATGAAGATCTCGATGAAGCCGATAACGCTGAAGTGATCCGCAAGCTCCTGGATACGCTGAAGTCTGCGCTGATGGAAGAGCGTCAGATGGAGCTGGCCCTGCGCGCAAGCGAAGTGCTGTTGCAGTTCAATCCGGAAGATCCGTACGAAATCCGCGACCGCGGCCTGATTTATGCGCAGCTCGACTGCGAGCACGTGGCGCTGAATGATTTAAATTATTTCGTCGAACAATGTCCGGAAGACCCGATCAGCGAGATGATCCGCGCGCAGATCAACGCGATCGCGCATAAACACATTACACTGCATTAATCTTAATTCCGATTCACACCTGAATAAGGCGATCCTATGAAACAAAAAGTGGTTAGCATTGGTGATATCAACGTGGCAAACGACCTGCCGTTTGTGCTGTTTGGCGGTATGAACGTGCTGGAATCCCGCGATCTCGCTATGCGCATCTGCGAACACTACGTGACCGTGACCCAAAAGCTGGGCATCCCGTACGTGTTTAAAGCCTCTTTTGACAAAGCCAACCGCTCCTCCATTCACTCCTACCGTGGCCCGGGCCTGGAAGAGGGGATGAAGATTTTCCAGGAGCTGAAACAGACGTTTGGCGTGAAAGTGATCACCGACGTGCACGAAGCGTCTCAGGCACAGCCCGTGGCTGATGTGGTAGACGTGATTCAGCTTCCGGCGTTCCTGGCGCGCCAGACTGACCTGGTAGAAGCGATGGCGAAAACCGGTGCCGTGATTAACGTGAAAAAACCGCAGTTCGTGAGCCCTGGCCAGATGGGTAACATCGTCGATAAGTTTATCGAAGGTGGTAACGACCAGGTGATCCTGTGCGACCGTGGTTCAAACTTCGGTTATGACAACCTGGTTGTGGATATGCTGGGCTTCAGCGTAATGAAGAACGTCTCTAACCAGTCTCCGGTGATTTTCGACGTGACCCACTCCCTGCAATGTCGCGACCCGTTTGGCGCCGCGTCTGGCGGGCGTCGTGCGCAGGTGACCGAACTGGCGCGCGCCGGTATGGCAACCGGCCTGGCGGGTCTGTTCATTGAAGCGCACCCGGATCCGGTTAACGCGAAATGCGACGGTCCATCCGCGCTGCCGCTGGATAAGCTGGAGCCATTCCTGAAACAGATTAAAGCGATTGACGATCTGGTGAAGAGCTTCGACGAGCTGGATACCAGCAACTAATAAAAAACCCGCTTCGGCGGGTTTTTCTTTGCCCGGCGGCGCTACGCTTGCGCGGGCCTACGGGTTTCGTAGGCCGGGTAAGCGCAGCGCCACCCGGCAAAAAAATTACGCAAATATCGTCATCAGATACGCAATAAACAGCGCCATATGCGCCGCGCCGTTCAGCACATTGGTGCGGCCGGTTGAGAAGGAAATCTGGCACAGGAGTAGCGACGCTACCATCACAATCATCTCTGGTGCACCCAGCGCAAACTGCAATTCATTCCCCGTCATAAAGGCAATAAGCGTTACCACCGGAACGGTAAGGGAGATGGTCGCCAGAACGGAGCCAAAGAACAGATTCATCGCACGCTGCACCTGATTATTGAGCACCGCTTTCAGCGCTCCCAGGCCTTCTGGCGACAGGATCAACAGGGCTACCAGGAAACCGGTAAAGGCGACCGGCGCGTTCAGTTCAGTTAACAGCGCCTCCAGCGGGTTAGCATTCATCTTGGTGACCGCAATTACCGCAATCAGATGCACGATCAGCCAAACCGTGTGCCACGCGCTGCTGTGGGCCGACGGCTTACCGTGATGCGGGTCATCATCGTCGCCGTCGTCTTCATGCTCGTAAACAAACAGGCTCTGGTGCGTTTTGGTCTGGATCAGCAAGAACACGCCGTACATTGCCGCGGAAATCAGCGCCACCAGCAGCGCCTGGCCGGTGGTGAAGTTTGCGCCCGGCAATGCCATCGGGAATACCAGCACGATAATCGCCAGCGGGAACAGGGCGATCAGATACTGTTTAATGCCAAAAAGGTTCATGTACTGGGTGGCAAATTTGCGGCCACCTAATAAAAGCGAAAAACCGACCAGGCCGCCGGTAACAATCATAATGATGGAGTAGAGCGTATCGCGCATTAACGTTGGTGCGGCGTCGCCGGTGGCCATTAATGCGGAAATTAGACTGACCTCAAGAATCACAACCGAAAGGCTTAAAATTAATGACCCATACGGCTCTCCAAGACGGTGGGCTAAAACATCCGCATGGCGTACCACGCTAAATGCACTGGTTAAAATACCCACCAGAGCCAGAATATTGATCCCCACAACCACTGGCAATGACTGACTGCTTCCCCAGAAGAGCAGCACAGCCAGTGCCAGAACCGGGAAAATGAGAGAGGTCTCCTTGTGGCGGGTCTTTACCGCCTCGTGTGTTGCTGTCATGTGTTTCTCCAACAGTGCAGGTGCTTGTAATTATAGATAGATTTTGAGGGTGTTAAATTAACAGAAAACGGTTAAATACCCTGTATTTTTTACTTAATTTTACCCTTTAATGGGATTTTTCTTCCTGAAGCTTATAATGCCTCATTTACACAAAATAATAATTTAATAACAATGCCTTGCACTCTTAAATAGTTCATTTCTCGCTGTCGGCTGGCACCCTGGCGTATCGTCGTCCACACTTATCTTTTAGCCAAAAGAGAGGTTAGCGATGCCATACAAATCGAAAAGCGAATTACCGGATAACGTGCAAAACGTACTGCCTGCCCACGCTCAGGATATCTATAAAGAAGCCTTTAACAGCGCCTGGGATCAATACAAAGATAAAGAAGATCGCCGGGACGATGCCAGCCGTGAAGAGACGGCGCATAAAGTGGCCTGGGCCGCCGTAAAAAATGACTATGAGAAAGGGGATGATGACAAATGGCACAAAAAGAAATAGCTGCCGAATAATACGCTGCCTCCATTTTGACATTTCAGGCGGTTGAACTGCCGCTGTATTGCATCTGGCCCGCGAATTGCTTATCGTTGCTCAACTGCTGTTAAAATGAACAGCACAGAATGCCGGGAAGGCGCATTAAAGATGTCGCAAGGAAGCATGCAGTGGCGGAGGTGGAATGTGTTAACGCGTGATTTCTTGATGAAGGCAGATTGTAAGACGGCATTTGGTGCTATTGAGGAATCGCTTCTGTGGTCGGCTGAACAACGTGCGGCGTCGCTTGCGGCAACGCTGGCCTGCCGCCCGGATGATGGCCCGGTATGGATTTTTGGTTACGGCTCTCTGATGTGGAACCCGGCGCTCGAGTTTGTTGAATCGGCAACCGGAACGCTGCCTGGCTGGCACCGCGCCTTCTGTTTGCGCCTGACCGCCGGACGCGGCAGCGCGTGTCAGCCTGGACGTATGCTTGCACTAAAAGAGGGCGGGCGCACCACGGGCGTGGCATACCGGCTGCCGGATACCACGCTGGAAGATGAGCTGACGCTGCTGTGGAAGCGCGAGATGATCACCGGCTGCTATATGCCCAGCTGGTGCAAGCTGGAACTGGACGACGGCCGCACCGTCAACGCGCTGGTGTTCATTATGGATCCGCGGCACCCGCTGTATGAAGCCGACACCCGAACCCAGGTGATTGCCCCGCTGATTGCCGCCGCCAGTGGACCGCTGGGCACTAACGCCCAGTACCTTTTCTCGCTCGATCAGGAGCTGACGCGTCTCGGTATGCAGGACGACTGTCTGAGTGAGCTGGTGGTGAAGGTTAAAGCGCTGCTGGAAGGGAACCCGCTCAGCAATACGCTGCGCCCGGGTTTTGCCTGATAATACGCCCGGCTGGCCGGGCGTTTATGGTTATGCTGCCACGTAACTTACGGAATGTTCGAGCGACTGGCTGTGGCTGTCGATCAGCACATCCCAGGTGCCGGTGTAAGGCACCGTCAGCCAGGCCTTATCATCCTGGACGGTAAGGATATCTGCCTGCGATTGCTTTTGCCCTTTTGTACTCATCAGATGGATGCGGCAACGTTCTGAGCAACGCACCACTACCGTATCCCCGCCAAACAGTTTCAGACTCGTTTTAACTCGTGCCATTTTTTATACCCCGTCGTTTTTGCCCATCCCGAGCGTGATGTTGTTCACAATTTACTCATTGCATAACACCAAAGGGGAAGGTAGGTGATGCTGATTTCGATCAAAAAATGGCGCAACGATTAAACAAAAATGACAAAATTTCTGAAACCTTTCAGCCAACGCGCGTTTTCCCTGCTTAACGCGCGTCCGGGAAAAATTATATGCGGAAATGGCCAGCGGTCTCAGCAAGGTCGCCCGCCTGGCTTTGCAGCGCGCTGGCCGCCGCAGCAGACTGTACAACGAGTTCAGCGTTCTGCTGCACCATGCGATCCAGGTGAGTCACCGCGTGGTTAATTTCATGGATGCCTTTCATCTGCTCGCGGGTGGCAATAGATATTTCACGCATAATGCCAGACACGCTCCCGACGCTGGCGCGGATCTCATCCATGCTGTCGCCCGCAAGGTGCACAAACCGGGAGCCGGTTGCAACGCTTTCGGTAGTGGAGTCAATAAGGGATTTGATCTCTTTCGCCGCCTGAGCGCTGCGGCTGGCCAGATTACGCACTTCCCCCGCAACGACCGCGAACCCACGGCCCTGCTCACCGGCACGAGCCGCTTCGACGGAGGCGTTAAGCGCCAGAATGTTGGTCTGGAAGGCGATGCCGTCAATCACGCTGGTGATATCGCCAATCTTTGCAGAAGCCACTTCGATGGACTGCATGGTGCTGATTGCCTGCGAGACAACTTCGCCGCCGCGCGCTGCGGCCGCAGAGGCTTTACTGGCCTGGTCATTGGCTTCTTCGGCCGATTCATTCGACTGGGTAACGGAGGCGGTTATCTCTTCCACGGCGCTGGCGGTCTCACGCAGGCTGGACGCGGCCTGCTCGGTACGTCCGGAGAGATCCTGGTTGCCTGCCGCAATCTCCTGCGCGGCGTTTTTCACTGAGGCGCTGGCGTCGCGAAGCTGGACCATCACCACCGAGAGCTTATTGCTGAAGGCGTTAAACGCCTGCGCAATTTGCGCCACTTCGTCATCACCGCTATCCGGCAGACGCTGGGACAGATCGTTGGTGCCGTTGGCAATGCTGTGCATCGCGTCGCGAATGTCGGACAGGCGCTTAAGCAGGCGGGCTATCAGGAGGTGGACAATGGCGCCGCTCAGAAGCGCCAGAATCACCAGCGAGATTGCCGACGCTTTCAGCAAGGAACGCATGCCGGAGGTGGCGTCGCTGCTGTCGAGGGCGACGACCAGCAGCCAGTTCGTGCCCGGCACGGCTGAGGCGATAAAGGTTTTTTCCTCATCATTCAGTGTCCCGTCGACCGGATTACCGCTCTTCAGCGCCGCAAGGTCGATGCCTTTGATCGTCCCGGTAAACGGCTTCAGCGTCAGGGTCGGCTCGTTGGCGGCAATAACCGTGCCGTCGCTGTTCAGGAGCAACCCGCTGCTGGCAGGCGTTGGGTGGATCCCGCGCACGTTCGCCACCACGCTATCCATGGCGACATCGCCCGCTACCACTGCTTTCAGAGTACCATTCTCCTTCACCGGTACGGCAAACGTCACCACCAGCTTCCCGGTCCCGGCATCAACGTAGGGCGCCGTCACAACCGGGCCGTCCGTGCTCACCACCTGCTGATACCAGGGACGAATGGTTGGGTCATAATCCGCCGGGACCCCCGCAGGATCGGAGAATTTCGCCGTCTTGCTGGCGTAGCCTGCGTAGACGTTGGTGAAGCCGCCCGCCTGGGCTAATTGCTTAAACACCGGAACCGGATCGTCAGCCAGCGCGATACTCTGCGCGGAGGCAATCACCGTCATTTTGCTTTTGACCCAGTCGGCAATCGCCATATTGTGGCTGGCGCTGGTGCTGGTCAGTATATCGCGCTGCGACTGCTGATTATCCTGGCGCGTGACCTGAAAGTTGATAATGGTATTAAGAAGAAGGGCGACGACCATACAGCCTGTCGTCGCCGCAATGATGCGGGCGCGAATGGATCTGAACATAAGTGTAATACCTGCTGTGTTGTTTCCATGCCTATCGGCAATGGCGCAGGTAAACTTGATGCTGAAACCGCGTCCATAAGAAAATAATATTTTTGGCGATTTATTATTAAAAAGTTAATACTTTATCAGCGGTAAGAGTCCATTCAGCCAGTTCAACCAGCGTGCCAATTTCCACGCCATCAATCAGGGGCAGCCCGGTAATGCCGCGACCGTCGGTACAGGTTTTGCACAGCTTGACCGGAACGTTTTGCGCGGTCAGGATCTCCAGCATGTGTTGTATGTTGTAGCCCTCAGCGGGTTTCTGCCCCTTCAGCGCGGCCGTGACGGCATCGGACATCAAAAAGAGGCGCAGCTCCAGCTCACTCTCCTTATCGCGCAGCGCGATTGCCAGGCGCAGACTGTTAAAAAGGGATTCACTGCCGTAGGCCGCACCGTTGGCGACGATCACAATCTTCTGCATGTTGACTCCTGTTCTTTGAAAAGGCACGAATATTGCTTCTCATACCGAAGAATATGTATCGGAGAGAGAAACGATGACGATAGTGGCTGGCAGTTCGCCTGGCGCGACCGAATGGTTCCAGCGTGCAAGAATGCTGCGGGAGGAACAGCTCGGCAGATTAGCGCAGCTGGGCGCACTGGTGAACGGCATCAGTCGACTGGTGCATATGCTACAGTGCGAACGCGGTGCGTCAAATGTCTGGCTCTGCTCGCAGGGTAAATTGTACGGGCCTGAATGCAAGGCCAGCAGGGCTTTGGTGGATGAAAACCTTGCTGCATTGCACCTCCTGTTTAGCGAACCGCTGCCGGGCAGCGCCCTTTGCGAACGTATCGCCAGCGCACTGCACGGCCTTGAAACGCTGACGGTGCTGCGTGATGGCGTTACAGGTCAACGCGTCACCGCGCCGCAGGCGATGGAACACTACAGCCGCATACTGCGTCATCTGCTCAATATCGTACCTCAACTCAGCGACAGCATTGACGATCCGCACATCGCGGGCCGATTTGTGGCCCTTTACAGCCTGATGCAGGGCAAAGAACTTGTGGGACAAGAGCGGGCGCTGGGGGCTATTGGTTTCACCCAGGGATTCTTTGACGATGAAACCCGCCAGCGGCTGGTGGATCGCATTGATGGCCAGCAGGCCTGCTTTGAGGTTTTTATCTCCCATTGCACTCCAGACGTGCAGGAGACGTTTACCCTCAACTGTCAGCCGGGTCTGGAGACTGAAAAACTCAGGCGTGAAGCGTGCACCCGCCAGCCTCCGGCAGATAATGGCGATACCGCTCTCAAATGGTTTGCCCTGCAAACCGCGCGTCTTGAGCATCTGCGCACGCTGGAGGAGGTGGCCATTGCCGATCTGATGACGGCAGTTGAGGAGCGTCGCTATAGCGAAAACCTGCACGTAGACGATGAGTACGACGATATCCTGGCGCGATTTCCGGATAGACCACTGCTGCCGCTGGTGCGCCAGCAGGCGCGCGAAATTGAGCAACTCTCCCGTCAACTTGCTTCCCTGCGCGACACGCTGGAGGAGCGCAAGACCATCGACAAAGCCAAAAGCGTGCTAATGACGCATCAGAACATGAGCGAGGAGCAGGCGTGGACAGCCCTGCGCAAAATGGCGATGGATAAAAACCAACGCATGGTGGATATCGCCCGTGCGCTCCTTACGGTGAAAAATCTGTGGAAGGTACCCCCTGGGGAGTAGTTGCACAGTCAGTGGGCCTTTAATGCCTGATTGAGGTGCGTAAAAGAGCGCTCTCCTTGCAGAAACCCCGTAACGCCGGGGTTAAAAAGCTGGCATCACCTTTGCATTAACAGATTAACTATTTTTGACGATGCGCCAACGGCGGTGCATACGTCTTCGGGATAAAGGCGTCCAGCGGTGCTTCAGCACCGTCGGGCGCTTTTTTTTGCCTTTTTTCAGGAGCAATTATGGCGGATTTGTCGAGACGGCGTTTATTGCAGGCCAGCATGCTGGCGAGTGGTGCGATGCTGTTGCCGGGTGTCATGCAGGCCGCATGGGCGGCGGGGTCAGATAAGCCGGAGCAGGATACCGTGCGTATCGGGTTTATCCCCCTGACCGATTGCGCGCCAGTGGTTATCGCGGCCCTGAAAGGGTTCGATAAAAAACACGGCATTACCATTGTACCTACTAAAGAGGCGAGCTGGGCGGCGGTGCGCGACAAGCTGGTGGCAGGGGAGCTGGACGCCGCACACATTCTTTACGGCCTGCTGTACGGACTGGAGCTGGGTATCGCGGGCAAGCCGCAGCAGATGGCGAACCTGATGACTCTCAACCAGAACGGTCAGGCCATTACGCTCTCCAGCGATCTGGCGGAGAAGGGCGTTCGTGATCTCGACGGGCTGAAAAAGCTGATTACACAGCAGGCACCGGGAACCTACACCTTCGCGCATACCTTCCCGACGGGGACACACGCTATGTGGCTCTACTACTGGCTGGCCAGTGCGGGCATTAACCCGTTTGACGACGTGCGCACTGTGGTGGTCCCGCCGCCACAGATGGTGATGAACATGCGCATCGGCAACATGGTCGGGTTCTGCGTCGGCGAGCCGTGGAACGCGCGGGCGATTAACGACCGCATCGGGTTTACCGCCGCCACGTCACAGTCCATCTGGGCCGATCACCCGGAAAAGATCCTCGGCACCCGACGCGACTGGGTGGTGAAAAATCCGCACACCGCACGGGCGCTGGTGAGCGCCGTGATGGAAGCCGCGCGCTGGATCGAGGCGTCAGCGGAAAACAAACGTGAAACCGCGCAGATCCTCTCGCGCCGCGCATGGCTCAACTGCAAGGAACAGTACCTCACCGGACGCATGCTCGGCGAATACGACAACGGGCTCGGTCAGCGCTGGCAGGATGCGCACCCGATCCGTTTCTTCAACGAGGGTGCCGTGAGCTACCCGTATCTCTCCGACGGCATGTGGTTCTTAACCCAGTTCCGTCGCTGGGGCTTGCTCAACGCCGCGCCGGATTATGCGGGCATCGCACAGCGCATTAACCAGACCGCGGTCTGGCAGGATGCCGCGACCGCCGTGGGCGGCATGTCCACACCGTCATCACCGTATCGCAGCAGTACCCTGATGGACGGCACCGTCTGGAACGGCACCGATCCGGAAGGGTACGCCAACCGCTTCGCCATTCACCGTAAAGGGGCCTGAGTATGCAGCATCTGCAAAATACGCAACCACAAGAGAAGTCAGAGAGCGGGGAAGTGATTGTCCTGCCTCCGCTACAGGTTCGCCGTCGTGCGCCAGCGTTTACGCGTCGGATGAATGAGTTTTTACAGCGCGTCATCCCGGCGCTGCTCGGTCTCGGTCTGCTGGTGGTGCTCTGGCAGCTGGCGGCGATAAACAGTAAAGGTTTCCCGACGCCGCTCAGCACGCTCGATTCGGCCATGACCCTGTTTGCCGATCCGTTTTATCGCGACGGGCCAAACGATATGGGCATTGGCTGGAACGTGCTGGCGTCGTTGCAACGCGTCGCCATCGGCTTCGGTCTGGCGGCGCTGGCGGGCATTCCGCTGGGCTTTTTGATTGGGCGCTTCACCTTTTTCTCCCGCATGTTCAACCCGCTGATCGCGCTCCTGCGTCCGGTCAGCCCGCTGGCCTGGCTGCCTATCGGCCTGCTGCTGTTCCAGAAAGCGGAGCCCGCGTCGAGCTGGACCATTTTCATCTGCTCCATCTGGCCGATGGTCATTAACACCGCCGAAGGGGTGCGCCGTATTCCGCAGGACTACCTCAACGTGGCCCGGGTGCTGCAACTCTCAGAGTGGACCATCATGCGCCGCATTCTTTTCCCCGCCGTGCTGCCTGCGGTGTTGACCGGGGTACGTCTCTCCATTGGCATTGCCTGGCTGGTGATTGTCGCCGCCGAGATGCTCACCGGAGGTTTAGGCATTGGCTTCTGGATCTGGAATGAATGGAACAACCTCAACGTTGAAAACATTCTCATCGCCATCGTCATCATTGGCGTGGTCGGGTTGCTGCTGGAGCAGGGGCTGATGCTGATCGCCCGTCGCTTTAGCTGGCAGGAAAAATAAGGAGTGAAGATGAAACCTTTAATTCAGGTCCAGGCCGTGAGCCAGCGTTTTTCCACCGCCAGCGGCGAGTTTCTGGCGCTGCAAAACGTCTCTTTTGATATCCACGAGGGCGAAACCGTCAGTCTGATTGGTCACTCCGGCTGCGGCAAGTCGACGCTGTTAAACCTGATCGCCGGGATCACGCTGCCGACGGAAGGCGGGCTGATTTGCGACAACCGCGAAATCGCCGGGCCGGGGCCTGAGCGTGCGGTAGTGTTTCAGAATCATTCGCTGCTGCCGTGGTTAACCTGCTTCGACAACGTGGCGCTGGCGGTGGATCAGGTCTTCCGTCGCACCATGAGTAAGGCCGAGCGCAAAGAGTGGATTGAGCACAATCTCGACCGGGTGCAGATGGGCCACGCGCTGCATAAGCGCCCCGGGGAGATCTCCGGCGGTATGAAGCAGCGCGTCGGTATTGCCCGGGCGCTGGCAATGAAGCCGAAAGTGCTGCTTATGGATGAGCCGTTTGGCGCGCTCGATGCGCTGACGCGTGCCCATCTTCAGGACTCGGTGATGCAGATCCAGCAGGCGCTGAACACCACCATCGTGCTCATCACCCACGATGTGGACGAGGCGGTACTGCTCTCTGACCGCGTACTGATGATGACCAACGGCCCGGCGGCCACCGTGGGTGAGATCCTGCGCGTCGATCTGCCGCGCCCGCGCAACCGGGTGCAGCTGGCGGACGATAGCCGCTATCACCACATGCGCCAGCAGATCCTCCATTTCCTCTACGAAAAACAGCCGAAAGCGGCGTAATGAGGGGGCACGATGCGACTGGTCATTATCGGTAATGGTATGGCGGCAACCCGGCTGATTGCATCGCTCACCGGGCGTGTGCCCGGTCGTTTTGCTATCACCGTCATCGGTGACGAGCCGGAGCAGGCGTACAACCGCATCCAGCTTTCGCCGGTGCTGAGTGGTGAAAAGCAGGCGGAGCACATCTGTCTGCACGATGAAGACTGGTACACGGCACGAGGCGTGACGGTGCTGCGAGGAGAAACGGTGCTCGCAGTAGACGTTAACGCGCGTAAAGTGCGTACCTCTGCTCGCACGCTGGGCTGGGATGCGCTGGTGTTTGCCACCGGGTCTACCCCTGTAGTGCCGCCGATCCCCGGCGGCGATGCGCCGCATGTGTTCACCTTTCGCACCCTGGCAGAGACCCGCGCCATCCAGAACCTCTCCGGTCCGGCGGTAGTGCTGGGCGGTGGCGTACTTGGCGTGGAAGCAGCGGCAGCGCTGGCGCGCAACGGTGACAACGTCACGCTTATCCATCGTGGTCCCTGGCTGATGGAACAGCAGCTGGATCAGCAGGCGGGACTGCTGCTTGAAGAGGCGCTGGCGGCGCGGGGTGTTAGCTGTGAATTCGCCTCTGGCATCGCGGCGATTAACGGCAAGAGCGTGACGCTACTCAACGGGCACAGCGTCACCGCCGCGCGCGTGGTGCTGGCCACGGGTGTACAACCCAACGTTGCGCTGGCAAAAGCCAGCGGCATTCACTGCGCGCGCGGCATCGTGGTGGATCACCAGATGCAAACCTCCGTGCCGAATATCTACGCCATCGGCGAGTGCTGTGAAATTGACGGCCAGACATTTGGCCTGGTCGCCCCTTGTCTGGCGCAGGCGGATATTCTCGCCGCGCGGCTGGCCGGGGAGATCACCGCGCCGTTTACCCGGACCGACAACGGCGTGCGTCTTAAGGTGACCGGCGTGGAGCTGTTCAGCCTCGGACGCGCGACGGCGCAGGCGGACGATGTGGTATGGAGTTCATGGGATCCGCTGACCCGTCACTATCGACGTTTACTGATCCATCAGGGGACGCTGGCTGGCGTGCTGCTGCTGGGTGACTGCCGCAGCGCGGCAACCTTTACCGATTTACTGGCAACGGCTGCGCCCGCCCACGCGGACTGGCTGTTCGATCGTTTCACAACGCAACCGCAGGTTGCAGGACAGAACGCTATGACAAAACCTACTCTGGTGGTGGTTGGGCACGGTATGGTCGGCCATCATTTCCTCGAAGACTGCGTTAACCGCAATTTGCATCAGCAGTATCAGATTATTGTTTTTGGCGAAGAGCGCTATGCGGCCTATGACCGCGTGCATCTGTCGGAATATTTTGGCGGACGCAGCGCGGACTCGCTCTCGCTGGTGGCGGGGGAGTTCTTTGCCGATAACGGCATTGAACTGCGCCTCTCGCAGCAGATTGTCGCTATCGATCGTGATGCACACGTTGTGCGTACCGCCAGCGGCCATGAAACCCACTGGGATAAGCTGGTGCTGGCGACCGGCTCGTACCCGTTCGTACCGCCCGTTCCGGGCAGCGATCTGCCGGGTTGTTTTGTCTACCGCACCCTCGACGATCTGGACAACATTGCGGCCCATGCGGCAGGCTCTCGCCGCGGCGTGGTAATTGGCGGCGGCCTGCTGGGGCTGGAGGCGGCGAATGCGCTTAAGCAGCTAGGGCTGGAAACCCACGTGGTGGAGTTTGCGCCGAACCTGATGGCGGTGCAGCTCGACAGCGACGGTGCGGCAATGCTGCGCAGGAAAATTGAGGCGCTGGGCGTAGGGGTACACACCAGTAAATCGACGACGGAGATTGCCACCGCAGACGACGGGCTGGTGCTGCGTTTTGCCGATGGTGAACAGCTGGAAACGGACATGGTCGTCTTCTCTGCCGGTATTCGTCCGCAGGACGCGCTGGCACGCAGCAGCGGGCTGGCTATTGGCGAGCGCGGCGGGATCTGTATTGACGACGGCTGCCGGACCTCCGATCCGGACGTGCTTGCCATCGGGGAATGCGCGCTGTGGGAGGGGAAAATCTTTGGCCTGGTGGCACCGGGCTACCAGATGGCGCGCGTGACTGCCGCTGTGCTGGCGGGTGAGGAGAAGCGCTTCACCGGCGCGGATATGAGTACCAAACTCAAGTTGCTGGGTGTGGATGTGGCGTCGTTTGGCGATGCCCACGGGCGCACGCCGGGGGCGCTGAGCTACCAGTGGACGCACGGGCCGCAGCAAATCTACAAAAAAATTGTGGTCAGTCACGACAGCAAAACCCTGCTGGGTGGCGTGCTGGTGGGCGATGCCAGCGAATACGCCACGCTGGTGCAGATGATGCTTAACGGCATCAGTCTGCCAAAAGAGCCGGAAACGCTGATCTTACCCGCGTCGTCAGGCTGCACGCCGAAAGCGCTGGGCGTGGCGGCGCTGCCGGAAAGCGCGCAGATCTGTTCGTGTCATAACGTCAGCAAAGGGGATATCTGCCAGGCGGTAAGCGCGGGCGCAACGGATATCGGCGCCATTAAGCAGTGCACCAAAGCGGCGACCGGCTGCGGAGGCTGTAGCGCGCTGGTGAAGCAGGTGATGGAGTTCCAGCTTGCGGAGCAGGGCGTGGAGGTGAAAAAAGATATCTGTGAGCACTTCCCGTACTCGCGTCAGGAGATATACCACCTGGTGCGCGTCAACCATATCCGGACCTTCGACCAGCTTATCAGCCGTTACGGACAAGGGCACGGCTGTGAGATCTGTAAACCGCTGGTGGGATCAGTGCTGGCCTCCTGCTGGAACGAATACCTGCTGAAACCGGCGCATCTGCCGCTGCAGGACACCAACGACCGCTACTTTGCCAATATTCAGAAGGACGGAACGTATTCCATCGTGCCGCGCATGCCTGCCGGGGAAGTGACGGCCGACGGGCTGATCGCCATCGGCCAGATTGCGAAACGCTATAGCCTTTACAGCAAAATCACCGGCGGACAGCGTATTGACCTGTTTGGCGCCACGCTCGAACAGTTGCCGGAAATCTGGCAGGCGCTGGTGGAGGCCGGGTTTGAGACCGGTCATGCGTACGGTAAATCCCTGCGCACGGTGAAATCCTGCGTCGGGTCGACCTGGTGTCGCTATGGCGTGCAGGACTCCACCGGCCTTGCGGTCAAACTGGAGCATCGCTACAAGGGGTTACGTGCGCCGCACAAAATCAAAATGGCGGTCTCCGGCTGTACCCGTGAGTGCGCAGAGGCGCAGAGCAAAGACGTGGGGGTGATTGCCACGGACAAGGGCTGGAACCTTTATCTGTGCGGCAACGGCGGGATGAAGCCGCGCCACGCGGATCTCTTTGCCAGCGATCTGGACGACGAAACGCTGATCCGCACCGTTGACCGTTTCCTGATGTTCTACATTCGCACGGCAGATCGTCTGCAACGCACCAGTACCTGGATGGATAACCTGGAAGGCGGCCTCGACTATCTGCGCGAGGTGATCCTGAACGACAGCCTTGGGATCGCCCACGAGCTGGAGCAGGAGATGGCCCGGGTGGTGGAGACCTATCAGTGCGAATGGCAAACCACCCTCAACGATCCTGATCGCCTGGCGCTGTTCCGCACCGCGGTGAATGTCCCTGCCGCGGCGGAGAGCAAGCGCTGGCAGGAAATTTGCGGCATCGATGATATCCCCGAGCAGGCGGGCATCGGCGCGCGGCTTGGCCGAAAACCGATTGCGCTGTTCCGCTTTGGAACGTCCGTTTATGCCCTGGACGACCTGGAGCCGGGCAGCAGCGCGAACGTGCTTTCGCGCGGCATCCTTGGCGATGCAGCGGGCGAGCCGGTGGTGATTTCCCCGCTTTACAAGCAGCGCATACGTCTGCGCGATGGATGTCAGGTGGAGAACGGCGAACCCGTGGTGCGCGCCTGGCCGGTAAAAATTGAAAACGGCAAGGTTTGGGTTGGAAGCCAAGAGCTGGTGATGCGTGCGGAGGCCTCATGACGGAAACCCGTACAACGTGCCCTTACTGCGGGGTGGGCTGCGGCGTGGTCGCCAGTGTGGAAGATGGCGCGGTAAGCATTCGTGGGGATGAAACTCATCCGGCGAACTTTGGTCGCCTGTGCGTAAAAGGATCTGCCCTTGGGGAAACGACGGGGTTGCAGGGACGTCTGCTGCGCCCGGTTGTTGACGGCATGGAGGTGGCATGGCCGCAGGCGCTGGGTGAAGCGGGCGAGCGGCTACGGAAGATCATCAACGAATGGGGGCCGCAGGCGGTGGCGTTTTATGCCTCCGGCCAGCTGTTGACCGAGGATTACTATGCGGCCAACAAGCTGATGAAAGGCTTTATCGGGGCGGCGAACATTGATACCAACTCGCGGCTGTGCATGTCGTCAGCGGTGGTGGGCTACAAACGCGCCTTCGGTGAAGACATTGTGCCGTGCAGCTACGAGGACGTGGAAAACAGCGATCTGGTGGTACTCGTTGGCTCAAACGCGGCCTGGACGCATCCGGTGCTGTATCAGCGGCTGGTGCAGGCAAAACGCAGCAACCCGCAGATGAAAGTGGTCGTGATCGATCCGCGCAAAACCGCCACCTGCGATGTCGCTGACCTGCATCTGGCGCTTAAGCCCGGCAGCGATGCCGGGCTGTTTGTGGGGTTGCTCAATCTGATTCAGGGGAGCGGCGAGTGGCCGATTCCTCACGTGGCCGCGTTTTGCGATCTGCCTTCAGACGAGATTGGCACCTTCTACGACTGGTTTGTCACTGCGCCACGCGCGATCACGCTCTACACCATGGGGATCAACCAGTCCTCCAGCGGCAGCGACAAGTGTAACGCCATCATTAACGTGCATCTTGCCAGCGGGAAGTTCAACCGTTCGGGCTGCGGCCCGTTTTCGCTGACCGGACAGCCAAACGCCATGGGCGGGCGGGAAGTGGGTGGGCTGGCGAACCAGCTGGCGGCGCACATGAACTTCGAGCCGGACGATCTTTCGCGCGTGGCGCGTTTCTGGGGAACCGAGCGGCTGGCACAAACGCCGGGGCTGATGGCGGTAGAGCTGTTTGACGCGATTGCCCGCGGCGAGGTGAAGGCGGTGTGGATCATGGGCACCAATCCTGCCGTGTCACTTCCCGACAGCCACGCGGTGTGCCAGGCCCTGGCAGCCTGCCCGCTGGTCATAGTATCTGAGGTGATGCAGGAGACGGACACCAGCCGGTTTGCTCATATCCGTTTTCCCGCCCTGGGCTGGGGCGAAAAAGACGGAACGGTGACCAATTCCGAGCGGCGTATTTCGCGCCAGCGCGCGTTTCTGCCTGCGCCGGGCGAGGCCAGACCGGACTGGTGGATCATCGCCCGGATCGCAGAGCAGCTCGGTTATGGCGATGCCTTCGCCTGGGAACACCCTCATGAGATATTTTGTGAACATGCGGCGCTGACGGCGTTTGAAAATAACGGCGAACGGGCGCTAAACCTGCGCGAACTGGCGTCGCTGTCGCGAGAGGCGTGGGACGAGCTGGCGCCTTATCAGTGGCATGCCGGTGATTTCCCGCAAAGAAATCTTGTACCGGTTGATCCTTCCTCGCATGGGGCAGGCGTCGACGAATTGTACCCCTTGATACTGAATACCGGGCGGATCCGCGATCAGTGGCACACCATGACGCGCACGGGGTATGTTCCGCGCCTGATGCAGCATATCGATGAGCTTTTTATTGAGATGAACGCAACCGATGCGGCGCGCGCGGGGCTGACTGACGGCCAGCTGGCGCGGATAAGTTCCCCGCGCGGGGTCATGGTTGCCAGAGTACGTATCTCTACCGCACAGCGTGCGGGCGAGCTGTTTGCGCCGATGCACTGGAACGCGCAGTTTGCCCGGCAGGGGAAGGTCAACGCGCTGGTGGAAGGGCGGGTTGATGCCTGGTCCGGCCAGCCGGAGAGTAAACAAACCGCGGTGAGGATCCTGCCCTGGCTACCCGCCTGGCAGGGGGAGCTGTATGCCCGCGAGTTGCCAGCGCTGCCGCCGTCGGTATGCTGGTGGCGTAAAGCCTCACGTCTGACGGTGGCGGGGGAGCAGCCGTTGCTGTCGTGGGTCATGGCGTACGCCAGCGGTCGGGGCTGGCAGTTACAGGTGGCACAGACGGGAGAACGCAGCAGCGTGCTCGCCTGGCATCACGGCGAGCTGATGCTGGGCTACTGGGAGGGCCATACGCTGCCGGCGCTGGCGCATGCGTTTATTGAAGAAGCCTTTGCTGCTGCGCCCGTACAACTCGCTGAACGCCACGCGCTGCTGCACGGACAACGGCCGGGCGAAGATGCCGATCCCGGGCGAATTATCTGTAGCTGCTTTAGCGTGGGTGAAAATACGATACGTAAGGCGATAGCCGGAGGCTGTAATTCTGCCGCAGCGCTGGGCGTGAAGCTGCGTTGCGGTACGAACTGCGGCTCCTGCCTGCCGGAGCTGAAAGGGTTGTTGGGATAATAGTGTAAAGGCGTCAGGTGGCGGCTTCGCACCGGCACGAATTTGTAGGCCGGGTAAGGCGAAGCCGCCACCCGACAATTCTGTTCAGGATATTCCTGAAATTTCTGTTAAGACTGGTTTTCAGTGCTTATGGCGTTAACATAATAAGTGTTTGTTCATAAACACAGGTTCTGATTGACGACGTTGAAGGCTGTATCGTCCCGCATCCGTTTTTTGCTGTTACTCCCCCTTTTTACGGCTGGAGCCGTTCACGGTGCGCCGAAATCCTTTGTGCAGCAGGCGCAAAATCCGTTTGATAACAACGGCGATAGTCTGCCGGATCTCGGTATGGCGCAACCGACTACCGAAGGCGAAAAGCACCTGGCTGAAATGGCAAAGGCCTTCGGTGAAGCCAGTATGATCGATAACGGCCTGACGGCCGGGCAGCAGGCGCGACAGTTCGCGTTTGGCAAGGTGCGGGATGCCGTCAGCGGGGAAGTCAACGAGCAGATTGAATCCTGGCTTTCCCCCTGGGGTAACGCCAATGTCAATGTACTGGTGGATGACGACGGTAACTTTAACGGCAGCAGCGGAAGCTGGTTTATCCCCTGGAGCGACAACACCCGCTATCTGAGCTGGAGCCAGCTTGGCCTGACGCAGCAGACAGACGGGCTGGTGAGCAACGTCGGGATCGGGCAGCGCTGGGTTGCCGGAAACTGGCTGCTGGGCTACAACACCTTTTACGACAACCTGCTGGAAGACAACCTGCAACGTGCCGGACTGGGCGCAGAGGCGTGGGGCGAAAACCTTCGCCTGTCGGCCAATTACTACCAGCCGTTCGCTGGCTGGCAGCCGCGTTCCGACATCCGGGAGCAGCGCATGGCGCGCGGGTACGACGTAACGGCCAAAGCCTGGCTTCCCTGGTTTCATCACCTGAACACCAGCGTCAGCTTTGAACAGTATTTTGGCGATAACGTCGATCTGTTTAACAGCGGTACGGGGTATCACAACCCGGTTGCGGTCAACCTGGGGCTGAATTATACCCCCGTTCCGCTGGTCACCCTGACGGCTGCCCATAAGCAGGGGGAGAGCGGCGTTAGCCAGAATAACCTCGGGCTGAAGCTCAACTATCGCTTTGGCGTGCCGCTGGCGAAACAGCTTGCCGCCGGGGAAGTGGCGGCGACGCGCTCGCTGCGGGGCAGCCGCTATGATTCACCTGAGCGTGATAATCTGCCCGTGATGGAATTCCGTCAGCGTAAAACCCTCTCGGTCTATCTGGCCACGCCGCCGTGGGATCTTAAGCCAGGCGAAACTGTGATGCTGAAGCTGCAAATTCGCAGCACGCACGGTATCCGTCAGATCCACTGGCTGGGTGATACCCAGGCGCTCAGCCTGACCTCACCGGCAAACAGCAACAGCAGCGATGGCTGGAGCATAATCATGCCCGCCTGGAACGACGCGGAAGGGGCGAAAAACGAATGGCGGCTTACGGCCGTGGTGGAAGATAAGGATGGGCAGCGTGTCTCCTCCAATGAGATCACGCTTTCCGTGGTGCAACCGCTCGTCGCAATGCCTGCCGACGATCCACGGTGGAAGTTGCTGCCGGATGAGTAAGTTAAAAAATGCGCTCCTGATGCACCCAGACGGCGGCTTCGACGCGGGATTTTAACTTCATTTTCTTCAGCATGTGTTTGACATGCACTTTGACCGTGCTCTCGGTGATGTCCAGACGGCGGGCTATCATTTTGTTCGGCAGACCCTGAGCAATCAGCTTCAGAATGTCGCGCTCGCGCGGGGTCAACTGGCTGACGTCACGGTCAGACGTGGCGCGGTTCGCACGCAGGCTGGCGGCCAGTACCGGCGTTAACGCTTCACTCAGCACCATCTCGCCTGCGGCAGCCTGTTGCAGCGCCTTGAGCAGATCTTCCGGCTCCATATCTTTCAGCAGATAGCCGTCTGCCCCCCGCTTGAGGGCGGTGACCACGTCTTCTTCATGGTTTGAGACGCTGAAGACCACCACCCGGCCAGAGAGGGATTTCTCCCGCAGCTTGTCGAGGGTTTCCAGGCCATTCATGCCCGGCATGTTGAGATCGAGCAAGATCAAATCAGGATCGAGCGATTCGGCAAGTTCAATACCCTGTTCGCCGTTGCTGGCTTCCCCGACGACGGTGATATCGGGCGCCATGCTGACAAGCTGTTTAACGCCAGTGCGCAGCATCGGATGATCGTCAATCAACAGGATAGATGCCGGTTCCTGATTAGTCATGGTTTTCTCCTTGAGCAGTTATGAGGGGCTTTTCGGGTATAAAGGTGACCACGACTTCGGTGCCACCTGACTCTCCCCGGCGAACCTGGCAATCACCGCGCAGGCTTTGCGCGCGGTCTCGCATGATGATTAAACCATAATGGTTCGTTCGTTCGGCATTTTCCGGCACGCCGCGGCCGTTATCCTGAACCCTGAGCTTCACCTGATTATCCTGGCAGCTGACGGTGACCGTGACGGCCGTCGCCTCGGCATGCTTGAGCACGTTGCTCAGGGCTTCACGGGCAATTTGCAGCAAATGGATCGCCTGGTGAGAGGGGACAAAACGCGGTGGCAACTGGTAATCCAGCTTCACCGGGAAGCCCAGCCTGGCACTAAATTCCTGACAGCTGGACTCCAGCGCAGGGCGTAGCCCCGGCTCGGTGAGCTGTAAACGGAAGGTGGTCAGCAGCTCGCGAAGCTGAATCCACGAGGTGTTAAGCTCGTTGCGGATCTGGCTGAGCAGCTGTTTGCTGCTCTCGGGCATGCCTTCGTCCTGCATTTGCAGGCAACTCACCTGCATCTTCATGCAGGAGAGGGACTGGGCGATGGAGTCGTGCAGCTCGCGAGCGATGGTGGCGCGCTCCTCCATCACGATCAGCTGCTGCTGTTTTTCCTGGTGACGGTCGAGCGCCAGCGTGGCCGTGAGCTGCTCTACAAGAGTATCGACCAGCTGCTGCTGGTCGTGGCTCAGGTGACGTCCGGCGGGCAGGGTGGCCAGCAAAATACCGTACTGGGTATGGCTGTCCATCAGCCGCCACTTGAGGGTCGTGCCGCTGGTGGTAAGCGGCGGCAAGCCGCGCGGGCACAGATGACACCCTTTATCGTCGCAGGAGACGTCCGACTGACAGGTAAATTCCTGATGGTTTTCCTCATCTTCAACGTCATAAACCCGTAGCTCAAGATCGTGGAGCAGAGTCAGGTTTTGCAGGCCGTTCAGTACCGGCGAGAGACGCTCGCAAAGCGGTACCTGCATATGCAGGCGACGGTTCGCCTGCCAGAGGAAAGAGAGGATCTCGTTTTTCTGCTCAAGCCCGGCGGTTTTCTCCTGGACGCGTTTTTCCAGTACCGCGTAGCTTTCAGATAGTTCCGCCGACATGGTGTTGAGCGCCTCGCCGAGCATCGCCATTTCGTTGCGCCCGCTGATGTGCGTGCGTTGGGTAAAATCGCGCTGTGTGACGGCGCGGGCCATCGCCAGGAGTTGCTTCCAGGGGTTAAGCAACCGCGCACGCAGCCAGATAACCGTGAAAATCAGCAGCAAACCCATAAACAGCGCCATTGCGCGGTGAACCATCACCACGCGGTCAATGCGTAACTCTGTGGTGCGATCGAACGAGGAGACGAGATGATCGATGCGTGACACAAACCCGGCGACATCCTGGGCGACCGTTTCCCGGTCTTCCGCCCGCTTTAACCCGGGCTCCAGCTGGGTATGCCAGTAGCCCTGAAGCGCCTTAAGCTGAGATTGCTGGCCGTCACGAATGGCGGCTCTTTCCAGTTCATGGCTGAATGCGGTACGCTCCATTTCGTCGATAAGCGGTTGGTCAGCCTGCGTCAGCGGCACCGACGCCAGCAGCCGGTAACTCTGCATACGTAGCGAGCCTGCCTCGTTGATGGCATGCGCATTACCCTGCACACCCTGTACCAGCCAGCCAGAAATAGCCATGCCGGTCACACCGATAGCGGTGGACAGCAGAACAATAAGCGCCAGCTGGTTAACCAGCGTCAGCGGAGATAAACATCTTTTTAACATAGAGTTGCCGGGCTCCTGACGTGACCTGATTGCAGGAATGGCGCTATTCTGGTGCATACCCTGGAGTATACCCATACCAATAAAGGATTACCTCTAAATTGCCAGAGAGGTAACGGTTAGTGGGTGGACGAAGCAGGGATGCGTCAGCACCGTGAAAAACCACACCTTTTTTACGTTTTGCATCTACTCATTAAGAGTGATGGCTTTTTTTTCGCCGCAAAACCTCCCACTTTTCCTTTGATTTATATCAACTTACCGCCGCCCTAAAGCCCTAATGTTTGCAGCATCATTCGAGAATCAGAGGTGTCTATGAGTCACTCTTCCGCTCCCGAAAGGGAAACTGGTGCCGTTATTACAGACTGGCGTCCAGAGGATCCGGCGTTCTGGCAACAGCGCGGCCACCGTATAGCAAGTCGTAATCTGTGGATTTCCGTGCCATGTCTGTTACTGGCGTTTTGCGTCTGGATGTTGTTCAGTGCGGTTGCGGTTAACCTGCCAAAAGTGGGCTTTACCTTTACCACCGATCAGCTGTTTATGTTGACTGCGTTGCCGTCGCTTTCAGGCGCACTGCTGCGCGTTCCTTACGCGTTTATGGTGCCGGTCTTTGGTGGTCGTCGCTGGACGGCTTTCAGTACCGGGATCATGATCGTGCCGTGCGTGTGGCTCGGTTTTGCGGTGCAGGATACCTCTACACCGTTTAGCGTGTTCGTGATTATCTCTCTGCTGTGCGGCTTTGCGGGGGCGAACTTTGCGTCCAGTATGGCAAACATCAGCTTCTTCTTCCCGAAAGCGAAGCAGGGTGGTGCGCTGGGCATTAACGGCGGTCTGGGTAACATGGGCGTGAGCGTGATGCAGCTGATTGCTCCGCTGGCGATCTCGGTCTCCATCTTCGCGGCGTTTGGCGGCGGCGGTGTGACGCAGCCCGACGGTTCAGTGCTGTTCCTGCAAAATGCCTCCTGGATTTGGGTACCGTTCCTGGTGGTCTTTACCCTGGCGGCATGGTTCTTCATGAACGACCTGTCCGCGTCCAAAGCGTCCCTGAGCGAGCAGCTGCCGGTTCTGAAACGTGGCCACCTGTGGGTAATGGCACTGCTGTATCTGGCGACCTTCGGCTCGTTCATCGGTTTCTCCGCAGGCTTTGCCATGCTGTCGAAAACCCAGTTCCCGGACGTACAGATCCTTCAGTTTGCCTTCTTCGGTCCGTTTATTGGTGCGCTGGCACGTTCGCTGGGCGGGATGATCTCCGACCGTCTGGGTGGAACGCGCGTTACGCTGGTGAACTTTGTATTGATGGCCATCTTCTGTGCGCTACTGTTCCTGACGCTGCCTGCGGGTGGTGAGGGAGGTAACTTCTTTGCCTTCTTCGGCGTCTTCATGGTGCTGTTCCTGACCGCCGGGCTGGGCAGTGCGTCTACTTTCCAGATGATCTCTGTCATCTTCCGCAAGCTGACCATGGACCGCGTGAAAGCGCAGGGCGGGAGCGACGAGCAGGCGATGCGTGAAGCCGCCACCGATACCGCTGCGGCGCTTGGGTTTATCTCTGCGATTGGCGCGATTGGCGGCTTCTTTATTCCAAAAGCGTTCGGTATCTCACTGGATCTGACCGGCTCTCCGGCGGGTGCGATGAAGGTATTCCTCGTCTTCTATATCGCCTGTGTGGTCATCACCTGGCTGGTATATGGCCGTAATACCAAGAAAAACAAGTAAGCTTGATTATCCGTTTGCGCGGCCTGAGTGCCGCGCTTTTTTTAATCGCTTAATAGTTACAACATACTAATAGCGTTTCCCGTAGTCGCACACAGGTAACGCTGTGATCGCCATCGCTTTACAGGTGTCTCTACCCCTTAATACCTAAGATGTTAAATTTTGCTCCGCTTATTGTACGATAAATAAAATATATCCATATAAATCATTAAGTTAAAAAATATTAACAGCTACCGCTTTGGTGGTATTTGATCTAATACCCCCCCTCAGAGACCCCCTCCGTCTTGATCGTTATCAATTCTCACCATCTTTCATAGCGTTACCTTCGCTGCAAATCAGCAATGTCGATTTAGAGAGCCACAGGCTCCACACAGGAGATACCCGATGAGCAAATTTTTGGACCGGTTTCGCTACTTCAAACAGAAGGGTGAAACTTTTGCCGATGGGCACGGCCAGGTTCTGGATACCAACCGGGACTGGGAAGACGGTTACCGTCAACGCTGGCAGCATGACAAAGTTGTCCGTTCTACCCACGGTGTAAACTGCACTGGCTCATGTAGCTGGAAGATTTTCGTTAAAAACGGTCTGGTGACCTGGGAAATGCAGCAGACCGACTATCCGCGTACCCGTCCGGATATGCCGAACCATGAACCGCGCGGCTGCCCGCGTGGGGCCAGCTACTCCTGGTATCTCTACAGCGCCAACCGTCTGAAATACCCGCTGATGCGTAAACGCCTGATGAAAATGTGGCGTGAAGCGAAAGTGCAGCACAGCGATCCGGTTGATGCCTGGGCATCCATCATCGAGGACGCCGACAAAGCGAAAAGCTTCAAACAGGCGCGTGGTCGCGGTGGTTTCGTTCGTTCTTCCTGGAAAGAGGTGAACGAGCTGATTGCGGCCTCCAACGTCTATACCGTGAAAACTTACGGTCCTGACCGCGTGGCAGGCTTCTCGCCAATCCCGGCAATGTCGATGGTCTCTTACGCCTCCGGCGCGCGCTACCTTTCACTTATCGGCGGTACCTGTCTGAGCTTCTACGACTGGTACTGCGACCTGCCGCCAGCGTCGCCGCAGACCTGGGGCGAACAGACCGACGTGCCGGAGTCCGCTGACTGGTACAACTCCAGCTACATCATCGCCTGGGGCTCTAACGTTCCGCAGACCCGTACCCCTGATGCGCACTTCTTTACCGAAGTACGTTACAAAGGGACCAAAACCGTTGCCGTGACCCCGGACTACGCCGAAATCGCCAAACTGTGCGACCTGTGGCTGGCACCGAAACAGGGTACTGATGCCGCCATGGCGCTGGCGATGGGCCACGTCATGTTGCGTGAATTCCACCTCGACAAGCCAAGCCAGTATTTCACCGATTACGTGCGTCGCTACACCGACATGCCAATGCTGGTGATGCTTGAAGAGCGTGACGGCTATTACGCCGCTGGCCGTATGCTGCGTGCTGCGGATCTTGTGGATGCGCTGGGTCAGGAAAACAACCCGGAGTGGAAAACGGTCGCCTGCAACAGCAACGGCGAGCTGGTGGCGCCAAACGGTTCTATCGGCTTCCGCTGGGGCGAAAAAGGCAAATGGAACCTGGAACAGCGTAACGGCACCACGGGTGAAGAGACAGAACTTCGCCTCAGCATGCTGGGCAGCCAGGACGAAATCGCCGATGTCGGCTTCCCGTACTTTGGTGGTGAAGGTTCCGAGCACTTCAACAAGGTTGAGCTGCAAAACGTTCTGATGCACAAACTGCCGGTTAAGCGCTTGCAACTGGCGGACGGTTCTACCGCTCTGGTCACTACGGTCTACGATCTGACCATGGCGAACTATGGCCTGGAGCGCGGTCTGAACGACGAAAACTGCGCGACCAGCTATGACGACGTGAAGGCTTATACACCAGCCTGGGCGGAGCAGATCACCGGTGTCCCACGCGCCCAAATCACCCGTATCGCCCGCGAATTTGCGGAAAACGCAGACAAAACTCACGGTCGCTCCATGATCATCGTCGGTGCCGGTCTGAACCACTGGTATCACCTCGATATGAACTATCGCGGCCTGATCAACATGCTGATCTTCTGCGGCTGCGTCGGGCAGAGCGGCGGCGGCTGGGCGCACTACGTGGGCCAGGAAAAACTGCGTCCGCAGACCGGCTGGCAGCCGCTGGCGTTTGCCCTTGACTGGCAGCGTCCGGCTCGTCACATGAACAGCACCTCCTACTTCTATAACCACTCCAGCCAGTGGCGCTACGAGACGGTGACCGCGCAGGAGCTGCTGTCGCCGATGGCGGATAAATCCCGCTACAGCGGCCACCTGATTGACTTCAACGTGCGCGCTGAACGCATGGGCTGGCTGCCGTCTGCACCACAGTTGGGCACTAACCCGCTGCGCATTGCGGAAGCGGCGAAGAAAGCGGGCATGTCACCGGTGGACTACGCCGTGAAATCGCTGAAGGATGGCTCAATCCGTTTTGCGGCAGAACAGCCTGAGAACGGCAAAAACCATCCGCGTAACCTGTTCATCTGGCGCTCCAACCTGCTGGGTTCGTCCGGTAAAGGCCATGAGTACATGCTGAAATACCTGCTCGGTACCGAAAACGGTATTCAGGGTAAGGATCTCGGCAAGCAGGGCGGCGTGAAGCCAGAAGAAGTTGAATGGAAAGACAACGGTCTGGACGGCAAGCTGGATCTGGTGGTAACGCTGGACTTCCGTCTGTCCAGTACCTGCCTGTACTCCGATATCGTGCTGCCTACCGCCACCTGGTACGAAAAAGACGACATGAATACGTCGGATATGCATCCGTTTATTCATCCGCTGTCTGCGGCCGTTGACCCGGCGTGGGAATCAAAAAGCGACTGGGAAATCTATAAAGACATCGCGAAGAAATTCTCCGAAGTCTGTGTAGGGCACCTGGGCAAAGAGACCGACGTGGTGACGCTGCCAATCCAGCACGACTCCGCTGCCGAACTGGCGCAGCCGCTTGACGTTAAGGACTGGAAAAAAGGCGAATGCGATCTGATCCCGGGCGTGACCGCGCCGCACATTATTCCGGTTGAACGTGATTACCCGGCAACGTACGAGCGCTTTACCTCTATCGGTCCGCTGATGGAGAAGATCGGTAACGGCGGTAAAGGCATCGCCTGGAACACCCAGAGCGAAATGGACCTGCTGCGCAAGCTCAATTACACCAAAGCAGACGGCCCGGCCAAAGGCCAGCCAATGCTGAACACGGCAATTGATGCAGCGGAAATGATCCTGACCCTGGCACCGGAAACCAATGGCCACGTGGCGGTGAAAGCGTGGGCGGCTCTGAGTGAATTTACCGGCCGTGACCATACGCATCTGGCGAAGAATAAAGAAGAAGAGAAAATCCGCTTCCGCGATATTCAGGCTCAGCCGCGCAAGATTATCTCCAGCCCGACCTGGTCTGGCCTCGAAGATGAACATGTGTCCTATAACGCCGGATACACCAACGTTCACGAGCTGATCCCATGGCGCACGCTCTCTGGCCGTCAGTCTCTGTATCAGGATCACCAGTGGATGCGTGACTTCGGTGAAAGCCTGCTGGTTTACCGGCCGCCAATCGATACCCGCTCCGTGAAAGCGGTGATGGGGGCGAAATCAAACGGTAACCCTGAGAAGGCGCTGAACTTCCTGACGCCGCACCAGAAGTGGGGTATCCACTCCACCTACAGCGACAACCTGCTGATGCTGACGCTGTCGCGCGGGGGGCCGATCGTCTGGATGAGCGAAGCGGACGCCAAAGATCTGGGTATCGAAGATAACGACTGGATCGAAGTGTTTAACAGCAACGGAGCCCTGACGGCACGTGCGGTGGTGAGCCAGCGTGTACCAGCCGGGATGACCATGATGTACCACGCGCAGGAACGTATCGTTAACCTGCCGGGTTCAGAGATCACCGAGCAGCGCGGCGGTATTCACAACTCTGTGACCCGTATTACGCCGAAACCGACGCATATGATCGGCGGCTATGCCCAGCTGGCCTACGGCTTTAACTACTACGGCACTGTAGGATCAAACCGCGATGAGTTCGTGGTGGTACGTAAGATGAAGAATATTAACTGGTTAGATGGCGAAGGTAATGACCAGGTACAGGAGAGCGTAAAATGAAAATTCGTTCACAAGTCGGCATGGTGCTGAATCTGGATAAATGCATCGGCTGTCATACCTGCTCAGTCACCTGTAAAAACGTCTGGACCAGCCGTGAAGGTATGGAGTACGCCTGGTTCAACAACGTGGAAAGTAAGCCGGGCACCGGCTTCCCGACCGACTGGGAAAACCAGGAGAAGTGGAAGGGCGGCTGGATCCGTAAAATCAACGGCAAACTGCAACCGCGCATGGGTAACCGTGCGATGCTGCTCGGTAAAATCTTTGCTAACCCGCATCTGCCGGGCATCGACGATTACTACGAGCCGTTTGATTACGACTATCAGAACCTGCACAACGCGCCGGAAAGCAAACACCAGCCGATCGCCCGTCCTCGCTCGCTGATCACCGGTAAGCGCATGGACAAAATTACCAGCGGTCCAAACTGGGAGGAAATTCTGGGCGGCGAGTTCGAAAAACGCGCCAAAGACCAGAACTTCGAGAACATGCAGAAGGCGATGTACGGCCAGTTCGAAAACACTTTCATGATGTATCTGCCGCGCCTGTGCGAACACTGCCTTAACCCGGCGTGCGTGGCGACCTGCCCAAGCGGCGCCATCTACAAGCGTGAAGAAGATGGCATTGTGCTGATCGACCAGGACAAGTGCCGCGGCTGGCGTATGTGCATCACCGGCTGCCCGTACAAAAAAATCTACTTCAACTGGAAGAGCGGTAAGTCAGAGAAGTGCATCTTCTGCTATCCGCGCATCGAAGCCGGTATGCCGACCGTCTGCTCTGAGAGCTGCGTAGGGCGTATCCGCTACCTCGGCGTGCTGCTGTACGACGCGGATGCGATTGAAAATGCCGCAAGCACCGAGAACGAGAAAGATCTGTATCAGCGTCAGCTGGACGTCTTCCTCGATCCGAACGATCCGAAGGTGATCGAGCAGGCGCTGAAAGACGGTATTCCGCAGAGCGTGATTGACGCCGCACAGCAGTCCCCGGTGTACAAAATGGCGATGGACTGGAAGCTGGCGCTGCCGCTGCACCCGGAATACCGCACGTTGCCGATGGTCTGGTACGTGCCGCCGCTGTCTCCGATTCAGTCTGCGGCTGACGCAGGTGAACTGGGCAGCAACGGCATTCTGCCGGACGTGGAAAGCCTGCGTATTCCGGTTCAGTATCTGGCCAACCTGCTCACCGCAGGGGATACCCAGCCGGTGCTGCTGGCGCTGAAACGTATGCTGGCGATGCGTCACTTCAAACGTGCGGAAACCGTTGACGGCGTTAACGATACCCGCGCGCTGGAAGAGGTCGGCCTGACCGAAGCGCAGGCGCAGGAGATGTACCGCTATCTGGCAATCGCTAACTACGAAGATCGTTTCGTGGTGCCGAGCAGTCACCGCGAGCTGGCTCGCGAGGCCTTCCCGGAGAAAAGTGGGTGTGGCTTTACCTTTGGCGACGGTTGCCACGGGTCAGACAGCAAATTCAACCTGTTCAACAGCCGCCGCATCGACGCGATGGATGTGACCAGCAAAACGGAGCCGCACCAATGATTGAACTCGTCATTGTTTCGCGTCTGCTCGAGTACCCTGATGCTGCGCTTGTGCAGCATCAGCAGGAACTCTTTGATGCACTCGCGTCATCTGAAAACCTGGATAAAGAGGATGCCCAGACGCTGGGCATTTTCCTCCGCGACCTGCTGGCGCGCGATCTTCTTGATGCGCAGGCGGACTACAGCCAGCTGTTTGACCGTGGTCGTGCCACGTCTCTATTGCTGTTCGAACACGTTCACGGAGAATCCCGCGACCGTGGTCAGGCGATGGTGGATCTGATGGCCCAGTACGAGCAGCACGGTTTGCAACTCGACAGCCGCGAGCTGCCGGATCACCTGCCTCTGTACCTGGAATATCTGGCGCAGCTGCCGAAAGAGGAAGCGCTGGGCGGGTTGCAGGACATTGCTCCTATTCTGGCGTTGCTCGGCGCGCGTCTCCAGCAACGTGAGAGCAGCTATGCAGTCCTGTTCGATCTGCTGGTGAAACTGGCTAACGCCTCGGTTGATAGTCAAAAAGTGGCGGAAAAAATTGCGGATGAAGCCCGTGACGACACCCCACAAGCACTGGATGCCGTCTGGGAAGAAGAACAGGTGAAATTCTTTGCTGACCAGAGCTGTGGCGAATCTGAAATCTCCGCGCATCAGCGTCGTTTTGCCGGAGCGGTGGCTCCGCAATATTTGAATATCTCTAACGGAGGACAGCACTAATGCACTTCCTGAATATGTTCTTCTTTGACATTTACCCGTATATCGCGGGCACCGTGTTCCTGGTGGGAAGCTGGCTGCGTTATGACTATGGCCAGTACACCTGGCGTGCTGCCTCCAGCCAGATGCTGGATCGTAAAGGGATGAACCTGGCGTCAAACCTGTTCCACATCGGGATTTTGGGTATTTTCGCCGGTCATTTCCTGGGGATGCTGACGCCGCACTGGATGTACGAAGCGTGGCTGCCGATTGAAGTGAAGCAGAAGATGGCGATGCTCGCCGGTGGCGCCTGCGGCGTGATGACCCTGGTGGGTGGGCTGCTGCTGCTGAAACGCCGTCTGTTCAGCCCACGCGTGCGGGCTACCACGACCGGAGCGGACATCCTGATCCTCTCCCTGCTGATGGTGCAGTGTGCGCTGGGTCTGCTGACCATTCCATTCTCTGCGCAGCATATGGACGGCAGCGAGATGATGAAGCTGGTGGGATGGGCGCAGTCTGTCGTGACCTTCCGCGGTGGTGCCTCTGAGCATCTGGACGGCGTGGCGTTCATCTTCCGCGTTCACCTGGTGCTGGGTATGACCCTGTTTGTGCTGTTCCCGTTCTCTCGCCTGGTGCACATCTGGAGTGCGCCGGTGGAGTACCTGACGCGCAAATATCAGATCGTGCGTACTCGTCGCTGATTCGCTGTATTGATACAACCCCGCATTTGCGGGGTTTTTTTTGTCCTGGAACCAGGGTTTCGTGCGGATGCCGGGTGGCGGCTGCGCCTTACCCGGCCTACGGAATTCACTATGCTCGGATCGAACCCTGGTCGAAGCTTCTCATCTTTCCCCGCATGGGAGAACCATAGGGCATTGTGCTTTTGGAGAGTGCTAAAGAATCTGGAAGTGATGGTGGTGGGGGAAGGATTCGAACCTTCGAAGTCGATGACGGCAGATTTACAGTCTGCTCCCTTTGGCCGCTCGGGAACCCCACCAGGGGTAATTCATATTTTGAGGTAAAGCTGGAGATGGTGGTGGGGGAAGGATTCGAACCTTCGAAGTCGATGACGGCAGATTTACAGTCTGCTCCCTTTGGCCGCTCGGGAACCCCACCACGGGGTAATGCTTTTAACTGGCCTGCTTCCTGTTGGAAGCGGGGCGCATCATATCAAATGAGACGCCCCTGTAAAGCATTCCTTTAGGAAAATGAAGCTGTTTGCCTGCTTTTTATCCGTAAAGGCGTAAAGCTAATCAATTCATTTTCCGAAGGATTAAAGAATAATCGTTCTGTTGCCGTACACAAAGACGCGCTGAGCAAGTACCTGATAAAGCGCACGGCTCAGTACGTTCTTCTCAACGTCACGGCCAGCTCGCATCATATCTTCTGCCGTGTAGGTGTGATCCACGTGGATCACGTCCTGCATGATGATTGGGCCTTCGTCCAGATTATCATTCACGTAGTGCGCGGTTGCGCCAATGATCTTCACCCCACGCTCGTACGCCTGGTGGTACGGACGCGCGCCAATAAAGGCTGGCAGGAAGGAGTGGTGGATGTTGATAATTTTGTTCGGGAAGCGCGCCACGAAGGATGGCGTCAGCACGCGCATGTATTTTGCCAGCACCACGTAGTCCGGGTTATGCGCTTCAATCGCAGCAGCCATCAGGTTGTCGTGCTCTTCGCGGGTATGACCTTCATGGCTGACCAGTTCAAACGGAATGTCGAAACGTTCAACCAGCGTACGCAGCGTCTCGTGGTTGCCAATGACGGCGGCAATTTCGACGTCCAGGCCACCGTAGTTGGCTTTCATCAGCAGATCGCCCAGGCAGTGCGCCTCTTTGGTGACCAGAATGACAATGCGGCGACGACCCGCCGGGTTTAGCTCGCGCACCGAGCCTTCCGGCAGGGCGCTGTCCAGATCGGCAAGCAGGGTTGTGTCGTTGAAAATACCTTCCAGCTCGGTACGCATAAAGAAGCGACCGGTACGGTGGTCAACGAACTCGTTGTTCTGCACGATATTCAGTTCATGCTTGTAGCAAATGTTGGTAATTCGTGCGATCAGTCCTTTTTGATCGGGACAGATAGTGCGCAGAACTTTACGTTGTAATGATTGCATCGCCGGGAAATCCTGTTTATGTATTTGCGAAATCTGAGTTGTCAGGCATTACTGCCGCAACACTTTTTAAATTTTTTTCCTGAACCACAGGGGCAGGGATCGTTACGACCGAATTGCGGACGTGTGCCGTCAATATAATACCATTGCCCGCTGTCCTTTAAGAACCGTGAGCGTTCAATGATGGCGCCGGGTTTGTTTTGTTCGCTAAAGCGGGCGACAAAACTGACATAGCCCTCGTTGGCATCGCGGCCGGGAGCGGCATCAAAGACGGTAAGGCCCAGCCAGACGGTGTTGGCAAATCCGGCTTCAATCTCTTGCCGAAAATCGGCAGCATCACAGGACGGATGCCAGGTTTTAATCAGGTAGTCTGCGTTTTTGATCACAAAAGCAGTATACCGCGAGCGCATAAGGTGTGACGGGTCTGGTGCAACCTGCTCGCCAGAAAGATATCGCTGGCAACATAGGCTATACTCCAGAGCGCTACCACAGGGGCAGAGTTGAGACACGATTCTCTTCCTGGAACAAAAAATAAGGCGTTAAACGCTTAAGGTAGCAATATGTTAACTGAGCAGGTGCGTTGACGCTATGTCGGGAATCCAGGGGAAGTAAAACAGGGCTAATGAGAAAGGTAAAAATTGGACTGGCGTTGGGCTCAGGTGCAGCCCGGGGTTGGTCACATATTGGCGTTATCAATACCTTAAACCAGATGGGGATTGACGTTGATATTGTCGCAGGATGTTCTATCGGGTCGCTGGTCGGATCCGCGTACGCCTGCGGTAAGCTCCCGCAGCTTGAAAGCTGGGTGCGCTCCTTTAGTTACTGGGATGTACTGCGCCTGATGGATCTCTCCTGGCAGCGTGGCGGCCTGCTGCGCGGCGAACGCGTATTCAATCAGTTTCGTAAGATAATGCCCCTCGCTGACTTCAGCCACTGCCAAATGCCTTTCGGCGCCGTTGCAACCAACCTCAGTACGGGCAGGGAGTTATGGCTCACCGAAGGGGATATTCATCTCGCCGTTCGCGCATCCTGTAGCATGCCTGGGTTAATGGCGCCTGTGCCTCATAATGGCTACTGGCTCGTTGATGGCGGTGTGGTGAATCCTGTGCCCATCTCTCTGACGCGCGCCATGGGGGCAGATATCGTCATTGCAGTGGATTTACAGCACGACGCTCACCTTATGCAGCAGGATTTGATGCCGGTTAATCTTCAGAGCGATGATGCGGAAGAAGAGAAACTTGCCTGGCATGCGCGTTTACGCGGCAGAATAGGGCGCCTGACTGCCCGTCGCACGGTGACCGCGCCGAACGCCATTGAAATCATGACGACCTCCATTCAAATTCTTGAGAATCGCCTGAAGCGAAACCGTATGGCTGGCGATCCTCCGGATATTCTTATTCAGCCCTATTGTCCACAAATCTCTACCCTTGATTTCCACCGGGCTGAGGCCGCCATAGCAGCGGGCTCGTTAGCCGTCGAAAAGAAAATAGATGAACTGTTGCCTTTTGTGCGTACAGCACGTTAAGCACTTTTTTGATTACTTCAGCAAAATCTGACAGGCGATAGTACCAATAGCATGCCACTATTGAGTAACTGTCAGCCAGGGGAGGAACCATGACACAGCCATTGGCCGGAAAACATATTTTGATAGTAGAAGACGAGCCCGTTTTCCGATCGCTACTGGATTCGTGGTTATCCTCACTGGGTGCAACCACGTCCCTTGCCGAAGATGGCGTCGAGGCACTGGAAAAAATGGCCAGCATGGCGCCTGATCTGATGATCTGCGATCTCGAGATGCCGCGCATGGACGGATTAATGCTGGTGGAAAATCTGCGTAACGAAGGTTATCAGACACCGATACTGGTGATCTCGGCAACCGAAAATATGGCGGATATTGCTAAGGCGTTGCGTTTGGGTGTGCAGGATATCCTGCTCAAACCGGTTAAAGATTTAAACCGACTGCGTGAAACGGTGTTGGCCTGCCTGTATCCCAATATGTTTAATTCCCGGGTGGAAGAAGAAGAACGTCTTTTCCAGGACTGGGATGCTTTAGTCAGTAATCCGCTCGCGGCCGCGAAGCTGCTTCAGGAACTTCAGCCGCCGGTGCAGCAAAATATCTCTCATTGCAGAGTAAATTATCGCCAGCTGGTAGCGGCTGACCAGCCTGGACTGGTGCTGGATATTGCGCCGCTATCAGATTCCGACCTCGCTTTTTATTGCCTGGATGTTACCCGAGCGGGAGATAACGGCGTTCTGGCGGCCTTATTACTCCGTGCGCTGTTTAATGGATTGCTACAGGAACAATTATCCCATCAGGGGCAACGACTTCCTGAGTTAGGCAGTTTACTAAAACAGGTCAACCAACTTTTTCGCCAGGCCAATTTGCCGGGGCAGTTCCCGCTTCTGGTTGGCTATTATCACAGCGGGTTGAATAACCTTATTCTGGTCTCTGCTGGATTAAATGCCACGCTGAATACCGGCGAACACCATATACAGGTGAGTAACGGTGTGCCGTTGGGAACGTTGGGTAATACTTACCTTAATCAAATTAGCCATCGCTGCACCTCCTGGCAGTGCCAAATTTGGGGTGCCGGTGGGCGGTTACGCTTAATGTTGTCCACGGAGTAAGCAGTCAGATTTTTTTTTCCAGATTGCTTTACCTGTGTTTTTGCTGACAGTGCTACTATCGCTGCAAGTTTCATGCGTATTTGTCTTAATTGATCGGCAACGCGTTCTTTTCAGACCCGTATTAGTGGCTGAGACTGTATACTCAACGCGTTATTCAATGCATAAAAGTTCAAAACTTGAACAGTTCAGGAGAATTTCAATGGCTGCCCTAAATTCGAAAGTCAGAAAGGCCGTTATCCCGGTGGCGGGATTGGGTACCAGGATGTTGCCAGCGACGAAGGCAATCCCAAAAGAGATGCTGCCTCTGGTTGATAAGCCATTAATCCAGTATGTCGTGAATGAGTGTATTGCGGCAGGTATCACCGAAATTGTACTGGTGACGCATTCATCTAAAAACTCTATCGAAAACCATTTCGATACCAGTTTCGAACTCGAAGCAATGCTGGAAAAACGCGTAAAGCGCCAGCTGCTGGAGGAAGTGCAGTCTATTTGCCCTCCACACGTTACCATTATGCAGGTTCGTCAGGGCCTGGCGAAGGGCCTGGGGCACGCAGTATTGTGTGCACATCCGGTAGTGGGTGATGAGCCGGTCGCGGTTATTCTGCCAGACGTGATCCTTGATGAGTATGAGTCCGATCTTTCCCAGGAAAACCTGGCGGAAATGATTAAACGCTTCGACGAAACCGGCAGCAGCCAGATTATGGTTGAGCCAGTCGACGATGTGACTGCTTACGGTGTGGTTGACTGCAAAGGTGTTGCCCTGCAACCTGGTGAAAGCGTACCAATGGTTGGCGTTGTTGAAAAACCTAAAGCGGACGTCGCGCCGTCTAATCTTGCTGTCGTTGGCCGTTACGTACTGAGTGCTGAAATCTGGGCGCTGCTGGCCAAAACGCCTCCGGGTGCGGGCGATGAAATCCAGCTGACGGATGCTATCGATATGCTGATCGAGAAAGAGACCGTGGAAGCCTACCATATGAAAGGTAAGAGCCATGACTGCGGTAATAAGCTCGGTTATATGCAGGCATTCGTCGAATATGGCATTCGCCATAACAGCCTGGGTGAAGAATTTAAAGCCTGGCTCAAAGGTAGCGTGGGTATTAAGTAATAAACTCACGGACCAGTGAACAAGACCGGTGTGGCGATGCCCACCGGTTTTTTTATGCCTGTCGATCCGTAATTGGCTGGAGATTGTCAAGGACGTTAAATAGTGAGCCAGGCAATATGACAGAATGTAAGGAGATGTTTGGGGAATATTATGGGCATAAAAAATCCCGCATTAAGCGGGATTTTTCAGAATCTTTCCAGATTAATCCTTGATCAGGAAGTCATCCAGTTGTTTACCTTGTTCGTCCATAGCTTTCTTGATTACAGCAGGAGTACGACCCTGGCCGGTCCAGGTTTTCTCTTCGCCGTTCTCGTCGATGTAGCTATATTTAGCAGGACGTGCTGCGCGTTTTGCTTTGGTACCGGTTTTAGCCGCAGCCATGCTGTTCAGCAATTCGTTTGGATCGATACCATCGGCAATCAGCATTTCGCGATACTGTTGCAGTTTACGTGTACGTTCTTCGATTTCAGCCGCTGCTGCGCTTTCTTCTTCACGACGTTCGTTAACGACAACTTCTAATTTTTCGAGCATCTCTTCAAGCGTTTCGAGGGTACATTCTCTTGCCTGCGCACGAAGAGTACGGATGTTGTTCAGAATTTTAAGTGCTTCGCTCATTGTAGTAATCTCAAACTTATAATGGGGGTGGGTTTGTTGTCCTAATAATAGAGCGTTAATTTCACTTGTGCAATAGGTTGGAATGTAAGGAATTCAAAAAATACAAAATTAATGACGCTATTATTAATTACGCTAACTTAAATTTCATTGTTTGCTGGGGCGATGAGATATCGTTTCAAACGGCAAAAGCGCGTCATTTGCATGTTTGTTTTGTGACTTTTACCTCAGGAATTATAGTTGCGGTTGATAAATATCAGCCTTTCGTATTACTCCGGCTAAGCGCAGCGAACAGAAGAATAGTTAATAAATAGTGAATTTTAAAGATTGCAGAAGCCACTATAAAAAGAAGTGTTATCTCCGGTGTCGAGCTCGCCTTATTGTCCGTGCTAAAAGCCTTTACTGTCTGTTTTAACGCATTATTTTGCGCTATCAACGAAGAGTTTATTGGTGCAGAACAGCCTGGAGCACGCAGCCCGCCGCTGATGACAATACAAAATATGGTACAATGATCCATCGGGAATATTACACATTGATTAGGGTTCTTCGGCCAATGGCACAACTTTATTTCTACTATTCGGCAATGAATGCAGGGAAATCGACGGCGTTACTGCAATCCTCATACAATTATCAGGAGCGGGGGATGCGTACCGTTGTTTATACCGCCGAAATCGACGATCGCTTTGGGGCAGGGAAGGTAAGCTCAAGAATAGGGCTCTCGTCGCCTGCAAGGCTGTTTAACCCTGAAACGGACCTGCTTGAGGACATTCGTGCCCAGCATGCCTCTAAGCCTGTCCATTGCGTGCTGGTAGATGAAAGCCAGTTCCTGACCCGCGAGCAGGTCCATGCGCTTTCAGAGGTCGTTGATGAGCTGGATATTCCCGTTCTTTGCTATGGATTACGCACTGACTTTCGCGGTGAGTTATTTGCCGGTAGCCAGTATCTGCTCGCCTGGTCGGATAAGCTGGTTGAGCTGAAAACTATCTGCTTTTGTGGCCGCAAGGCAAGTATGGTTCTTCGCCTGGACCAGTCGGGTAAGCCTTATGCTGATGGCGAGCAGGTGGTGATAGGGGGCAATGAACGTTATGTCTCGGTCTGCCGCAAGCATTATAAAGAGGCGCTGGCTGTAGGCTCGCTGACGGCGTTACAGGGCGACAATCGCAAATAAAAAAAATGTCTTACGGATCCTCAGATATAAAAAAACCCGCCAGCGGCGGGTTTTTTTTCACACTGTCAATCAAGCATTTTTCTTCGCTTTCTTGTCAGCCTTTACAACTGCGGGGATGTCAACTTTTACGGCAGCGACATCGCTTTCAGTGAAGTTACGACCGTAATAGGTATCCAGCAGGATCTGTTTCAGTTCGGAAATCAGTGGGTAGCGCGGGTTAGCACCAGTACACTGGTCATCGAATGCATCTTCAGACAGCTTATCTACGTGAGCGAGGAAGTCAGCTTCCTGAACGCCTGCTTCGCGGATAGATTTAGGAATACCCAGTTCAGCCTTCAGGCTTTCCAGCCATGCCAGCAGTTTCTCGATCTTCGCTGCAGTACGGTCGCCCGGTGCGCTCAGACCCAGGTGGTCTGCGATTTCAGCGTAGCGACGACGAGCTTGCGGACGGTCGTACTGGCTGAATGCAGTCTGCTTGGTTGGGTTGTCGTTGGCGTTATAGCGGATAACGTTGCTGATCAACAGGGCGTTCGCCAGACCGTGAGGAATGTGGAACTGTGAACCCAGCTTGTGCGCCATGGAGTGACAGACACCCAGGAAGGCGTTAGCAAATGCAATGCCCGCGATGGTTGCCGCACTGTGTACACGTTCACGAGCTACAGGGTTTTTCGAACCTTCGTTGTAAGAAGCTGGCAGGTTTTCTTTCAGCAGTTTCAGTGCCTGTAAAGCCTGACCGTCAGAGAACTCAGAAGCCAGTACGGAAACGTAAGCTTCCAGGGCGTGAGTTACCGCATCCAGACCACCGAACGCACACAGTGATTTCGGCATTTCCATGACCAGGTTGGCGTCAACGATAGCCATATCTGGCGTCAGTGCGTAGTCAGCCAGCGGATATTTCTGACCCGTTGCGTCATCAGTCACAACAGCAAATGGCGTCACTTCTGAACCGGTACCGGAAGTGGTGGTGACGGCGATCATTTTCGCTTTCACGCCCATTTTCGGGAACTTGTAGATACGTTTACGGATATCCATAAAGCGCAGCGCCAGTTCTTCGAAGTGGGTTTCCGGATGCTCGTACATGACCCACATAATTTTCGCGGCGTCCATTGGGGAACCGCCACCCAGTGCGATGATCACATCAGGTTTGAAGGAGTTAGCCAGTTCAGCGCCTTTACGTACAACGCTCAGGGTTGGGTCAGCTTCAACTTCAAAGAAGACTTCAGTTTCGACGCCAGAAGCTTTCAGAACAGAGGTGATCTGGTCTGCATAGCCATTGTTGAACAGGAAACGGTCAGTCACGATGAGCGCACGTTTGTGGCCATCAGTAATCACTTCGTCCAGCGCGATTGGCAGAGAGCCGCGGCGGAAGTAGATAGATTTCGGAAGTTTGTGCCACAACATGTTTTCAGCTCGCTTAGCAACGGTTTTCTTGTTGATCAGGTGTTTTGGACCAACGTTTTCAGAGATGGAGTTACCACCCCAGGAACCACAACCCAGAGTCAGGGAAGGTGCGAGTTTGAAGTTATACAGGTCACCGATACCACCCTGAGAAGCAGGGGTGTTGATCAGGATACGTGCCGTCTTCATCTTCTGACCGAAGTAAGCAACACGCTCTGGCTGGTTATCCTGGTCGGTGTACAGGCAAGAGGTGTGGCCGATACCGCCCATCGCCACCAGCTTCTCTGCTTTTTCTACCGCGTCATCGAAATCTTTCGCACGGTACATTGCCAGTGTCGGGGACAGTTTTTCGTGAGCAAACGGCTCACTTTCATCAACGACTTTCACTTCACCAATCAGAATCTTGGTGGTAGCAGGGACGCTAAAGCCGGCGAGTTCAGCGATTTTATACGCTGGCTGACCTACGATAGCTGCGTTCAGTGCACCATTTTTCAGAATCACGTCCTGAACGGCTTTCAGTTCTTTACCTTGCAACAGGTAGCCGCCGTGGCTGGCGAAACGTTCACGAACGGCGTCGTATACCGAATCAACCACGACAACAGACTGTTCAGATGCACAGATAACGCCGTTATCGAAGGTTTTCGACATCAGCACAGAGGCAACTGCACGCTTGATATCTGCCGTTTCGTCGATCACAACAGGGGTATTACCTGCGCCTACGCCGATGGCTGGTTTACCGGAGCTGTATGCTGCTTTAACCATACCAGGACCGCCGGTCGCCAGGATTAAGTTAATGTCCGGGTGATGCATCAGGGCGTTGGACAGTTCAACAGAAGGCTGGTCGATCCAACCGATCAGATCTTTTGGCGCACCCGCAGCAATGGCAGCCTGAAGCACGATATCCGCTGCTTTGTTGGTGGCGTCTTTCGCACGTGGGTGCGGGGAGAAAATGATTGCGTTACGTGTTTTCAGACTGATAAGAGATTTGAAGATGGCGGTAGAGGTTGGGTTAGTGGTTGGAACGATACCGCAAATAATGCCGATGGGTTCAGCGATAGTGATGGTGCCAAAAGTGTCGTCTTCTGACAGCACACCGCAGGTTTTCTCATCTTTATAGGCGTTGTAGATATACTCTGAAGCAAAGTGGTTTTTGATCACTTTATCTTCAACGATACCCATACCGGATTCGGCAACGGCCATTTTAGCGAGAGGGATTCGAGCATCTGCAGCAGCCAGAGCGGCCGCGCGGAAGATTTTATCAACCTGTTCTTGGGTGAAATTGGCATATTCACGCTGGGCTTTTTTCACGCGCTCGACGAGGGCGTTCAGTTCAGCGATATTGGTAACAGCCATAATGCTCTCCTGATAATGTTTAAACTCTTTTAGTAAACCAGCGCTCGATACGTCTGACAGTATAGTCAGAGCCGATCCCACTTGCGTAACACACAGTAAAACAAAGGATTACTCACTGCTTCCGCTCACTAATTTACTAAAAGAGCCTTACCTTAGCATCATACCTTTTTGATAGGTGATCTCCCTGGCGGCGTAACCAAGATTACTCACTTCTGAGTACGAAAATTATGATCGAGATCAATTTTGTCCTAAGCTGATACCTTTCAGCAGGGTTATTTTGTGCTAATTATTCCAGTGTTAAATAATTAAGTAACTATTGGAAGTGGCGCTATCATTGATTATACAAATGTTTAACATCATGAATTGATAACGTTTTAGAACAGATTTCTGGTGAAGTGTGCGGCTAAAAAGCGTATCTTCAGCGCGGATTTATCATTACACGCTGTCTCTCCCTGACCATGCTCAATTGCGGAGCTTAATGTGATTCAAACGCTCTTTGATTTCCCTACATATTTCAAGTTTTTTATTGGCTTGTTTGCCCTGGTCAACCCGGTAGGGATTATCCCTGTCTTCATCAGTATGACCAGTTATCAGACAGCTGCCGCGCGAAATAAAACCAACCTGACGGCAAACCTGTCGGTGGCGATTATCTTGCTTACGTCTCTTTATCTGGGGGACGCCATTCTTCAGGTCTTCGGCATCTCGATTGATTCGTTCCGAATAGCAGGCGGGATCCTGGTGGTGACGATTGCCATGTCGATGATCAGCGGCAAGCTGGGGGAGGATAAACAGAATAAGCAGGAAAAATCAGAGACAGCTATCCGCGAGAGCATCGGCGTGGTGCCACTGGCACTGCCGCTGATGGCGGGCCCGGGGGCAATCAGCTCTACCATTGTATGGGGAACACGCTATCACAGCCTGATGCACCTGATTGGCTTCTCTGTCGCCATTGCCCTGTTCGCACTTTGCTGCTGGGGCGTATTTCGTATGGCGCCATGGCTGGTTCGCTTGCTGGGACAAACGGGCATCAACGTGATTACCCGTATCATGGGTCTGTTATTAATGGCGTTAGGCATCGAATTTATCGTTACCGGTATAAAAAGTATATTCCCCGGATTAGTACACTGACTTTCGTTTGAAAGAGCGGAGCCAGCGGCTCCGTTTTTTTACGTGAATATCAGCAAATCATATAAATAAAGTTGAAATACGCACCAGCCATAATAAGTTCTACTAATAACCCTCTTTTGTTGATTTTCAAGAGGTTGTTTATTTTCAGTTTGCTTCTCTGCCCATAAATCCTTCAAACGCTCTGTTATTTTACTCACATGATACTCTGGGGCTTGCTGACAGATAACCGAAATGATATTAGTAATTTCGACGCTGACCCAGACGAATGTGCTAAATAATAACCAGATGTTAAATTTTCGTGAAAAATCGTTCGAATTTGTCATGTCATCGCACCAGTCACGAGAGAACTCTACAACTGAATGTATTGTAAGGGTTTTACTTGTTTTTGGCGTGAAAGGTGGTCGGCGGCATAGCTACGCCTGACTCCGTAAAAGAGAAATGCTTAACAAATTTGCAAAATGTATTGGCGAGAGTTGGCACCATTTGGTACTTTCCGGCCTTATATTTTGCGGCATTAAACAAGTTGATGAGAACTATTTTCATATAGACCTCACTTAAGCTTTCCAGCACACCTCACTGACAGGGGAGAGGTGTAAAGAATCGACGCAAGATCGCCGTACGAGCGGTCAGTAATAATGAAGTCGATGATAGCAAGAAGTAAAAAAAGAACCTGACAGCAGCAAAAAAAACTCCTGCGCTGTACAGGCCCCAACAGGGGATTACACAACTGGCGAAGGCCAGTCATAATAATGAGTGGAGTATCAACACAATGTCCATCATCACAAAAAAAAGTCTGGTAGCGGCGGGGATTTTAACTGCGCTAATCGCGGGCAACGCTGCAATGGCTGCGGACGTTCCTGCTGGTGTTCAGCTGGCTGAGAAGCAAACGCTGGTACGTAATAACGGTGCGGAAGTGCAGTCTCTTGATCCGCACAAAATTGAAGGTGTTCCAGAGTCTAACGTTAACCGCGATCTGTTTGAAGGTCTGCTGGTGACTGACGTAGACGGCCACCCGGCTCCGGGCGTGGCGGAAAAATGGGACAACAAAGATTTTAAAGTCTGGACCTTCCATCTGCGTAAAGATGCCAAATGGTCTGACGGTACGCCGGTTACCGCCGAAGATTTCGTCTATAGCTGGCAGCGTCTGGCGGATCCGAATACCGCCTCCCCGTACGCGAGTTACCTCCAGTATGGCCATATCGCCAATATTGATGACATCATCACGGGTAAAAAGCCCGTAACCGACCTGGGCGTAAAAGCCATCGATGCCAACACTTTTGAAGTGACGTTGAGCGAACCTGTTCCGTACTTCTATAAGTTGCTGGTTCACCCGTCCGTTTCTCCGGTACCAAAATCCGCGGTAGAAAAATTTGGTGAAAAATGGACGCAGCCTGCGAATATCGTGACCAACGGTGCATATAAGCTGAAGGACTGGGTCGTTAACGAGCGTATGGTGCTGGAGCGCAACCCGCAGTATTGGGATAATGCCAAGACGGTTATCAATCAGGTCACCTACCTGCCAATCTCTTCTGAGGTAACGGACGTAAACCGCTACCGCAGCGGCGAAATCGACATGACCTATAACAACATGCCGATTGAACTGTTCCAGAAGCTGAAAAAAGAGATCCCGAAAGAAGTTCACGTCGATCCGTATCTGTGCACCTACTATTATGAAATTAACAACCAGAAAGCACCGTTCACCGACGTACGTGTTCGTACCGCACTGAAGCTGGCTCTGGATCGCGACATTATCGTGAATAAAGTGAAGAATCAGGGCGACCTGCCGGCTTACAGCTACACCCCGCCTTACACCGACGGTATGAAGCTGGTTGAACCTGAATGGTTCAAATGGTCCCAGGAAAAACGTAATGAAGAAGCGAAAAAGCTGCTGGCTGAAGCGGGCTATACCGCCGACAAGCCGCTAACGTTTAGTCTGCTGTACAACACCTCCGATCTGCATAAAAAACTGGCTATTGCCGTCGCGTCAATCTGGAAGAAAAATCTCGGCGTGAACGTGAAGCTGGAAAATCAGGAATGGAAAACCTTCCTCGATACGCGCCATCAGGGAACCTTTGACGTGGCACGTGCAGGATGGTGTGCGGACTATAACGAACCGACCTCATTCCTGAACACCATGCTCAGCGACAGTTCGAACAATACCGCACACTATAAGAGCCCGGCGTTTGATAAGCTGATTGGCGATACCCTGAAAGTGGCAGATGACGCCCAGCGCGCCGATCTGTACGCGAAATCAGAACAACAGCTCGATAAAGACTCTGCGATCGTTCCGGTTTACTACTACGTTAACGCCCGCCTCGTGAAACCATGGGTAGGGGGTTATACCGGTAAAGACCCGTTGGATAATATTTCCGTTAAGAATCTTTATATTATCAAGCATTAATGGCAATACGTGGGGCGAGCGAGCTTGCCCCACTGTGTCTATTTTGTAACATTCATCAGGCACACGCCAGAAGGTACGGGCAATGTTGAAATTTATCCTGCGTCGCTGTCTTGAAGCGATTCCAACGTTATTTATTCTAATTACAATTTCCTTCTTTATGATGCGTCTTGCGCCGGGCAGTCCTTTTACCGGTGAACGCACGCTTCCGCCAGAAGTTATGGCCAACATCGAAGCGAAATACCATTTAAACGATCCTATCACCACGCAGTACTTCAACTATCTGAAGCAACTTGCACACGGTGATTTTGGTCCGTCATTCAAATATAAAGACTATTCCGTTAACGACCTGGTGGCGTCCAGCTTCCCGGTATCGGCTAAATTAGGGGCTGCTGCATTTATCCTGGCCGTTGTTCTCGGTGTCACTGCGGGCGTTATCGCCGCACTAAAACAAAATACCCGATGGGATTACGCCGTAATGGGGGTCGCAATGACCGGGGTGGTTATCCCCAGCTTCGTTGTCGCGCCGTTGCTGGTCATGATATTCGCGATAACCCTTAAATGGCTGCCCGGGGGCGGCTGGAATGGCGGGGCGCTGAAGTTCATGATATTGCCGATGGTGGCATTATCTCTGGCCTACATTGCCAGTATCGCCCGTATTACGCGTGGTTCAATGATTGAAGTCCTGCACTCGAACTTTATCCGTACCGCCCGAGCGAAAGGGTTGCCGATGCGCCGGATTATTTTCCGTCACGCTCTCAAGCCTGCACTGTTACCGGTGCTCTCCTATATGGGTCCTGCATTCGTCGGCATTATTACGGGTTCAATGGTGATTGAAACCATTTATGGCCTGCCGGGCATCGGGCAGTTGTTTGTTAACGGGGCGCTTAACCGTGACTATTCGCTGGTGCTGAGCCTGACGATCCTCGTGGGCGCGCTGACCATTCTGTTTAATGCCGTTGTCGATGTGCTGTATGCCGTTATCGATCCGAAAATCCGTTACTAACTGGAGCACGCCATGATGTTGAGTAAGAAAAACAGCGAGGCGCTGGAAAACTTCAGTGAAAAGCTGGAGGTCGAAGGTCGTAGCCTTTGGCAAGACGCCCGCCGTCGTTTTATGCATAACCGTGCCGCCGTTGCCAGCCTGGTCGTGCTGGTGCTTATCGCGCTGTTCGTAACCCTGGCACCAATGCTCTCTCAGTTCACCTATTTCGATACGGACTGGGGCATGATGTCCAGCGCGCCGGATATGGAATCCGGGCACTATTTCGGTACCGACTCCTCCGGGCGTGATTTGCTGGTGCGTGTGGCGATTGGCGGCCGTATCTCCCTGATGGTTGGCATCGCGGCGGCGCTGGTGGCGGTGATCGTCGGCACGCTTTACGGTTCGCTTTCCGGTTACCTCGGCGGGAAAGTGGACTCCGTGATGATGCGTCTGCTAGAAATCCTGAACTCCTTCCCGTTCATGTTCTTCGTCATTCTGCTGGTGACCTTCTTTGGTCAAAATATCCTGCTGATCTTCGTGGCGATCGGGATGGTGTCCTGGCTGGATATGGCGCGTATTGTGCGCGGCCAGACGCTGAGCCTCAAACGTAAGGAGTTTATCGAAGCCGCACAGGTTGGCGGCGTTTCTACCGCCAATATTGTGGTGCGTCATATCGTTCCTAACGTGCTGGGCGTGGTGGTGGTGTACGCCTCCCTGCTGGTGCCAAGTATGATCTTGTTTGAATCTTTCCTGAGCTTCCTGGGATTAGGTACGCAAGAGCCGTTGAGTAGCTGGGGCGCTCTGTTAAGTGACGGCGCAAACTCCATGGAAGTGTCACCGTGGTTACTGCTGTATCCGGCGGGCTTCCTGGTCGTCACCCTGTTCTGTTTCAACTTTATCGGCGATGGCCTGCGTGATGCCCTCGACCCGAAAGACCGTTAAGGAGCGCCGTCATGACCATTATTGAAACGGCAACCGCGCCACAGGCGCAACAGCGGACCAGCGCACTGCTGGACGTTAAAGACCTCCGCGTGACGTTTAAAACCCCCGACGGTGATGTGACTGCCGTTAACGATCTCAACTTCGACTTGCGTGCCGGTGAAACGCTGGGCATTGTGGGCGAATCCGGTTCCGGTAAATCCCAGACCGCATTCGCACTGATGGGCCTGCTGGCGTCAAACGGCGTGATAGGGGGTTCGGCGACGTTTAACGGGAAAGAGATCCTGAATTTGCCGGAACATGAGCTGAACAAGCTGCGCGCCGAGCAGATTTCAATGATTTTCCAGGATCCGATGACCTCCCTAAACCCCTATATGCGGGTGGGTGAACAGCTGATGGAAGTGCTGATGCTCCACAAGGGGCTGGGCAAAGCCGAAGCGTTTGAAGAGTCCGTCAAAATGCTGGATGCGGTGAAAATGCCTGAGGCACGCAAGCGCATGCGCATGTATCCGCACGAATTCTCCGGCGGTATGCGCCAGCGCGTCATGATCGCGATGGCATTGCTTTGTCGGCCAAAACTGCTGATCGCTGATGAACCAACCACCGCCCTGGACGTGACCGTTCAGGCGCAGATCATGACGTTGCTGAACGAGCTGAAGCGCGAGTTCAACACCGCCATCATTATGATCACCCACGATTTAGGCGTCGTTGCCGGGATCTGCGACAAAGTGTTAGTCATGTATGCAGGCCGCACGATGGAATACGGTAATGCTCGCGATGTGTTCTACCAGCCAGCCCATCCGTACTCTATCGGGCTGCTGAATGCCGTTCCGCGTCTTGATGCGGAAGGGGAGTCGCTGCTGACTATCCCGGGTAACCCGCCAAACCTGCTGCGTTTGCCAAAAGGCTGCCCGTTCCAGCCACGCTGTCCGCATGCGATGGAAATCTGTAACAGCGCACCGCCGCTGGAAGCGTTTGCCCCAGGCCGTCTACGCGCCTGCTTTAAGCCGCTGGAGGAGCTGGTATGAACGCAATCGACGAAAAAAGAAATGTGCTGCTCGAAATCGCTGACCTGAAGGTCCATTTCGATATCAAAGACGGTAAACAGTGGTTCTGGCAGCCTGCCAAAACCCTGAAAGCGGTGGATGGCGTCACGCTACGCCTGTACGAAGGGGAGACCCTGGGCGTGGTGGGCGAATCCGGCTGCGGCAAGTCGACGTTTGCGCGTGCGATCATCGGCCTGGTGAAAGCCACCGACGGGAAAGTGGCCTGGCTTGGCAAAGATCTGCTGGGGATGAAGCCGGATGAATGGCGCAATGTGCGCAGTGATATCCAGATGATTTTCCAGGATCCTCTGGCGTCCCTGAACCCGCGTATGACCATTGGCGAAATCATTGCCGAGCCGCTGCGCACCTATCATCCGAAGATGCCTCGCCAGGAAGTTCGCGATCGGGTGAAAGCGATGATGCTGAAGGTGGGTCTGTTGCCTAACCTCATCAACCGCTACCCTCACGAGTTTTCCGGCGGTCAGTGCCAGCGTATCGGTATCGCACGCGCGTTGATCCTTGAACCGAAACTGATTATCTGTGATGAGCCGGTTTCGGCGCTGGACGTTTCCATCCAGGCTCAGGTGGTTAACCTGCTACAGAAACTGCAACGGGAAATGGGGCTGTCGCTGATCTTCATCGCCCACGATCTGGCGGTGGTAAAACACATTTCAGACCGTGTGCTGGTCATGTATCTGGGCCACGCCGTGGAACTGGGCACGTATGATGAGGTGTACCATAATCCGCTGCACCCTTATACCAAAGCGCTGATGTCTGCGGTTCCCGTTCCGGATCCCGATCTGGAAAAAAATAAAACCATTCAGCTTCTGGAAGGTGAACTGCCTTCGCCAATCAACCCGCCTTCAGGCTGCGTATTCCGTACGCGATGCCCAATAGCCGGGCCGGAATGTGCAAAAACACGGCCGGTTCTGGAGGGCAGTTTCCGACATGCGGTTTCCTGCCTGAAAGTAGACCCGTTATAATCGCAAGGGCTGACATGATGTCAGCCCTTATTTTTTCGAGGTTAATGTGTCGCGATTATTCACGTCGGCCCGTCAGCGGCTTTATCACCTTTTATTTGATCCAGAAACGGTTTCCGGTCGCCGTTTCGAGGGTCTGTGTGGCTTATTTGCGCTGATTAGCGTCATTATTATCTTTATCGAATCCGGTGCCGGAACGCAGTACCACATGACGTATGAGGAGTGGCACGTTTTTGTCTGGCTGGAATTGATCGTCACGCTGGTGTTTACCGCAGAGTATGTGCTGAGGGTCATTAGCTGGCCAAATCCGGCGAAATACGTTTTCAGCTTCTGGGGATTTATTGATTTAGCCACTATCCTGCCGCTGTATGTCATGTGGCTGTGGCCTGAGATCAGCCTGAATTATGTGTTTGCCTGGCGCGCAATGCGGGCGATTCGTGTGTTACGAATTCTGAAGCTGCTGCGCTTTATGCCGTCGCTGAGGGTTTTTTGGGTCGCCATTGTCAGCGCCCGCCACCAGCTTATTCTCTTCTATTCATTTATTGCTATCGTGATGATCGTTTTTGGCTCCCTGATGTATTTAATCGAAGGGCCAAAATACGGGTTTACCACGCTTAATGCGTCGGTTTACTGGGCTATCGTCACGGTGACCACCGTGGGCTATGGCGATATTACCCCGCATACGCCGCTCGGACGTATTGTGGCATCGGTTCTTATCCTGATCGGTTATTCGGTGATAGCGATACCGACGGGGCTAATTACCACCCATATGAGCAGCGCCTTCCAGAACAGCAAGCAGCAACGCAAATGTCCGAATTGTCAGCAGGGAAATCATGAACCCGGGGCGCGGTTTTGTCACCGCTGTGGAAATGCCTTGCCGGATTAAATAAAAAAGGCTGCGCGGGCAGCCTTTTTTATTATTCGCGCCAGAGAATATGGCACAGCTTATGGTCTTTCTCGCGGCACAGCAGGACGCGGGCAAAGATGTCGTTAATTTCTCCGCCGTCTTCATCTGCCAGGCCAATTACCACCTCAGCGAAGAAGTCCGGGTTGAGATCAAAATCGACGTGTTCGGCCCAGTCTTCAGACGGATCGAACAGCTCAGCACCGCCACGCTCTTCAAATTGCAGGTTGAAAAGAATGACGTCAGCAGGGTCGAGATTATCGACCGCCAGCTCGAGAAAAATATCGTAGGCCTGTTCGAGCGTTTCGTCTTCGGTCAGGCGATTGTTCAGATCCATTTCCATGATGACTACCTGTTAAACATCGTTGGGCACGTTTTACAGCAACGGACTAAAGAAGTAAAACAGTCGTTCGGCAATTCGCTGCCACAGCGGACGTTTCGCCCACAGTCTGGCGTCCAGCAGGCGTGAGCGGGAGATATAATCATCCTGAACCGCCGCCAGATCGCCGCCGAAACCGGCGTCATCAATGACCAGCGTTATTTCAAAATTCAGCCACAGACTGCGCATATCGAGGTTGACGGTACCCACCAGGCTCAGCTCTCCGTCTACCAGCACGCTCTTGGTGTGTAACAGACCGCCTTCGAACTGATAGATTTTAACGCCCGCGGCCAGCAGCTCACTAAAGAACGCGCGACTTGCCCACCCGACCAGCAGCGAATCGTTCTTGCGCGGCATAATAATGCTCACATCCACTCCGCGCTGTGCCGCTGTACAGATGGCGTGCAGAAGGTCGTCGCTGGGGACGAAATAGGGCGTGGTCATGATCAGATATTCCCGCGCTGAGTACGCGGCAGTAAGCAGTGCCTGATGGATCAGATCTTCCGGGAAGCCAGGACCGGAGGCGATAGTGTGGATAGTGTGCCCGCTGGCTTCCTCAAACGGCATGATATTGCCATCCGGCGGCGGGGGAAGAATGCGTTTACCGGTTTCAATTTCCCAGTCGCACGAATAGACGATGCCCATAGAGGTTGCCACCGGGCCTTCCATGCGAGCCATCAAATCGATCCATTGCCCCACGCCGGAATCCTGTTTAAAGAAGCGGGGGTCGACCATGTTCATGCTGCCGGTGTAGGCGATATAGTTATCGATCAGGACCATTTTCCGGTGCTGACGAAGATCCATGCGGCGCAGAAAGACGCGCATAAGATTCACTTTCAGCGCCTCGACCACCTCGATACCGGCGTTGCGCATCATGCCTGCCCACGGGCTACGGAAAAAGGCCACGCTGCCGGCGGAGTCCAGCATCAGGCGGCAGTGGATACCGCGACGTGCAGCGGCCATCAGCGATTCGGCGACCTGGTCCGCCATGCCGCCCGGCTGCCAGATATAAAACACCATCTCGATATTATGCCGGGCGAGCTGGATATCACGGATCAGCGCCTGCATCACGTCATCGGAAGAGGTCATCAGTTGCAGCTGATTGCCTTTTACCCCAGCAATGCCCTGGCGGCGTTCGCACAGCTTGAACAAAGATGCGGCCACGCTGCTGTTCTCTTCGGCGAAGATATGCTTGCAGGCTTTAAGGTCGGCAAGCCATTTTGCCGTGGAGGGCCACATGGCACGGGCGCGTTCGGCCCGGCGTTTACCCAGATGAAGTTCACCGAAAGAGAGATAGGCGATGATGCCCACCAGCGGCAGAATGTAGATAATCAGAAGCCAGGCCATGGCGGAAGGTACCGCTCTGCGTTTCATCAGAATGCGCAACGTCACCCCGGCAATTAACAGCCAGTATCCTAAAATGACCAGCCAACTCACCACGGTGTAGAAGGTTGTCATAAATAAAAAATCCTTTTGAAAGCGTATTGTTATGAGTTTACGCATCAGGATTCATCTGGCAAATAAAAACGGCAGATAAAAGCGCTGGTTTGCCGCCTGCTTAAGCATATAATGGCATCTCTGTTAGAGAAAGAGTTGTAGACATGAAGCGCAGTAGAACTGAAGTAGGGCGCTGGCGCATGTTGCGACAGGTGAGTCGTCGTAAGGCTCGTTGGCTGGAAGCACAATCCCGCCGCAATATGCGTATCCACGCCATCAGAAAATGTGGCCTGAACAGACACCGTAACGCGCTGCTGTTCGCGGTCCAGGATATCTGAAAAGCATGAGGGGCACCGTAAAGGTGCCCATTAAACATCCAGACTATCAATTTTTGCAGTCTCCTCCCGTCTGCTTTCCACGATATACTACGTCCCCATAACGTCATGATATTAAAAGATGAATCCTTATCTCTGGATTTTTATTGCACTTTTGGCGCTGGATGCGCTCAGGGAAGGTTTAGGACTTTCGTCATTTTCCTCATTGGCAGATTATGTTTTTGCGTGGGGAATACATTGGCTTTATTAAAGGAAAAAAGGATGAACGTAAAAGTGATGGCAGCACTCTTCGGGATTGCAGTATTAAGCGGTTGTGCCAGTAGCAAAACCTCACCCGAACGGCACGCGTTTTATTTCGTGTCGCATCAGTCCAGCTTTACTGGCGGCAATTACACCTCCAGCGTGCAGAAAAATTATCACCTGAACGTAGCGCAGTTCCGCGAGCTTTATGCCCGGGGCAAAGCTGACCGTGCGGAAGGGCGGACTCAGGCTGAAGCCAGTGAATACGCGCAAAGCATTCGCGATCAGCTGAAAGAAAATGCGAAGTCGCAGGAATTGTACGCAGGCAACGCGAAGGATAAATGGTCTTCGGACATGGACAGTAAAGACGCCATATTATTTGGTAACGAACTGGCCGCGACTTATCTTGATGGCTATAACGGCGTACAATAGCGCAACTGATTCAGGGGATACCGTTATTACCGGTATCCCCGCTGTTTTTGAGCAAAAGGAGTGAGACGTGTTTGCGGAGTTTGGTGTACTGAATTTCTGGACCTATGTTGTCGGCGCATTTTTTATCGTGCTGGTTCCAGGACCGAACACCTTGTTTGTGCTGAAAACAGGGATTGGCCACGGCGTTAAGAAAGGCTATCTGGCAGCCACCGGTGTGTTTATTGGTGATGCCGTGCTGATGTTTCTGGCCTGGGCGGGCGTCGCCGCGTTGATCCAGACCACTCCGGTATTATTTAATATTGTCCGCTATCTTGGGGCGTTTTATCTGCTGTGGCTCGGCGGAAAAATGCTCTGGTCCGTTATGACACGTCAAAAAAATGCGCACGTAAGTAGCGCCGAACCGGCAAGCGCGATCCTTAAGCGTTCGCTGGTGCTGAGCCTGACGAACCCGAAAGCGATTCTCTTTTACGTTTCGTTCTTCGTGCAGTTCATTGATGTCAATGCGAAGAATACCGGCACGTCGTTCCTGATCCTCGCCACAACGCTTGAGCTGATCAGCTTCATGTACATGAGCTTCCTGATTTTCTCAGGCGCGTTTGTCACGCGTTACCTGAAAACCAAAAAGAAACTGGCGAAGCTGGGGAACGGGTTGATAGGCCTGCTGTTTGTTGGATTTGCGGCGAGGCTGGCGTCGCTGCACTGAATGAAGAAAAGGCTCCCGAGGGAGCCTTTCATTTCAGAACACTTTTTTATACGGGCGAACCGTGACTTTCTCGTACACGCCGGCTGCGACGTACGGGTCTGCTTCTGCCCAGGCCTGCGCGGCTTCCAGAGATTCAAACTCGGCAATCACCGTGGAGCCGGTAAAACCCGCTGCTCCCGGATCGTTGCTGTCAACGGCAGGCATCGGGCCTGCGGTCAGCAACCGACCTTCATCCTGTAGCAGCTGTAAACGCGCCAGATGGGCAGGGCGAACGGAAAGACGTTTTTCCAGAGAATCAGGTACATCTTCAGCGTAAATCACATAAAGCACGGCAAAGCTCCTTAACCGGTAAAAGTGACATTTACGTTATGTGAAAGCACAAATGACTGCAATGTAAAGATAATAACAATGTTAAAACCCTGATCTGGATGCCCCTTTTTTGCCCTCTTATACGCTTAAATTGCGCCAGGACAAAGTGTCTTATTGAATATGATTGCTATTTGCATTTAAAATCGAGGTTCGGTTTTTTAACGTTGATGATTATGACTTCGATGACTATTGTATGCAGTCTATTCGGTTCAGATGTTCATTCTGTTCACCTCTTCATAACTTGTGGCATCTATCATTAAATAATGTAGGGAAAAGGCTGTATCATAATGTCTTCTGTCATTATTAATGAGTAATTTCAAGTGACAACATCGCTTGTGTATCAACTTCAGGCTGAAGCAATTGATGACTCTTCCAGCATTAGCGGCTTGCTGATGAAGGCAAAACTGGTTGCGTCAAAACTTGGGCTTGAAGACCTAACTGAGTGGATTGAATTTGAGCTTGGCGGGTACCCGTCCCGTGCAGAAGTTCCGCCTTACAGGAGATTCTCTAATCAACCACAAGCATTCAATCCATATGTTGGTTGGATTCCAATTAGCTTTGGCGATACGCCAGACAATCTTTTGTATGAATTCACAACAATCTACGTCCAGGAGTCTATCGCCAATGTTGAAAAACATGTGGCAGATTCCGGTAGATTAGAAATTCGTATGCCAGAAATGCTTAGAGAAATGCTGTATGCGGGGAGTACTGCGCCAGCGAATTTTAAAGTCTCTTGGCGGTTTAGCGCGGTATCACTAAGCAGTATCCTTTCTACTGTCAGAGGTCGGATTCTCAATTGGTCGCTGGATTTAGAGAAGCAAGGGATTCTTGGTGAAGGAGTTACTTTTTCTTTAAGAGAGAGGGAATTAGCAGGTATGGTATTTAAAAATGATTTTAACGGCGCGGTAATCAATAACAATGGTGTGCTCGGTTCTTCTACGGGAGATGTTGCGCAGGAAAATACGATGTCGATTGGCTCGTTTGACGAACTTAGAAACGAGTTAAAGAAGATTGGCGTTACTGATGGAGAGGTAGATGAACTGCATGAAGCCATCGATTCCAGCGAACAACCGTTAACAAGTACTGGGTTCAGTCCAAAGATTTCGGAGTGGGTAGGTAAGGTCTCTGTTAAAGCTATGCAAGGAGGCCTGAAAGTTGGTGGGGCAGTAGCGGTAGGTCTACTGGCTAAGCTAATCACCGCGTATTTGGGCAGTTGATGCTCATATGCCTTGCTCCATTGACTTCGCTTTGGCTCGAACATGTAAATATTATTTTTTTTTGAAAAAAATGCAGTCGCAGTCGGTAAATGGACATGTCTGTTTTTGGAAAGTATCTGGCAATCTGCTTAAGGTGATGCGAGAAGCGGGGTCAGGTACTTGGCAAAAGCAGTCAAAATATCTGCGCAGATAGTGAAGATGTTAGCCCGTCATTGGAAACAGGTGAACTGGCAATGATAGTCACATTGTATCCTTGATTCTCTTTGCTGTACTGGTGCTGATACTGTACTTCTTCGCTATAGCATTGATTGATAAGCCATGAGTAAAATCTGCATGAATTGCTGTGCGATTAATGCTCTTACTGTTCCCACGCCCCGTTATACGTCCTGCTGCTTTTGCTGCGGCGTAACCTTCCGCCTGTCGCTCAAGTAACAATTTGCGCTCTGCTGTCGCTACTGCTGCGATGATGGTCAACATCATTTCAGCCATTGGTGAATTGTCACCTGTAATGATGCCCTCTTTGTGGAAATGAACTTTAATGCCTTTATTGTTTAGTTCACCCACCAGCGCCAGCGTATCGAGAGTCGAGCGGCTTAAGCGTGATAAGTCGTGAACGTGGATGGTGTCTCCCTCGCGAACATAGGAGAGCATTTCCTGCAATTGTGGGCGATTGGTGTCCTTGCCGCTTATCTGCTCCGTGAATGTTTTGTCCAGAGTAACGTTTGCCAATTGGCGGTCTGTCTGCTGCTGCGTGGTTGATGTTCTAATGTAACCGATGTGTGCCATTTCGTTCTATTTACCTCGTTCGATTTGTAGTGGTGATAGTATCGTTCGTTAAAGCTAAAGGCAAGGCAAATCGAATGGATTAATAAGAAGTTTTGGGTATTCGATTTAGTAAGGCATTTCGAACGGACATTGAGGTGATTGTCGGTTGAATTACGCCGCATTGTTTTGAGTGATTGCGCTGTGTGCTGATTTAATCGTCGTGTGAAACTGTGGGCGCTTAACAGGAATTACTGGTGATGTTGCTACGGGTTCAGCCCCGGTTGCGGGCTGACGTTTGCTCTTGCTCGTCACAATTGCGTTATGGGCTGCCAGAAGTTTACAGGCGACCTGAGTTTGTTCTGCAAGGGAGATGGCTGCCGACTCCGTATCAGGTACACCGTACTTTGTGCGGAGAGTTTTGGTATCACGTGTCAGGACTGCTCGAAGGTAGTCAATTGCTTCTGACTGGATAACTTCGGGTGTGTCGGTTGTTGTTGCTGTTGTTGATTCAGTAGTCATTTTTAGTGCCTTTCGGATATGCCTTTGCCAGAAATAAGAATTTCTTTTTATTAACATGGTGAGATGGGTAGTATTTGCGATGATATTTACCGCGTTGTCGTTGTAAGTGCGCATGGCTTCTCAATCACTGGATGGTTCCTCTGTGCTGGTGGAGGATGTGGTTAACATATGGTTGAGAAATGTTTAGCTGTTCTGCAATCTGGCGGTACGTGATACCCGTTGCACGCAGGGCAATCACCTGTTCGGCAATATCTGGTGCATGGCGAGTAATCGGTAGACCTGCAAGTTTGCGGATAAGGTTTGCTTCCGGTACGGAGAAACCATTCTGTTTTGCAGCGTCACGAGGATGTGTCCCGGCTCGAACGGCCTTGATAAAGTGGCACACGTTCGGGGTGGGCTGTAATGGGTATGTGTCAGCGTTCATTATCAAAAGTCCATAGGGTTGTAATTGTAAAAATCAGGGTGAGGAATCTCTGTGGTGTTCCATCTGCCGTCTGTATCTTTCCAGCGTACCGTTTCTACTGCGTAGGGCTGGTCGTCACTTGGTGACTGTAGGTCATGCTCGTGTGGGTTGTAGTTGTTCATTAATCGCTTCGCCTCTGTGAAGTCGTGAATCGTTGCAAGTGCCAAAATATCGACGGCTACTACATCGTGAAAATCACTGAGACCGTGTAAGAATGGCTTTAACTTTGGGTAAATCTTGGGGTAGAGCCTGGCTTGTCGTACAAGCTCATGTTTGAGTAGCTCACGCAGGGCAAACGTATCTGGTTTCAGCTCATTTACTGCTGGTGGTTTGATGTTGTAGCGAAGACATAGCGCTTCAAAATCTTCTGCACGCAGACGGTGAACGGTAGTGAAAGAGCCTGCGTATCCTCGGTTCACAAGGTGGTTGTAGCTATCCATTCGATACGGCGCTTGAAGCTCACCACTGAGGGCTAATTTTCGCAGGGTTTTACCGTGCATCTTGTCGAGAAGGTTGTAGGCTTCGTCTGCTGTGTAGCACTGGAGGTTGGCATTGTTCCAGTGTTTGTCTGGTACTTTTACGCCAATTTGCAATGAGCGCTTACCCAGCTTTTGGTTTAACCAATCAGGCCATAATCCGAGATTGTCGGGTGATAGCTGACCTTGGTCGATTGCACTGATGAAATGTGATAACTGGAGCTTGCATCCGGTAGCGTAGCGCTGATTACGGATATGGGTTAAGTGGTAGTTGAGTTCTTCGAGTTTCACGCCAGCGACGATTGACATTGTGTTAACGCCATCTCTTAGAGCGTGACGAACAATGGTATCAACAAGTGGGCAGTGGCGGATATGTGTTAGGGTTGCTGCGGATTTTGCCTCTCGTGCTGCTGCTTTCTTGCAGCGTTCCGAGCAGTATCGAGCACGTCCTGAGAACTCATTGCCACAATGGGGACAACGAGGCATTCATAGGATTCCTTAATAACTTTTCATACACTTATTGTATAACTTTTGTAACATTTAGTCAATAATTCATTGGCGTTTTGAGGTGATATGTGTTAAGGCTATTTTCTCTACTGTGTCGTCGCTTCCTCGGCTCCTCCTTGGGCGGTCGCTCGCTCCCTTATCGGAATCACTGTTCCATGAGCTACCCACCAGCTAAACAAAATGCTTCACAAAAACACTGTTTGTCCTACTTTTTGTCCCACTTTTAAATGATTGGAATGGCTGAGAGCCTTGGTATTGCTGGGTTTAGTGAAATGTGCAGCGTTCGCTTTACGAACTTAGTAAATAGGGGGTTTTGAGAGTTTTGGCCTCTTGAATATCTGATGGATTTTGAGTGATTTCGCGCACACATTAAGTGGGAGTGCAAAAAGTTTTCGTATCGCTGTTAAGAATAGATAGGTGAGTTAAGCTCGTTTTGTAACACTCCTTCCTGAATGCCGAAAGTCCTTGTCAGAACTAACGACATCAATAATATCGACTGTCGTATTCTTCATAACTTCTTTGACTAATTTTTTGCTCATGACAGGTTCCAGTGAACGTGAACAGCCAATGACATTGCCATTGCGAAGGGTGATGACAATCATTTCATGCTGTACTTCGATTGTCTGAATGTACTTTGACAGTATTAGTTGAACTTCGACACGTCCGGTCTTTGAAGTCAGGTCAATCTCTGCAAGCTGTGGCAAGGCTTTATCACTCAAGGACTCGTGATGTGAAAGTGAGTCGAGTTCGGATTGTTTCTGCTGGCGCTGGTGGCTCAATTCTTTTGCTTGCTCTTTCAGTTCTGGCACGTCGTCCAGTTCAAGTAAGAGGTTTGCAGCCTTTTTAATCCGCTTGGTCAGCATTTCAATCTGGTATTTGAGTTCTGCTATGTGCTTTGCAGTGTCGTTATCACCAGAGCGCTCAAGAAGCCCCACAATGTTCTCAATCATCCATCTGTCGAATGGCTTACGTTTCATAGTGGGAACCTTACAGCGACCATCTACGGTATTATTACAACGATATACCCCTTGATACGTGTTTTTGACTCCAGTTGGATGCACTGATGCCCCACACTTACAGCGCATAAGCCCTTTGAACAAGTTTATGGTGACAGGGTTATCACTGGCAGGGGTTCGGCCTTTCCTGTTCTTCGAAAGTATTTCCTGAGCCTGATTAAACGTGGCGATATCTACAGCGGCCTCGTAATAGCTGGGTATAGCAGGGCGGTCGTTATGTTTAGACGCCGCCAGTGTGCCTACAGTTGATTCTGAGGTCAGTATTGTTCGCACTGAGTGGACACTGAATCCGTTAGCGTCCTTACGACGAGAGAAGGACTTTATTTTGTGTGCCTGTAAGTAACGAGCGATATTGTGAAGGGATTCACCTGCAAGCAGAAGCGAGAAAATTGTCTTTATCGTCTGCGCGTGTTCGTTGAGTTTACGGGTATCAGGGTCAATCCATCCAGGAACCATCTTTGTTAACTGCTGTTCACCGGAAAGCGCAAGTTTTGCCCTGTTTTCCCATGCTGCACTTACCTTGATTGATTTTTCTTTGGATTGCTGATGGGCGATATGAGCAGCGATTTTTAATTGTATAGAAGTATCAAGGTCATCAATATTGGTTGAGTTGTACACCTTGCCTGATTCCAGACAAATCACATCAACGCCTTTACCCGTTATGAGGTCTACGAGGTTTTCCGTTTTCCGTGCTGATTGGCGATTAAGACGATTTTCAGATTCGACCAGCAAAACTGTTTGGCCTGATGGGTATTTGCCATCCTGAATGCTTTGTAGCATTCGACCAAAATCGCCTTTTAGATGTTTTCCGTGATAGGCCGATTGCCCTTCATCCATAAACTTATCTGCGATTGTTGCATCTGGATTGCTTTTTAACCAGCGGTCGAAAAGTTCTTCTTGGCGGCGTATAGAATCACCACGCTCTTGTGGCTTACTGCTGAATCGAAGGTATGTTATTACTTGGCGCATGGTGGTACACTCTGACGCAAATGATTATCAATTAGCTAAAAGCCTATTAAACGTATGTCTTATGCTACTATGCCGAATAGCTCAAATACAATGACCCTTGATTTACCTCGCCGCTTTCCATGGCCGACGCTGCTTTCCGTCGTTATTCACGGTGCTGTCGTGGCGGGTCTGCTCTATACCTCGGTTCATCAGGTTATTGAAATGCCAGCGCCAGCGCAGCCAATTTCTGTGACCATGGTATCGCCTGCGGATCTTGAGCCGCCGCAGGTTGCGCCGCCGCCGCCACAGCCCGTTGTTGAACCCGAGCCAGAGCCAGAGCCGGTTCCTGAACCGCCGAAAGAAGCGCCGGTGGTGATCCATAAGCCGGAGCCGAAACCTAAGCCGAAGCCAAAACCCAAGCCGGTCAAAAAGGTGGAAGAGCGGCCGAAACGCGAAGTGCGTCCGGTTGAGCCACGCGCCACGCAGCCGGTTGAAAATGCCGCCCCGTCACGTCCGCTGATGAATAACACCACGACCGCGACAAAACCGACGGTAACGGCGCCAGCAGGGCCGCGCGCGCTGAGCCGTAACCAGCCGCAGTACCCGGCACGTGCTCAGGCGTTACGTATTGAAGGGCGTGTACGGGTGAAATTCGACGTTACGGCCGATGGACGTGTCGATAACGTGGAAATCCTGTCCGCACAGCCGGCGAATATGTTTGAACGTGAAGTTAAATCGGCCATGCGCAGGTGGCGCTATGAAGCCGGTAAACCCGGCAATGGGTTGATTGTGAACATTGTCTTCCGCCTGAACGGCGGGGCACAGATGGAATAAAAGAAGCCTCCGCAAGGAGGCTTTTTTTTACCTGAGGATCAGCTCCGTGGGAGCTGGCGGGGCTTACCGTCGCTATCCACTGCCACGTAGATGAACAGGGCCTCCGTCGCCTTATAGCGCTGACCAATCGGTTCAGAAGAGACTTTTTTCACCCATACTTCAATGTTAATGGAGATAGACGTATTGCCGCGTTTTACGCAGCGTGCGTAACAGCACACCACGTCCCCCACCGCGACGGGGCGCAGGAAGGTCATGCCATCGACCCGGACGGTTACCACGCGCCCGTGTGCAATCTCTTTTGCCAGGATTGCACCGCCCATATCCATCTGCGACATTAACCAGCCGCCAAAAATATCGCCATTGGCATTCGTATCCGCAGGCATTGCCAGTGTGCGTAAAACCAGTTCGCCCTGTGGGGCGTCATTTGTTGTCATTGTTTTTAAACTCGTAACTGAAGACTTCAGGCGGGATGCTACTATGATTTCTGGCTGGAGAGAATAGGGTTAGCGCCCGCAGCGCGGGCGCCTGAAGGTCAGAAGGACATGGTTACGCCAGCGTAATAGGCGCGGCCCGGTTCGTTATAGGTAGATGCACCGTCATTTTCACGGTAAATCTGCTTGTCAAAGAGGTTGCTGATGCCGGCATTCAGGCGCAGGTTTTTGGTCAGCTGATAGTTACTGCCGATACCCACGATGGAATACGCGCCGATCTCTCTGTTGGACATCGCATTTTCCTCTTTGCGGATTTCAGCGTTTTCTCTGGGCTTCTGGCGGCCGTACATCGTCCAGCTTACGTTGGCTGAAAGCTTGCTGTTAACCTCCCAGTCCAGCATGGTGTTGACGGTATATTTGGGGATAATCGACAGCGGATTACCGGTGTCTTTACTTTCAGACTGAATCATATACGTCGCATTAGTACGCCAGGTTAGCGTGTCGCGAATAACAGGGACGGTGAGGTTGCCTTCCAGACCTTCAACAACGGCCTTACCGCCGTTCTCCCATTGCAGGATATTTGCGCCGCTGCTTGTCTGCCCCAGCACATCCGTTCCTGAAACGATCTTGTTTTTGTAATCATTGCGGAACCAGGTAATTCCAGCCTCGTAGCCTTCCAGGGCAAAGGCCAGGCCGATCTCTTTGTTCACGCTGATTTCCGGATCCAGATCCGGGTTACCTAACAGATAACAGCTTCCTTCGGAAACGTTATTCGGGCAGCCATTACCGCGGGTGGAAAGCAGATAGCCTTCGCTGGATTGATACAAGTTTGGCGCTTTAAATACCCGAGCGATACCCGCTTTAACCTTGAACATGTCACCCAAATCCTGAGAGAGGTTCAGGCTCGGACTCCAGTTGCTGCCAAACTGATTGTGATAATCAAAGCGGAGCCCTGGGATCAGGTTGGTGCCCTGACGCGCTTCAATATTGTCCTCAAGATAGATGCCGGTGAGGTCAGCGCTGTTTTTGCTGTTGCGCTCAGAAGCCGTGCCGGGAACGCCGTTAATCACTTCTCCCGACACATTTGTCGACTGCATTGAGGCCGGATCGTTCAGTTCATCACGGTTCCATTCTGCACCCACGGTTAGCGTCTGTTCGACCAGCCAGAAGAAAGGAATGTTCAGTTCACCCGTTGAACGGTATGACTCCAGCCGGCTGGTATCGTATTTATCGCTATTGATCATCCCTTCAACTTTGCCCGTAGAGCCTTCTTCCAGTCGGGTGTTGTTGGTCTTTTCATAATAAACCCCGAACTTTGACTGACCCCAGTCCCAGATGCCGTTGTGCGTAATGCCATAAGACTGGCGGTACATTCGGTTGGTTTCGTGTCCATACAGGGACGACACCAGACCGTCAGGGCTGACGTTGCTGTTGCTGTATTGAGTATCACCCGCGTAGATATTGCCCTGGCGGCTGTAGCTGTAGTCGAAATCGATAATCTGCTGTGGCGTGAGTTTCCAGGAGAGCAGGGCATTAATGTCCTTGTTACGTACGCCCTCTCGCCCAGCGGCGTAAGAGCCGTTTTGCGCGGTGTTGATGTCCTGAGCATCTGCGTCGGTTTTGTTGATGTTCCCGTACAGGCGCATCGTTAACGCATCGCCCGCGAGGGGGCCGCTCAGATCAAAATTAGCGCGTTTCGTCGCCCCCTCTTTATCATTTTCAGGCTGGTTAGTGTACAGGGAGAGGGAGCCGTGCCAGTCGTTGGACGGGCGTTTGGTAATGATGTTGACGACGCCGCCGGCAGCCCCCGAACCATAGCGGGCGGCAGCTGGTCCCCGGAGCACTTCAATACGCTCAACCATCTCTGGCGGAACCCAGTTGGTGTCCCCGCGGGTGTCGCGCTCCCCGCGCCAGCTGTAGCGCACCGAGTTACGTGACGTCACCGGCACACCGTCAATCAGAATCAGCGTGTTCTCTGGCCCCATACCGCGGATGTCGATCTGACGGTTGTTACCACGACTGCCTGTCGCGCTGTTTCCGGTGAGGTAACCCCGGGCATTTTGCGAATAATTTCCGAAAGATCGTTAACCGGTGGATCCTTTTCTATGTCCTTTGCCGTGATGATGGAAACCCCCGGCTGTTGCTTTAGGGCCTCTTCAGCGGTTGCCTGAACGACCATTGTTTCACCATCGGCGAGAGGATCTTCCGCTGCGTGCGCGCTCTGGTATAGCGTTGAAAAAATGGCGAGCGTAAGTGTAGCCGGGGCAAATCTTATTATGTTATTCATCAACTCATTTCCATTTGTTAAAAATGCGATGAAGAATATTAATGATAGTGATTCTCATTACAATAAAGCGACAGCAATCTCCATAAAATCTTCATGATTCAGACATTTTCGCAGGAAGGTTGTGGAGAAAAGGGAAGGCGGGAAAAGAGGCCAGACCGCGTGACGATCTGGCCAGAAGGATCAGTGCTTGTCATCCTGCGGCATGTGGCGATAAATATAAACGCCGCTGAGCAGGGTGAAGATAAGGGTCAGCGCCGTCAGGCCAAACACCTTGAAGTTGACCCAGATATTCTGCGGCAGCCAGAATGCGATATAGATATTCGCCAGACCACACAGAATAAAAAATAGCGCCCAGGCGATATTCAGACGCCCCCACACAGCCTGCGGCAGCGTCAGTTCTTTCCCCAGCATGCGCTGGATCAGCGGCTTCTTCATCACCCACTGGCTGATGAGCAGCGCGCCCGCAAACAGGCCGTAAATCACTGTGACCTTCCATTTGATAAATTCATCATTGTGGAAGAACAACGTCAGACCACCAAACACCGCCACCATCAGGAAAGTGATGAGCGCCATCTTTTCAACTTTGCGATAGCGAACCCAGCTGTAAATCAGCACCACAGCCGTTGCCACAATCAACGCCAGCGTGCCGGCATAGATGTCGTACAACTTATAAAAAGCGAAAAATACGATCAGCGGTAAAAAATCAAGAAACTGCTTCATTCTGCGATCCCGGTTACTGACGAATTAACATGTACAGGCGGAACAAATAGACCAGCAGTACAGCTGAAATCAGATTGCTCAGCGTATTGGCGACAACCGCGCCGACGTTTGGCGTTAATACCGCAAAATTCGGCGCAAACAGCAACAGTAGAGTCTTGGCCAGCAACCAGCTGATAACGGCCGGGGCGACCAGACGCATATTCGCCCACGCGAGCCTTATACTGCTGCGCATGGCGGTGAAAATACCCATTTTGTCCTGCACAACCATTACTGGCGCAAATGAAAGCACGATAGCCAGCAGCACGCCCGGAACGACAACCAACATTATCCCCATCTGGACCAGCAGCGTGGTCAGGAAGATGAGGATAAACAGTTTCGGCAGCACCGGAGCACTGGCCCCGATGGCACGTAACGCGCTGACGCGTTGGCCGGCAGACACCAGCTGGATCATCAGCAACACGCCACCTGCCAGAATGGCGTTGCCGATTAGCCCCGAGAAGGTAGATGCCGCAGATGCACGCAGCAAGATTTGCTGTTGCTCTGGCGTCATATTCTGCACAAGGTCAAATAACCCTGCGCTGCCTGCAAGATGATCCCCCTGGCTCAGCGAGGCAATCTGTTCATCACTGGGTGAGAACGCATGACCCAGCACCACCGTAATGAAGGCGCACAACAACGCGATCAGTAAAAAAGTAACGAACTGATTGCGGAAAAAATTTCCCGTGTCACGGTAGACAGACTTCGCCGTGATAGACATGCACTCTCCTTGAGTATTGCAGGTGTTAATTAGCCGGCAATTGTACACCGGATAACACGCTGGTGGCAGCATCAAGGCTTGTATGGAAAAGCATATCTTTGTAAAGCGGCGGTAATCCATAGCGGGCGCGGGCGCGATTGCATGCCTCATTGACCTGTCCATCCTCTCCTGACATCGCGAAAGTGCGGCACGGGCTGGGGCGATCCGCGTAAATGGAACAGCGGGTGGATACCCCAGGTTCACCTTGCAGTGCCACACAGCGGCTCTGTTTTTGGTTGGTGCCGCGCATGCAACGCAGGAAAGGGGTCAAGGGTTCAGTGAGATCAACCGGAACGGTGCCGCCGCCATCGCTGGCTTCAGCCCAGTAGAAAGAGACTCGAAAATACGCACAACAGGCTCCGCACGTCATGCACGGGTTATGATCACTCATGGCACACCTGCAAAAGTAGAACGCATCAAATCAGATTGTGAGAGCGATAAATTATCCAGCCGCTACAGGAAGCGCAAGAGAGGAAAAACAGAAAATTTTTTAACTATGAAATGCCAAAAATTGACGCGGTAACAACTTATTGCTTTATGAGGCGTCACCAAAAATTAACCTAGATCAATGAATGTTAACTTACTGGTTTTAATGTGATCTGTGTTAGATCACTTATTACTCATTTGTGAGTATATTCTCCTCCGCAATTAAAACCACAACGATGGAGCGGATATGAAAAAATTAGCGGTGGCAGCCCTTATCTTAAGCAGTCTCTCTGGCGGCGCGTACGCGCATGAAGCAGGTGAATTCTTTATTCGTGCCGGTTCGGCAACGGTGCGTCCAACGGAAGGTTCCGACAATGTACTGGGTATGGGCGGGTTTAACGTTAGCAATAACACCCAGTTAGGCCTGACATTCACGTATATGGCTACGGATAACATTGGCGTTGAGCTTCTGGCCGCCACGCCATTCCGTCACCGCGTCGGTTTAGGGCCGACCGGGGACATTGCTACGGTGCACCATTTACCACCAACCCTGATGGCGCAGTGGTACTTCGGCGATTCCAGCAGCAAGTTACGCCCTTATATTGGTGCAGGCGTTAACTACACCACCTTCTTTGATGAGAAATTTAACGATACCGGTAAAGAGGCTGGGCTATCCGATCTCAGCCTGAAAGACTCGTGGGGCATAGCGGGGCAGGTTGGTCTGGATTATCTGATTAACCGTGACTGGCTGATCAACGCCTCGGTCTGGTATATGGACATTGATACGGATGTGCGCTTTAAAGCTAGCGGTGAGCAGCAGAGTATCAGTACCCGTCTGGATCCGTGGGTATTTATGTTCTCAGCGGGTTACCGTTTCTGACAGAAGATATATCCCCGGTCAGCCGGGGATTGCTGTATGGTGGTTGTTCCACATACCTGGCTGGAGGGGATATCCCCAACATCAAATTTGAGTGTCCTGTTTGTGCAGGTAAACAGTTTCAGTTCACGACGTTCAGCCCAGCACATAGCCTACCTCACGGTGCTATCTGTTCCGTTTGCGGAACACGTCTCACCACTCATTCATGCCTGCCGAAACTCAGACGACGACGGTGGCCAAAGCCAGTAAACTAGATAAGGCCTCTGAGAGGCCTTTTTCGACCGTGAAATCACTTCTGAATTAAATAACGAATCGTTGGTCCGTCCTGCTGGATATCCAGCACGGTATAGCCGTGATTTTTGGCATCAAGCGGAATGTTATTGATCGACTGGGGGCAATCGCTCACCACTTCCAGAATTTCACCTTTCTTAAGCTGCGGTAACGCCTCAAGCGTGGCAACGGCCGGGTAAGGGCAGGGTTCACCCACCATATCGAGACGATAATCAGGCACGATCTCTTTCATGCGGCATTCTCCTGAGTTTCAGTTTTGACGGTGGCACGCCGGAAGAAGCGCTTTTCTTGCGCAATAACCAGTAAGAAGGCGATAAGCAGCAGGGCGTAGGTCACCATGAGCCCCCCGAGTGGACCAAAGGTATTCAGCAAATTGACCCTGTCCCAGTTGGTTGCCAGTACTGGAGAGACGTCATCCCAGTAGTACGCCAGGAGGGTTGAGCCAATCACGTTACCCAGACCAACCCACCAGTAATGCACCTGGCCTTCCACGGCGCGATACATCCAGCCAGTTTCGCACCCGCCCGCCAGTACGATGCCAAAACCAAACAGCAGCCCGCCAATGACCGCATTAGGACCGGCCCACATGATTTTCGGCTCAACGCCGAGCTGAACATAGCTAAAGATCCCGATCGCGCTCACGGCCATCCCGGCAATAATGGCTTTCGCCATCATGGTACGTCCGGTGATCCACATATCGCGAAACGCGGAGGTAAAGCAGATCTGCGCGCGTTCAATCAGCAGACCAAAGCCGACGCCGAACAGCATGGCCAGACCGAGTTTGGGCTGATTCATCGCCGTGCAAATCGCCCAGGCAACCATAGCAAAAAAGACCAGCATACCGAGGCGGAAGCGACGACGCGCCTGATCGGGTTTTTGCGTTAACGGAGATGCAGCGCTAACTTTCGTCATTTTCACCGGAATGCGGAACAGTGGCAGCAGGGTGAACTTTGCACCGAAATATGAGCCTATGGCGGTGGCGACGGCAAAGAACCAGGCATGCAGCGAAAACTGCGGAATACCGGTAAAGAACGCGGCCAGATTACAGCCCATCGCCAGGCGGGCGCCAAACCCGGCAATGATACCGCCGACTACGGCCTGCATAATGCGGATGCGGCTTTTCGGCATGCGCAACTTAACGTTGTTGGCCCACAGCGCGGCCGCAAAACATCCGCCAAACATGCCAATGATCATCATCCCGTCGATGCGGGTCAGCGGTGTGCCCTCAAGATGGATCAGTTTGAAGTAACCCCACTCTTCGGCATGAATGCCTGCCGCGATAACGGCCGGAACAGGTGACCAGAACTTAACCAGGTAAGTCTGTTTGAAGGAATGCCAGGACATGAATAACCTCTGAACTCAGAAGGGTAACGCTAAAAAGAGCCCAGATCATACGCTTACGCGAAAGTTTGAAAAGTCATTCACACCGAAAATATCGACAGGATCAATTTTGACCTGCTTCTTTCAGGAAGAGATAAGGGAAAACCGCCTGACGCCGGGGCCAGACGGTGTTAACGGTTACGCCTTGTGTGTGGCCGCTTTCATGGATGTGACGAATGCGTGTAACTCAGCCAGCATCTGCTCTGGCTTATCCACATTCTTCTCGATGATTTTCACGATAGCCGAACCGGAAATGGCCCCGGCGGCTTTCGCGTCAATCGCCGCAGTAACCTGATCCGGAGAGGAAATCCCAAAGCCCTGAAGCGGCGGTGCAGCATGGTATTCTGCCAGCTTCTCCACCAGATGATGCAGCGGCAGCGCGGCTTTGTTTTCCGCACCGGTGACGCCCGCACGGGAGAGCAGGTAGGTGTAACCCCGTCCGTAAGAGGCAATCTGGCGCAACAGATCGTCATCGGCATTCGGTGGACAGATGAAAATCGGCGCGACGTTGTGGCGCATCGCCGCCTGACGGAACGGCGCAGACTCTTCAACGGGCACGTCAGCCACCAGCACGGAGTCAACGCCCACGCGGGCGCACTCTGCGTAAAACGCATCAATACCGCGGCTGAACACCAGGTTGGCGTACATCAGCAGGCCGATCGGAATGGTCGGGTGCTTCTGGCGGATCGCCGCCAGCATTTCGAAGCACTGGCCCGGCGTCACGCCCGCAGCAAACGCGCGAAGCGTCGCGTTCTGGATGGTCGGGCCATCCGCCAGCGGATCGGAGAACGGAATCCCCAATTCCAGCGCGTCGGCACCGGCGTCAATCAGGGTATCGATAATCTTCAGCGACAGCTCCGGACCGGGGTCGCCCAGCGTCACGAAGGGAACGAAAGCGCCTTCCTGGCGGGCTTTCAGTTGTGCAAATGCGTTGTCGTAGCGTTCCATCAGATTTCCCCTCGTGCTTTCAGAATATCGTGAACGGTGAAAATATCTTTGTCACCGCGACCGGAAAGGTTTACCACCAGCAGTTGCTCTTTTTCCGGGTTTTCCTTCATCATTTTCAGCGCGTGTGCCAGCGCGTGGGAAGACTCCAGCGCCGGGATGATCCCTTCATTGCGGCACAGGGTTTTGAAGGCCTCCAGCGCTTCGTCATCAGTGATGGAGACATAATCCGCGCGGCCGGTGCTGTTGAGGAACGCGTGCTGCGGCCCTACGGACGGGAAATCCAGCCCGGCTGAAATTGAGTAAGACTCCTCAATCTGCCCTTCATCGGTCTGCATCATCGGGGCCTTCATGCCGAAATAGATCCCCACGCGGCCATGCTTCAGCGGCGCACCGTGCTCACCCGTTTCAATGCCGTGGCCGGCAGGCTCAACGCCAATCAGCCCAACGCTGGTTTCGTCGATAAAATCGGCAAACATGCCGATGGCGTTAGATCCGCCGCCAACGCAGGCGATCACCGCATCCGGCAGGCGACCCTCTTTTTCGAGGATCTGCGCTTTAGTCTCTTCACCGATCATGCGCTGGAATTCACGCACGATGGTCGGGAACGGGTGCGGGCCTGCCGCGGTACCGAGCATATAGTGGGCGGTTTCGTAGCTGCCAGACCAGTCGCGCAGCGCTTCATTACAGGCATCTTTCAGCGTGGCAGAACCGCTGTGCACCGGGATCACTTCCGCCCCCATCAGACGCATACGGAACACGTTTGGCGACTGGCGCTCAACGTCCTTCGCCCCCATGTAAATGCGGCATTTCAGGCCGAGCAGGGCGCTGGCGAGCGCTGAGGCCACACCGTGCTGCCCCGCGCCGGTTTCGGCGATGATTTCGGTTTTACCCATCCGCTTCGCGAGCAGCGCCTGGCCCAGCACCTGGTTAGTTTTATGCGCGCCACCGTGCAGCAAATCTTCACGCTTAAGATACAGCGTAGTTTTAGTGCCTTCGGTCAGGTTGCGGCACTTTGTCAGCGCCGTCGGACGACCGGCGTAGTTTTTCAGCAGGTCAGTAAACTCCGCCTGAAACGCCGGATCTTTCTGCGCGCTCACGAACGCTTCTTCCAGCTGGCGCAGCGCGGGCATCAGGATTTGTGGGACGTACATCCCACCAAACTCACCAAAATACGGGTTAAGTAATGTCGTCATCTTCTCTTCCTTAATATGCACGCAGAGTTTTAAATACCGATGCCAGCTTGCTGGCGTCTTTTATGCCCGGTTGGGACTCTACGCCTGAATTGAAATCGAGGCCGGCGCAGCCGGTTTTGGCTGCTTCCACACAGTTATCGGGGCTTAATCCCCCCGCCAGCAGGACATTGTCCAGCACTTCACCACGCAGCAGTGACCAGTCGAAACGCTGCCCCGTACCGCCCTGGCCGTTGTCGAGCACGTATTTATCAACATGCGTAAGGTTACGCGCGGGCAGGATGGCGCCAACGCTTTGCGCTTTCCAGATCTGAACCTGAGGTGCCAGAACATGTCGCAGTGCATCGATGTATGTCTGATCTTCATCGCCATGTAGCTGAACCGCGCTCAGGGATAACGCGTCCGCTTTCGCCGCAACGTCGTTAATATCCGCATTGCGGAACACGCCCACGTAGCTCAGTGGCGCAGCCGCAATCACCTTGCGCGCCTGTTCTTCATTAACGGCGCGAGGAGAGGACTCAACAAAGATCAGACCACCATAGATTGCGCCCGCCTCATACGCCGCCTGCGCATCCTGTTCACGGGTCAGGCCGCAAACTTTGTTCTCACCCAGCAGCACGCGGCGCACGGCCGCATTAAGATCGTCGTGTTCCATCATCGCGGAACCGATCAGGAAACCGTTGGCAAAGTGGCTGAGTTCGCGCACCTGAGCGTAGCTGTTGATTCCGGATTCGCTGATCACCGTGACGCCCGCACCCAGACGCGGCGCAAGCTGGCGCGTACGGTTGAGGTCAATCGACAGGTCGCGCAGGTCGCGGTTGTTAATGCCGACCACTTTGGCTTCCAGCGCGATGGCGCGCTCCAGCTCCTCTTCGTTGCTCACTTCGGTAAGCACGCCCATATTCAGGCTGTGCGCGACGGCGGAGAGCTGGCGATACTGTTCGTCATCCAGCACGGAGAGCATCAGCAGGCAGGCATCGGCCTGGTAAAAGCGCGCCAGCCAGATCTGATACGGGTCGATAATAAAGTCTTTGCACAGAATCGGCTGCGGCGCGATGCCGCTGACTACGGGCAGAAAATCGAAGCTGCCCTGGAAATATTTCTCATCCGTCAGCACAGAAATGGCAGACGCATGATGCTTGTAGATACCGGCAATACGCGCCGGGTCGAAATCGTCACGGATCACGCCTTTGGACGGAGACGCTTTTTTACACTCCAGAATAAACGCGGTACGCGCGCCCTGGAGGGCATCATAGAAACGACGGCTGCTCGGAACGACGTCATTCTGAAAACTGGCGAGCGGCTGCTGTTGCTTACGGGCTTCCACCCAGATGGCCTTATCGGCGACGATTTTCGCTAAAACGGTCTGCATTATTTACCCTCTTGCCGCAAGTGCGGTAACGCGATCGTAAGCTGCACCGGAGCGCAGTACGTCCAGAACTTTTTGGGCGTTGGCTTTCAGATCTTCCTCGCCATGTAAACGCATCAGCATGGCTACGTTGGCCGCCACGGCGGCCTCATGGGCGGCCTCACCTTTACCTTGTAATAAGCGCGTGAGAATGTCACGGTTTTCTTCCGGCGTGCCGCCCGCCAGGGCGTCCTGATGGTACGGGGTCAACCCGAAATCAGCGGCCTCAAGCTGATAGTTCAGCACTTCGCCGTTATTCAGTTCGGCCACCAGCGTGGGCGCATGCAGGGAAACTTCATCCATCCCGCCGCTGTGTACCACGGCGGCGCGTTGGTAACCGAGGACGCGCAGCGTCTCCGCAATCGGCAGGACCAGCTCCGGACTGTAAACGCCAATCAGCGCCAGCGGCGGGTGCGCCGGGTTAATGAGTGGACCGAGCACATTAAACAGCGTCCGGGTTTTAAGCTGCTGGCGAACGGGCATCGCGTGGCGGAAACCGGTGTGATACTTCGGCGCAAACAGGAAACAGACGCCCAGGTCATCCAGCGCTTCACGGGAACGCTCGGCGTTCATGTCCAGGTTGATACCGAAAGCCGCCAGCAGGTCGGACGATCCGGAACGGCTGGACACGCTGCGGTTGCCGTGCTTCGCCACTTTCAGTCCGCATGCCGCCGCCACAAAGGCGCTGGCGGTCGAAATATTGATGCTGTTGCTGCCGTCGCCACCGGTCCCAACGATATCGGCAAACGGATAGTCCGGGCGCGGGAACGGGGCGGCATTTTCCAGCAGCGCGGTTGCCGCACCGGCGATCTCCTGCGGGCTTTCGCCGCGCACTTTCATGCTCACCAGCGCAGCGGCCAGCTGCTCAGGCTTCAGCTCGCCGCGCACGACGGCGGAGAAAAGCTGGTGGCTCTCCTGCTGGCTCAGGGTCTGGGCCTGATACAGTTTTTCCAGAATCGGTTGCAGGGTGTTGGTCTGCTCCAGCTTTTGCAGCGCCCAGTTGAGCGTTTGCTCCAGCAGGCGCGCGCCGTTAGACGTCAGGATAGATTCCGGGTGGAACTGCATCCCGCAGACGCGATCCGCATCGTGACGCACCGCCATCACCATCCCTTCAAACGAGGCGTTAATCGTCAGCCCGGCCGGAATATTGCTGCCGACCAGTGAGTGGTAACGCGCCACCGGAAGCGGGTTCGGCAGACCGGCAAACATCGCCTGACCGTCATGTTCAATGCTTGACGCTTTACCATGCAGGATCTCCCCCGCCTGACCCACGTAACCACCGTAGGCTTCGACAATCGCCTGATGGCCGAGGCAGATGCCGATAATCGGCAGCTTGCCGCGCATACGGGTCAACAGCTCAGGCATACAGCCCGCTTCGCTCGGTGCGCCTGGCCCCGGGGAGAGCATCAGCACCGGGTTTTGCATGGTCGCCAGACGGTCAATCAGCGTCTGGGCCGGAACGTGGTTGCGATAGATGACGACGTTGTGCCCATTCGCACGCAGCTGATCTGCCAGGTTGTAGGTAAAGGAGTCGATATTATCGAGCAGCAGAATGTCAGCCATCAGAAAATCTCCTGTGCATGGTGTGCGGTAGCAATGGCGCGCAGTACCGCGCGCGCTTTACTGCGGGTTTCGTCGGCTTCCGACTGCGGAACAGAATCCAGCACAATCCCGGCCCCGGCCTGGACGGTAGCAATGCCGTCCTCAACGTAGGCGGAGCGAATCACGATGCAGGTATCGAGGTCACCGTGAGCGGTGAAATAGCCCACCGCGCCACCGTAGCTGCCGCGACGGCGGCCTTCAGCTTCGGCAATCAGCTGCATGGCGCGGACTTTCGGCGCGCCGCTCAACGTGCCCATGTTCATGCAGGCGCGGTAGGCGTGCAGGACGTCGAGGTCGTGGCGCAGCTCACCCACCACGCGGGATACCAGATGCATGACGAAGGAGTAGCGGTCGACTTTGGTCAGGTCTGCCACATAGCGGCTGCCCGGCGTACAAATACGCGCCAGGTCGTTACGTGCCAGGTCAACCAGCATCAGGTGTTCGGAGAGCTCTTTGTGGTCGGTACGCATTTCCAGTTCGATGCGGCTGTCGAGATCGCGGTCCAGGGAGCCATCGGCACGACGGCCGCGTGGACGGGTGCCCGCTATCGGGTAGATCTCAATCTGGCGGCTGGTGGCGTCGTACTTGAGGGAGCTTTCCGGTGACGCGCCGAACAGGGTGAAATCATTGTCCTGCATAAAGAACATGTACGGGCTTGGGTTGCTCTTTTTCAGCACATCGTAAGCCGCCAGCGGCGACGGGCAGGGCAGTGAAAAGCGACGGGACGGCACCACCTGGAAAATCTCCCCGGCACGAATCGCTTTTTGCATCTGACGCACCACCGCGCCGTACTGATCGTCGGTCTGACTCACCTCGCAGGTCATCTTTTCAACACGCTGCACCGGGAGCGCGGGCGGTGCTTCTGACATCTGCTGTTGCAGTTGGCCGATGCGCTGCGCGAGGCGATTTTTCTCAGACACAGATGGCGTGAACAGGCTGGCCTGAATGCGGGTGTATTTTTTCTGATGGTCGATCACCATCAGGGTTTCGGCCAGGTAGAAGCAGTAGTCCGGGCAGCGGTTACCCTGCTCGGTTTCCGGTAAATCTTCAAAGCCAGCAACCAGGTCGTAAGCAAACAGCCCGCCAAAGAACATTGCTTCGCGCTCATCTTCCGGCACTTTGACCAGATTTTGCAGCAGGCGGAAGGCGTCGAAAACGGAGAGTGAGCAGAGGCGGGCATCTTCATCCAGCAACTGGCTTACCGGCGGGAAATGCAGAATTCGCAGGTCCGGATGACGCTCATTTTCAATACCTGAAGGCAGAGCCGCATCCAGCAGCGGCAGCAGCGACGCGCCATTCTCGGATAACGCCTTAATAGTGACAGTGTCACCCGATGCGGTAATGCGCAGCGCGCTGTCAACCAGCAGCAGGCTTTTGAGATCGTCCTTGCTGTCGATATCAGCAGATTCCAGCAGCAGCGTCGCAGGACGTGCACCGCACACCTGATGAAAGAGCGCGGTAGGGTTATGGCGATAGGCCGCCTCGCAGGTCAGCAGTTCGAGGTGGGGTTTGGCTGTTTGCATGTTGTTATTCTCATATTCTGTTCAAAAAAAAGCCCGCTTGGGAGCGGGCCGGGTATCTGTTTGCTTTTCGCAGACGCGTGACACTGCCCGAAGATCAGGAAGTACGCCACCAACCGTGCAGAGCGAAATGTGCTGTCATTTTCAGATACCTTTCTCGTGTGAACTTGCGTACTAGTTAACTAGTTCGATGGCGTGTTGTCAACCCCTGATTTCAGTATTTCGCGGTAAGTCGGTATCATAGGTGCTTCGGATGTCTCCAGACTGTTATGGGAAGTGCTTTGAGCGATACCACCTACGCCGTAATTTATGATTTACACAGCCATACGCAGGCTTCAGATGGCTTGCTGACGCCCGAAGCCCTGGTCCATCGCGCCGTTGAAATGCGTGTCGGCACGCTGGCAATAACCGATCACGACACAACAGACGCCATCCCCGCCGCGCGCGCCGAGATTGCCCGAAGCGGGCTGGCGCTAAATCTGGTGCCCGGGGTCGAGATCTCCACGCTCTGGGAAAACCACGAAATTCATATCGTTGGCCTGAATATTGATACAGAACATCCGGCAATGTGCGCATTTTTGCAAGAACAAAAAGCACGACGCAATCAACGCGCGGAGTTGATAGGCGAACGTCTTGAGAAGGCGCATATCCCCGGTGCGCTGGAAGGCGCGCGCAAGCTGGCGAACGGTGGGGCGGTCACGCGCGGCCATTTCGCCCGTTTTCTGGTTGACGCCGGTAAAGCGACGACCATGGCGAATGTGTTTAAAAAGTATCTGGCTCGCGGGAAAACCGGATACGTTCCTCCCCAGTGGTGTACAATAAAACAAGCTATTGATGTGATTCATCATTCTGGTGGTAAGGCCGTATTGGCCCATCCGGGGCGGTATAATCTTTCTGCTAAATGGCTGAAAAGGCTGCTGGCCCACTTTGCCGAATCCGGCGGTGAGGCGATGGAAGTTGCCCAGTGTCAGCAGGCACCCAATGAGCGTTCGCAGCTCGCGACCTACGCCCGTCAGTTTGGCCTGCTTGGGTCACAGGGTTCAGATTTCCATCAGCCCTGCGCGTGGATTGAACTGGGGCGCAAGCTCTGGTTACCCGCTGGCGTTGAGCCCGTCTGGCAGCTCTGGGAACAGCCACAGCAAATTGAAGAGAGGGAAGTATGAGTCAGTTTTTCTATATCCATCCGGATAACCCACAGCCACGTCTGATTAATCAGGCTGTGGAAATCGTCCGTAAAGGTGGCGTTATTGTCTACCCAACCGATTCTGGCTACGCGCTGGGCTGTAAAATCGAGGATAAAGGGGCGATGGAGCGCATCTGTCGCATCCGCCAGCTGCCGGACGGCCACAACTTCACCCTAATGTGTCGCGATCTCTCTGAGCTGTCGACCTATGCGTATGTCGACAACGTGGCCTTTCGCCTGATCAAAAACAACACGCCGGGAAACTACACCTTCATTCTGAAAGGGACAAAAGAGGTGCCGCGTCGTCTGTTGCAGGAAAAACGTAAAACCATCGGCATGCGCGTGCCGTCGAACCCGATTGCCCAGGCGCTGCTGGAAACCCTCGGCGAGCCGATGCTGTCTACCTCGCTGATGCTGCCGGGCAGTGAGTTTACCGAGTCCGACCCGGAAGAGATCAAAGATCGTCTGGAGAAAGTGGTGGAGCTGATTATTCATGGCGGCTATCTAGGCCAGCAACCGACCACCGTGGTGGATCTCACCGAAGACGCGCCAGAAGTGATTCGTGAAGGCGTGGGCGATGTTAAGCCTTTCTTGTAAGGGTGTAAGCAGATATACTACGCGGCCATCAAAGCAGGGCGCCGCCCTGTTTTTGACCTGATTCGACGCCTGTGAAGGCGACACCTGAGGAAGCTCAATGAGCGAGAAGTTACAGAAAGTGCTGGCGCGTGCCGGCCACGGTTCGCGCCGTGAAATCGAAGCCATTATTGAAGCAGGCCGCGTGAGTGTGGACGGTAAAATCGCCACGCTCGGTGACCGCGTTGAAATCGTACCGGGGCTGAAGATCCGCATTGACGGCCATCTTATCTCCGTGAAAGAGTCTGCTGAACAGATCTGCCGCGTACTGGCTTACTACAAGCCGGAAGGCGAACTGTGTACCCGCAACGATCCGGAAGGCCGCCCGACGGTGTTCGACCGTCTGCCAAAACTGCGTGGCGCCCGCTGGATTGCCGTAGGGCGTCTGGACGTGAATACCTGTGGCCTGCTGCTGTTCACCACCGATGGTGAACTGGCAAACCGCCTGATGCACCCGAGTCGTGAAGTGGAGCGTGAATACGCCGTTCGTGTTTTCGGCCAGGTTGATGAGAACAAACTGCGCGATCTGTCGCGTGGCGTTCAGCTGGAAGACGGCCCAGCGGCGTTCAAAACCATCAAGTTTACCGGTGGTGAAGGCATTAACCAGTGGTACAACGTTACCCTGACAGAGGGACGTAACCGCGAGGTGCGTCGTCTGTGGGAAGCGGTCGGTGTCCAGGTAAGCCGTTTGATTCGTGTCCGCTATGGCGACATCCTGCTGCCGAAAGGCCTGCCACGTGGCGGCTATACCGAGCTGGATCTGACGCAAACTAACTACCTGCGCGATCTGGTTGGCCTGACGCCAGAAACCACATCGAAAGTGGCGGTAGAGAAAGATCGTCGTCGTATGAAGGCGAACCAGATCCGCCGTGCGGTTAAACGTCACAGCCAGGTTAGCAGCAATCGCCGCTCTGGCAGCCGTAATAACAATGGTTAATCTAAAAGCCCGGTGAATATACCGGGCTTTTTTCTTCAGTAATCAATCCCTATTTGCGCTTTGATACCCGCATCGAACGCATGCTTAACCGGACGCAGTTCGCTGACGGTATCGGCCAGCTCCAGAATGTCCCGATGACACCCGCGCCCCGTGACGATCGCCGTCTGGTGTGCAGGGCGGTTCCTGAGGGCCTCCAGCACGGCTTCCAGCGGCAGGTAGTCATAGGCCACCATATAGGTGATCTCATCCAGCAACACCATGTTCAGCGACGGGTCAGAGAGCATTCTTTTGGCATGCTCCCAGACGGCGAGGCAGGCTGCGGTATCTGTTTCCCGGTTCTGGGTATCCCAGGTAAAACCGGTCGCCATCACCTGAAACTCAACACCTTGCGGTTCGAGCAGATTACGCTCGCCGTTGGGCCATTCACCCTTGATAAACTGGATCACGCCCACTTTCTGACCGTGCCCGACTGCGCGGGTGGCGGTACCGAATGCGGCGGTGGTTTTGCCTTTGCCGTTGCCGGTGAACACGATGAGGATCCCGCGCTCGTCCTGAGCGGCCGCCACGCGTGCATCAACCTGTTCTTTCAGACGCTGCTGGCGCTGCTGATGACGGTCTTCACTCATTGCGATATCCCCGGTTTGCGGCCTGGCTGAGCATCGAATGTCATTCCGGTTTTACGACGGCTGTCGTCACCCATTAGCCACAGGTAAAGAGGCATAATATCGGCCGGGGTTTTTAGCTTTTGCGGATCTTCTGTCGGGAACGCGCTGGCACGCATTTTAGTGCGCGTACCGCCAGGGTTAATACAGTTAACCCGCAGATGGCGGTTTTGATACTCTTCGGCCAGCACCTGCATCATTCCTTCGGTGGCAAATTTTGAGGCGGCGTAAGCCCCCCAGTTCGCACGACCCTGACGCCCCACGCTGGAGGAGGTAAACACCAGCGAACCGGAATCTGAGTTAAGTAATAAAGGAAGCAAGGCCTGGGTCAGGAAAAACGTCCCGTTGACGTTAACCTGCATCACCTGCTGCCAAATCTCCGGATCCTGTTCATCCATCGGGCGCACTTCGCCCAGTAACCCCGCGTTGTGCAGTACGCCGTCCAGACGCGAATAATGCGTACTAATGCGCTGGGCAAGGGCCTGACATGACGCTGACGTACAGGTCAGCAGATCGAGCGTATACCAGGGCGTGGGGGTACCGCCGGCGTTTTCGATTTCACGGGCAACGGCTTTGAGCTTTTCTTCATTACGTCCCAGCAGAATAAGGCTCGCACCGTATTCAGAATAAGTCAGCGCCGCTTCGCGACCAATCCCGTCGCTGGCACCGGTAACCAGAATGATGCGGTTCTGTAGAAGGTTTTTTTGTGGCTGATAATGCACGGTGGCTCCTCAGGCGCATTGGGCGTGACTTGCACCTTTATTTATGACTTTTCGGCTTTATGCCCGAAACCGCGTCAGAATTCAATCAGTCTACAGGACAGAACGCTGGGAAATTAACAATTTGCAAAGATTTAAACCAAAAACGGGGGATTCCTGAAGCCGCCTCGCAGAGCTAATGTCCAGAGCGAGACGCCTGCGCAGGGCTGTTGTACACTGGCGTGAAAGATTCGTGGTTAAATCAAGGTGGAACGCGTGGAATTACTTTCTCAGTATGGGTTGTTTTTGGCCAAAATCGCTACGGTGGTTATTGCTGTCGCGGTGATTGCCGTCCTGATTGTCAACCTGACGCAGCGTAAGCGTCAGCGTGGTGAGTTACGCATTACCCGCCTGAGCGAGCAGTATAAAGAGATGCGGGAAGAGATGTCTCTGGCGCTGCTTGACGATCATCAACAGAAGCTGTGGCTAAAAGCCCAGAAGAAAAAACATAAGCAGGACGCCAAAGCCGCGAAGGCGAAAGCTAAGCTCGCCACGCCACAGGCTGACGCAAAACCGCGCGTCTATGTGCTCGATTTTAAAGGTAGCATGGATGCGCATGAAGTCTCCTCTCTGCGTGAGGAAGTGACAGCGGTGCTGGCCGTGGCGAAAGCCCAGGATCAGGTGGTGGTACGCCTTGAAAGCCCGGGCGGCGTAGTGCATGGGTATGGACTGGCGGCTTCGCAGTTACAACGTCTGCGGGATAAACAGATCCCGCTCACCGTGGCGGTAGATAAGGTCGCGGCGAGTGGCGGCTATATGATGGCGTGCGTGGCGGATAAAATCGTCGCAGCACCGTTCTCCATTATCGGCTCGATTGGGGTGGTTGCGCAGATCCCTAACTTCAATCGTTTCCTGAAAAATAAAGAGATCGACATCGAATTGCATACGGCGGGTCAGTACAAACGTACGCTGACGCTGCTCGGCGAAAATACCGAAGAGGGACGGCAGAAGTTCCGGGAAGATCTGAACGAAACCCACCATCTGTTCAAGGATTTCGTGCACCGCATGCGCCCAACGCTGGACATTGAGCAGGTGGCTACGGGCGAACACTGGTACGGCACGCAGGCGCAGGAGAAAGGGCTGGTGGATGAAGTGGGTACCAGCGACGACCTCCTGCTCAACCTGATGGAAGGTCGTGAGCTGGTGGGGGTGCGCTTCACCCGACGTAAGCGCCTGCTCGACCGTTTAACCAATAGTGCGGCAGAAAGCGCGGATCGCCTGCTGATACGCTGGTTGCAGCGCGGACAAAAGCCGCTGCTGTAAAGAAAAACGCGAGGCAGATGCCTCGCGTTTTCGTTTTAATCGACCAGGTGGTACTTCTCTGAGAGGGTATGCGCCAGGTATTTAAACATGTTAAACACGGCGGTGCTTTTCGGGGTTGGTAACCCTTGTTCATCAAGGAAGTATTCACCGCTGAACACCAGCACGCCATTACGTTGTTCCACGCCAGTCGCTTCAATCCCCGCCAGGGTGTCTTCATGGTCGCGAATGAGTTTGTTTGCTTCGATAAGCAGTGAAGCTCGGTCAATGGGTTGGGTCGTATTCTGCATATTCCACTCCTTAAACAGTGACAATAGTCTACGCCTGGGTCGCTTCGGGGGCAAATTTTCCCTGCTATCCACGGGTATAAGGAACAGGGGCTGGCTGGCGGGATTTGCTTTTGCATGCTAATAAAGTTGCGTAACGAATTTTATCAGGTACAGTGTGCGCTTTCGTCATTCTGGCAACAGAATTGCTTGACATTCGACCGGGAATTCGTCACGAATGAACTTTGATGTGAGAAAAATACCCGAAAACTCAATGACCTGGATGTCGCCATACTGACGTTCGGTAAGACAAAGGGGTTGATATCCCCTGACGACGTCGCAATATCAATGGCTCGTCGTCAGCGGAAGGGAAATCAACGTGCGGCGTATTCCTGGAAGAATTAAATTAGGTAAAGGTGAATATGGGTAAAGCTCTCGTCATCGTTGAGTCCCCGGCAAAAGCCAAAACGATCAATAAATATCTGGGCAATGACTACGTGGTTAAGTCCAGCGTTGGTCACATTCGCGATTTGCCGACAAGTGGCTCAGCCAGCAAAAAGAGCGCAGACTCTACCTCCACCAAAGGGGCTAAAAAGCCTAAAAAGGATGAACGTAGCGCGCTTGTCAACCGCATGGGTGTTAACCCATGGCACAACTGGGATGCACAATACGAAGTGCTGCCAGGCAAAGAAAAAGTCGTTAACGAGCTGAAACAGCTTGCTGAAAAAGCAGACCACATTTATCTCGCAACCGACCTTGACCGCGAAGGGGAGGCCATCGCATGGCACCTGCGGGAAGTGATTGGGGGTGATGACAAACGCTACAGCCGTGTAGTGTTTAACGAAATTACAAAGAATGCGATTCGTCAGGCGTTTGAAAAGCCGGGTGAACTGAATATCGACCGTGTTAACGCTCAGCAGGCGCGTCGCTTTATGGACCGCGTTGTAGGCTACATGGTTTCGCCGTTGCTGTGGAAAAAGGTCGCTCGCGGCCTGTCTGCGGGGCGTGTGCAGTCTGTGGCTGTTCGTCTTGTTGTCGAACGTGAACGCGAGATCAAAGCGTTTGTCCCGGAAGAGTTCTGGGAAGTGGATGCGAATGTCACCACGCCGGGCGGCGATGCGCTGCCGTTGCAGGTGAGCCACCACAACGACAAACCGTTCCGTCCTGAAAATCGCGATCAGACCATGGCCGCCGTAGCGCTGCTGGAAAAAGCGCGTTATCAGGTGCTGGATCGTGAAGACAAACCGACCAGCAGCAAGCCTGGCGCACCGTTTATCACGTCAACGCTTCAGCAGGCGGCAAGTACGCGTCTGGGTTACGGCGTGAAGAAAACCATGATGATGGCCCAGCGTTTGTATGAAGCGGGTTACATCACCTACATGCGTACTGACTCCACCAACCTGAGCCAGGACGCTGTCAGCATGGTGCGTGGCTATATCGAGGACAACTTTGGTAAGAAATACCTGCCGGACAGTCCTAATCAGTACGCCAGCAAAGAGAATTCTCAGGAAGCGCACGAAGCGATCCGTCCTTCTGATGTTTCCGTTCTGGCGGAATCTCTTAAAGATATGGAAGCGGACGCCCAGAAGCTGTATCAGCTGATCTGGCGCCAGTTCGTGGCCTGCCAGATGACGCCAGCGAAATACGACTCCACTACCCTGACCGTTGGCGCGGGTGATTTCCGCCTGAAAGCGCGCGGCCGCATTCTGCGTTTCGACGGCTGGACAAAAGTGATGCCTGCGCTGCGTAAAGGTGATGAAGACAGAACGCTGCCTTCCGTCAACAAAGGCGACGAGCTGTCGCTGGTTGATCTGGTACCGGCCCAGCACTTCACCAAGCCGCCTGCGCGTTTCAGCGAAGCGTCGCTGGTAAAAGAGCTGGAAAAACGCGGCATCGGTCGCCCGTCTACCTATGCGTCAATCATTTCGACCATTCAGGATCGTGGATACGTTCGCGTTGAGAACCGTCGTTTCTATGCTGAAAAAATGGGTGAGATTGTTACCGACCGTCTGGAAGCTAACTTCCGTGAGTTGATGAACTATGACTTCACCGCGCAGATGGAGGACAGTCTCGATGAGGTTGCCAGCCATAAGGCCGAGTGGAAGAAAGTTCTCGACAGCTTCTTCAGCGATTTTACCAACCAGCTTGAGAAAGCTGAGAAAGATCCTGAAGAAGGCGGCATGCTGCCTAACCAGATGGTACTGACCAGCATCGACTGCCCAACCTGTGGCCGTAAAATGGGGATCCGTACCGCAACCACGGGCGTGTTCCTCGGCTGTTCTGGTTATGCGCTGTCGCCGAAAGAGCGTTGCAAAACCACCATCAACCTCGTGCCGGAGAACGAAGTTCTCAACGTGCTGGAAGGTGACGATGCGGAGACCAACGCACTGCGCGCCAAGCGCCGCTGTAAGAAATGCGGCACGGCGATGGACAGCTACCTGATCGATCCAAAACGTAAACTGCACGTTTGCGGTAATAACCCAACCTGCGACGGTTATGAGATCGAAGAAGGTGAGTTCCGCATTAAGGGCTATGACGGTCCGATCGTTGAGTGTGAGAAATGTGGTTCCGAAATGCACCTGAAAATGGGACGCTTCGGTAAGTACATGGCATGTACCAACGACGACTGTAAAAACACGCGTAAGATCCTGCGTAACGGTGAAGTTGCGCCGCCGAAGGAAGATCCGGTTCCGCTTCCTGAGCTGCCGTGCGAGAAGTCAGATGCGTATTTCGTGCTGCGTGACGGCGCTGCCGGGGTATTCCTGGCGGCCAACACCTTCCCGAAATCGCGCGAAACCCGTGCGCCGCTGGTAGAAGAGCTGTACCGCTTCCGCGACCGTCTGCCGGAGAAACTGCGTTACCTGGCCGATGCGCCACAGCAGGATCCGGAAGGCAACAAAACCGTGGTGCGCTTTAGCCGTAAAACGAAGCAGCAGTACGTGGCGGCAGAGAAAGAGGGTAAAGCGACCGGTTGGTCAGCCTTCTTTGTCGACGGGAAATGGGTTGAAGGTAAAAAATAATCTTCACTTACCGTAACTTACCTTTGAAAGGGCCGGAATTCCGGCCCTTTTTTATTACGTTGTTATTATTTTTTGTTCCGTACTATACAGCCTGGCTATAAATGATATAGTGGTTATAGTTAACCCGTTTCTTATTATCAAATCGTATTAAGCGATTGACGCATGCGCTAAATCGGATGGTCTGGCATGAAATTACAGCAGCTTCGCTATATCGTTGAGGTCGTCAATCATAACCTCAATGTCTCTTCCACCGCAGAAGGTCTTTATACCTCGCAGCCTGGCATCAGTAAGCAGGTGCGTATGCTGGAGGATGAATTAGGTATTCAGATATTTGCCCGCAGCGGTAAGCACCTGACTCAGGTCACGCCGGCAGGGCAGGAAATCATTCGCATCGCACGAGAAGTGCTTTCCAAAGTCGACGCCATTAAATCCGTCGCCGGGGAACATACCTGGCCGGATAAAGGCTCCCTTTATATTGCCACCACGCACACGCAGGCGCGTTATGCGCTTCCCGGGGTGATCAAAGGTTTCATCGAACGCTATCCCCGCGTTTCCCTGCATATGCATCAGGGCTCACCGACGCAAATCGCAGAGGCCGTGTCTAAAGGCAATGCTGATTTTGCCATCGCGACGGAAGCTCTTCATCTGTACGATGATCTGGTCATGCTCCCGTGCTACCACTGGAACCGCTCTATTGTCGTGACCCCCGATCATCCGCTGGCGGGGAAGGGCGAAGTGACAATCGAAGAGCTGGCGCAATACCCGCTGGTTACCTATACGTTCGGATTTACGGGCCGTTCTGAGCTAGACACCGCCTTTAACCGCGCCGGATTAACGCCACGGATCGTCTTCACTGCAACGGATGCGGACGTCATTAAAACGTACGTGCGTCTGGGTCTGGGCGTAGGCGTTATTGCCAGCATGGCGGTGGATCCTGGATCAGACCCGGATCTGGTGCGTCTGGACGCTCATGATATCTTCAGCCACAGCACCACCAAGATAGGTTTTCGTCGCAGCACGTTCCTTCGCAGCTATATGTATGATTTTATTCAGCGCTTCGCACCGCATTTAACACGTGACGTGGTCGACACGGCCGTGGCGTTACGCTCCAATGAAGACATCGAAGAGATGTTTAAAGACATCAAACTTCCTGCCAAATAATTACACCCGGTATCTTTCTCTTCTGGAAAGATACCGGTTTCCCCCTTTAAATCTAAATTAGAATTAACCTCATCTGCGCCTACTGTCATATATCGTCATAACCCATTTGATGAATAGGGTTTTACTGTCGCAAATTTGCGACAAAAGTAGAAACTAATTTACAGGTGTGCAAATTATTCTTTTCAATTATTTATTTCTGGTCAAAAGATTGAATTTTCCCAGGCTCAGATTCGTAAATTCACTGGCTTTTCGGCTAAAGTTTCTTTAGGATTTATCTCATCAGATGATTACTTGTGCCAATTGTTTGGTCTCTAAATGATAAGCGATATCGATTGTATGAGGTTAGCAATGCCGTCAGGAAGTGAAGAACCGCAAAGGGATCCCGCGCTTAAGCGTAAAGCCTGGCTGGCGGTCTTTCTCGGCTCTGCCCTGTTCTGGGTGGTTGTTGCTCTTCTCGTCTGGAAATATTGGGGTTGAATATGGTCATGACGGTGCGTACTGACGCGAGAAAAGAGATGTGTCAGCTTCGTGACAATGCTCACAAAGCGCGTAAGGCGCCAGGAACCAGCGTGCCAGCCTCCTGGCAACTGACGCCACAGCAGCAGGCCTTTATTGATGTGTTCGCAGAAGACGAACCCAAAAAACAATAATTTTGATTTTTGCGTAATGATGCAAATAGTCTGAATAAAGACTGTGCACTTTTGTACTCCTTAATAAATACACATCAGCAATATAGAACGAGGGCAGACCTCGCATCCTTAAATAATTAAAGTCTGGTGTCCCTATGATGAATAACATGACAACCGTAAAATACTGGTCATGGCTCGGCGTATTCTCAGCGTCGATCCTCTTCTGGTGTCAGCTCCTCTGGCTGGCCTTACACTAAATCGTAAAACCTCGCCACGGCGGGGTTTTTTGTTTAATCCCTCGCGTTGGACCATTCCTAAATTTATCAATTTGGGTTGTTATCAAAACGTTACGACATCTTTGTGTTATCTTTAATTACAGCCCTGATGATTGTCAGGACATCCCTGTTTTTAAGGAGGAGCTTATGTCGTTAACCCTACGCGAAGCCAGTAAGGACACATTACAGGCGGAAAATAAAACCTGGCGCTACTACAGCTTACCGCTGGCTGCCAGGACGCTTGGGGACATTTCGCGGTTACCCAAGTCGTTGAAAGTACTACTGGAAAACCTCTTGCGCTGGCAAGATGGCGACTCGGTTACCGAGGAGGATATCCAGGCTCTGGCAGGGTGGCTGAAAAATGCTCACGCAGACAAAGAAATTGCCTACCGCCCGGCCAGGGTATTGATGCAGGATTTCACCGGCGTGCCGGCGGTTGTGGACTTGGCCGCCATGCGTGAAGCTGTTAAGCGTCTCGGGGGCGATACGGCTAAGGTGAACCCGCTCTCACCGGTAGACCTCGTCATCGACCACTCCGTCACCGTCGATCACTTTGGTGACGACGATGCTTTCGGTGAAAACGTCCGTCTGGAGATGGAACGTAACCATGAACGCTATGTCTTCCTCAAATGGGGTCAGCAGGCGTTCAGCCGCTTCAGCGTTGTTCCACCAGGCACCGGCATTTGTCACCAGGTCAACCTGGAATATCTCGGCAAAGCCGTCTGGAGTGAATTGCAGGATAAAGAGTGGGTGGCTTACCCGGATACGCTGGTGGGCACCGATTCACACACGACCATGATTAACGGCCTTGGCGTTCTGGGCTGGGGCGTCGGTGGTATTGAAGCGGAAGCGGCCATGCTCGGCCAGCCGGTATCGATGCTCATTCCCGATGTGGTGGGCTTTAAGCTGACCGGTAAATTGTCCGAAGGCATTACCGCCACGGATCTGGTTCTGACGGTCACCCAGATGCTGCGTAAGCATGGCGTGGTGGGTAAATTCGTTGAATTTTATGGTGATGGTCTGGATTCACTGCCGCTGGCGGACCGGGCCACCATCGCCAACATGGCGCCGGAATATGGTGCGACCTGCGGCTTTTTCCCGATTGATAGCGTTACGCTTGAGTATATGCGCCTCAGTGGTCGCAGCGAGGAGCAGGTGGCGCTCGTAGAGGCCTACACCAAAGCGCAGGGCATGTGGCGTAACCCGGGTGACGAGCCGGTATTTACCAGCACGCTGGAACTGGATATGGGCACCGTTGAGGCAAGCCTCGCAGGGCCGAAACGACCGCAGGACCGCGTTGCCCTGAGCAACGTTCCGAAAGCCTTTGCCGCCAGCAATGAGCTGGAGGTTAACGCCGCGCAAAAAGATCACCGTCCGGTGGACTATGTTCTGAACGGGCATCAGTATCAGCTCCCTGACGGCGCCGTGGTGATCGCCGCTATCACCTCCTGTACCAACACGTCCAACCCGAGTGTGTTGATGGCTGCCGGGCTGCTGGCGAAAAAAGCGGTAGAACTGGGACTCAAGCCACAGCCGTGGGTTAAGGCGTCCCTGGCGCCTGGTTCGAAAGTGGTTTCCGATTACCTGGCGCAGGCCAGACTCACGCCGTACCTCGACGAGTTGGGCTTTAATCTGGTGGGTTACGGCTGTACGACCTGCATCGGTAACTCTGGTCCACTGCCTGAGCCTATTGAAGTGGCGATCAAGCAGGGTGATTTGACCGTTGGCGCGGTACTTTCCGGTAACCGAAACTTTGAGGGGCGTATTCATCCGCTGGTGAAAACCAACTGGCTGGCCTCGCCGCCGCTGGTTGTAGCCTATGCTCTGGCCGGAAACATGAACATTAACCTGGCGACCGATCCGATTGGTCACGATCGCAAAAATGAACCTGTCTATCTGAAAGACATCTGGCCATCATCGCGTGAAATTGCGCGCGCGGTAGAGAAAGTTTCCACCGAGATGTTCCGCAAAGAGTATGCGGAAGTGTTCGAAGGTACAGCGGAATGGAAAGCGATCGACGTGGTGGGTTCCGATACCTATGACTGGCAGGATGATTCCACCTATATTCGCCTGTCGCCCTTCTTCGATGAGATGCTGGCGGAGCCTGCACCGCTGAAAGATATTCACGGCGCGCGCATTCTGGCGATGCTGGGCGATTCCGTCACCACTGACCATATCTCACCAGCGGGGAGCATCAAAGCGGACAGTCCGGCAGGTCGGTATCTGCAAAGCCGTGGCGTGGAACGTCGCGATTTTAACTCCTACGGTTCGCGCCGCGGTAACCACGAAGTGATGATGCGCGGGACATTTGCCAACATCCGCATTCGTAATGAAATGGTCCCGGGCGTGGAAGGGGGCATGACGCGCCACCTGCCAGATACAGAGGTCATTTCAATTTATGACGCAGCCATGAAGTATCAGCAGGAGGGTACGCCGCTGGCCGTTATTGCCGGTAAAGAGTACGGCTCTGGTTCCAGTCGCGACTGGGCGGCTAAAGGTCCACGTCTGCTCGGGGTTCGCGTGGTGATTGCCGAATCCTTTGAACGTATCCACCGCTCAAACCTGATCGGGATGGGGATCCTGCCGCTGGAGTTCCCGCAGGGCATAACGCGTAAAACGCTGGGTCTGACCGGGGAAGAGCAGATTGATATCAGCGGTCTGCAAAATCTGCAACCGGGTAAAACCGTTCCGGTGAAGTTAACGCGGGCAGATGGTACAACAGAAGTGCTGGATTGTCGGTGTCGTATTGATACGGCAACAGAGCTAACCTATTACCAGAACGACGGCATTTTACATTATGTGATTCGAAAGATGCTGGACTGATAAAACTCGCCCGGCAGAAGTGCCGGGCGTTTTGCGTTTACTCGCTCAGCAGGTGCCCCATCTTTGCAGCTTTGGTATCGAGGTAGTGCGCGTTTTTCGGATTGCGGCCAACAATCAGCGGCACGCGTTCAACGATATTGATGCCCGCTTCAGTGAGGATCTCCACTTTTTTCGGGTTATTGGTCAACAGACGCACTTCGTCCACGCCCAGCAGCTTGAACATATCTGCGCAGAGGGTGAAATCGCGCTCGTCAGCAGCAAAGCCGAGCTGATGGTTTGCTTCGACGGTATCATAGCCCTGATCCTGCAACGCGTAGGCGCGGATTTTATTCAGCAGACCGATATTGCGTCCTTCCTGGCGGTGATACAGCAGCACGCCACGTCCTTCCTCTGCGATATGAGAAAGAGCGGCTTCGAGCTGGAAACCGCAGTCACAGCGCAGGCTGAAGAGCGCGTCACCGGTCAGACACTCAGAATGAACGCGGGACAGTACCGGCGTCTGCCCCGAAATGTCACCGTATACCAGGGCGACGTGATCTTGTCCGGTTGCCAGTTCTTCAAAACCCACCATCAGGAAATCGCCCCATGGGGTTGGCAGTTTGGCTTCTGCCACACGTTTAAGCTGCATGTGATTCTCCATATCAGGCTGACACGTTTCGTGCCTTTGCCCCATTTTGCTTTCTGTATTGGACTATTTTGCCACAAGCCCGGCTACTTCACCTAATCACCACCACGCTATACGGACGTTAAACGCACGATCCGACATATCCACCAGAAGGTGGAAATTCAGTTATGATTGTGGTGCTTAGTGAAAAAGGAGAGGACATGCTTTCAATTGCCAGACGCACGGCCGCAGGCGCCGCCGTATTGCTTGTTATACCCCTGATCGTTTGGTTCTCCGGCTGGATGTGGAAGCCCGGACAAAACGAGACGTGGCTGAAAGCCTTATACTGGATAACTGAGACGGTCACCCAGCCCTGGGGGATTATTACGCACGTGCTGCTCTGTGCCTGGTTCCTGTGGTGCCTGCGCTTTCGTCTTCGCGCGGCGCTGGTATTATTTGCCATTCTCGGAGGCGCCATTCTTGTCGGGCAGGGGGTGAAGTCGTGGGTGAAAGATCGCGTGCAGGAACCCCGTCCCTTTGTTATCTGGCTGGAAAAAACGCACCATATTCCGGTAGATGAGTTCTACACTTTAAAGCGTAAGGATCGCGGGGCGTTGGTGAAAGAACAGCTTGCGGAACAGCAGGATATCCCGACATTTTTACGCAAACACTGGCAAAAAGAGACCGGCTTTGCGTTTCCTTCCGGACATACGATGTTTGCTGCCAGCTGGGCGCTACTCGGCGTGGGGCTGCTTTGGCCACGTCGACGTACCCTCACGATTGCGATTTTGCTGGTCTGGGCGACAGGCGTAATGGGCAGCCGGATGCTGCTGGGGATGCACTGGCCGCGTGATTTGGTGGTGGCTACGCTGATTTCGTGGGTACTGGTTACGCTGGCGACCTGGCTTGCACAACGTTTCTGTGGGCCTCTGACGCCACCGCAGGAAGAGAAGGAAGAAATAGCCGAAAGGGAGTCAGGCGGAACCTGAAGCTTGATATTCCGCATTTTGACCATAAATCCATGAAGGGCGCATTACTTTTTCCGTTTCGCGCCCGCCACTAAAATGGTAGCTTATAAGGCTAATTGCAGTGAGTTGAACACGCTTTATACGCTCGAACCACATAACGGGAAGTCATGTGAAATATTTACTCATTTTCTTACTGGTGTTGGCGATTTTTGTCATTTCAGTCACATTGGGCGCGCAAAACGATCAACAGGTAAGTTTCAACTATCTGCTGGCGCAGGGCGAGTACCGGGTGTCGAGCCTGCTGGCTGTGTTATTCGCAGCGGGTTTTGTCATCGGCTGGCTTGTATGTGGCCTGTTCTGGCTTAAGGTTCGTGTTTCCCTTGTTCGCGCTGAACGTAAAATTAAACGACTTGAACATCAACTTACGCCTGCGACTGACATTCCGGCGAGCTCTGGTGTGCCGGTAGTCAAGGAATAATCGAATATGCTGGAGTTGTTGTTTCTGCTTTTGCCTGTCGCCGCAGCCTATGGCTGGTATATGGGCCGCAGAAGCGCGCAACAAACAAAACAGGATGAAGCAAACCGACTCTCCCGTGACTACGTTGCGGGGGTGAACTTCCTGCTGAGCAATCAGCAGGATAAAGCGGTCGATCTGTTCCTCGACATGCTCAAAGAGGATACCGGCACCGTAGAGGCGCATCTCACCCTGGGAAACCTGTTCCGCTCGCGCGGAGAGGTTGACCGTGCCATCCGTATCCACCAGACCCTGATGGAAAGCGCATCGTTGACCTATGAGCAACGGTTGCTGGCCGTGCAGCAGTTGGGCAGAGATTACATGGCGGCGGGCCTGTACGATCGCGCAGAAGATATGTTCTCTCAGCTGGTGGATGAGACCGATTTCCGTATCGGTGCGCTTCAGCAACTTCTGCAAATCTACCAGGCAACCAGCGACTGGCAAAAAGCGATTGATACCGCCGAACGGCTGGTCAAACTCGGCAAAGATAAACAGCGCGTCGAAATTGCCCATTTTTACTGCGAGCTGGCCCTTCAGCAAATGGGTAGCGATGACATGGATAAGGCCATGGCATTGCTAAAAAAAGGCGCCGCGGCCGATCGCAACAGCGCCCGCATCTCGATAATGATGGGGCGGGTCTTTATGGCTAATGGTGATTACGCCAAAGCCGTGGAAAGCCTGCTTCGCGTTATCGATCAGGACAAAGAGCTGGTCAGCGAAACGCTGGAAATGCTGCAAACCTGCTATCAGCAGTTAGGTAAGCAGGACGAGTGGGTTGCATTCCTGCGCCGCTGTGTTGAAGAAAACACCGGTGCCACAGCCGAGCTGATGCTGTCGGATGTCGTCGAAGAGCACGAAGGGAGTGATACCGCCCAGGTATACATTACCCGTCAGTTGCAGCGCCATCCGACGATGCGCGTCTTCCACAAGCTGATGGATTATCATCTTAACGATGCAGAAGAAGGGCGCGCTAAAGAGAGCCTGATGGTGCTGCGAGACATGGTCGGTGAACAGGTGCGGAGCAAGCCGCGCTATCGCTGCCAGAAATGCGGCTTCACCGCCTATTCGCTCTACTGGCATTGCCCTTCCTGCCGGGCCTGGTCCACCATCAAGCCAATTCGTGGTCTGGACGGGCAGTGATTTTTTAAAACACTCCATTTTAGTTACAACATACTAAAGAGTGCATTATTTCTTTCAGCACCGTGCGGTCTGTGGTTCAGCAGGAAAAGCATTCGATTCTGTTCATTTACCCCGAGGGCAGGTAGAATGCACGCCGTTTATCTGTTCCGCGCCGCTGCGCGCCCATAGACGAAAAGGGCTGGTCATGACGTCTGTTACTTCCTCCACTTCCCGCGTAGTTACCGATTCTCCTGTAGTTGTTGCTCTGGATTACAATAACCGTGACGCCGCACTGGCCTTTGTTGATGGTATTGATCCCCGGGATTGCCGTCTTAAAGTAGGCAAAGAGATGTTTACGCTGTTCGGTCCGCAAATCGTCCGCGATCTGCACCAGCGTGGTTTCGACGTTTTCCTCGACCTGAAATTCCACGATATTCCGAATACCACTGCCCACGCCGTTGCTGCGGCGGCTGAACTGGGTGTGTGGATGGTTAACGTTCATGCCTCCGGTGGGGCACGTATGATGACGGCTGCGCGCGAAGCGCTGGTGCCGTTTGGCAATGACGCTCCGCTTCTTATCGCCGTCACCGTGCTGACCAGTATGGATGAATCTGACCTTCGTGACCTGGGTGTGACGTTGTCACCTGCCGAACATGCGGAGCGTCTGGCGCGCCTCACACAACAGTGTGGGCTTGATGGCGTGGTCTGTTCAGCTCAGGAGGCGGTTCGCTTCAAATCTGAGTTAGGCCGCGAATTTAAACTGGTGACGCCAGGTATCCGTCCGGCAGGCAGCGAGTCAGGGGATCAGCGACGCATCATGACGCCAGAGCAGGCGCTGAGCGCGGGGGTAGACTATATGGTAATTGGTCGCCCGGTGACGCAATCCGCTCATCCGGCAGAGACTCTGAAAGCGATTAATGCATCACTGAAAAAGGGGGCATAATGCGTGATGCCAACACTCGTCTGGTCTATTCAACAGATACCGGGCGCATTGAAGAGCCAAAAGAGAAAGCTGAACGTCCGAAAGGCGATGGAATCGTACGTATTCAGCGCCAGACCAGTGGCAGAAAAGGGAAAGGCGTTTGCCTTATCACCGGCATTGATCTGGATGATGCAGAGCTGGTAAAGCTCGCCGCTGAGCTTAAAAAGAAGTGCGGATGCGGTGGGGCAGTAAAAGACGGCATAATTGAGATTCAGGGCGATAAGCGGGATTTAATTAAAACGCTCCTGGAAGCCAAAGGTATGAAAGTCAAACTGGCGGGCGGTTAAAATAAATGAGCCACGGACATTGCCGTGGCTCTTTTTTTTACGTGCGTAAGTCAGACCTGAAAATACAAAATATATTATTATACCGGTGAGAGCCGTTATGGTGATTATTTGCCCACCTGGTGACCGATAATACCACCTACGGCAGCACCACCTAATGTACCCAGCGTACTACCATCCGTTAATACTGCACCACCAAGCGCACCAGCACCGGCACCAATCGCGGTGTTACGGTCACGTTTAGACCAGTTAGAGCAAGCGCTCAGAGACATTGCTACAGTGATTGCCAGAACAGCGGCGGCTAATTTTTTGCTGGTAAAGGTCATAATACTTTCTCCTGAATTATCGATTCACGGAAAGGAATGCACTTTAAGTATAGACAATATCCATACTTAAATTCTGTTCCCGTGAAAGCTGGTCGCGCAGGCGTTACATCATCACGCAGGTGATAGTCACTTCCTGTTATATCGCTAATATTAATTTTACGTGTTTAGAACAGTTTCAACAGGTAAAAACTCTTAAAGGAAGGGTCGGAATACTCTCAGAGAAAGGTTTAAGTGCGCCCATTATTCGGGCGCAGCAGGATAATCAGGCCGTTTTTTTCACAATATCGACAGTCAGGCCGTCTTGTTCTAATTGCTGGCGATATTCTTCGCGTAAACGCTCATCCGTGATCACACGGCTGAAGCGCGAAGCCGGACCCATCGTATAAGGGTGTACGGCGCCAAACTTAGAGCTATCGGTCAGCACAATCGCTTCACACTCTTTGGCGAGTACGGCGTTCACCACGTCTGAACGCATCATGTCGCGACCGGTAAAGCCGGTGTCGGGCTGCCAGCCGTCAATGCCAATGAATGCCTTACTGAAGTGAACCTGCTGAACATATTGACGCGTTAATGGCCCCACCATGCTTTCGCTTTTCTTCTGGTAAATGCCGCCCAGCAAAATGACCTCGCAGCGAGTTTCCTTCAACAGATGGGCGATATAGCTGCTTACGGTAATGATGGTAACGTCTTTTTGATCGGCAAGCGTGCGCGCCAGAAGGGCGTTACTGCTGCCATTTTCAATAAAGACGGTCTCACCGTTATTCACTAAGGATGCAGCAAACTCCGCCAGTTCCCGCTTGAGCGCAAAATTGTTCATCATGCGGGTTTCAACGTCGTCGCTGTCCAGTGGAACGGCATATCCGTGCGCACGCCGCAGGTAGCTCTGTTTTTCCAGAAGATTCAGATCCTGACGAATGGTGACTTCAGAAACGCCGGTAGCTTTAGCGAGATCGACTACGCTTACGCGTCCCTGATCGATCACCATCTGCAAAATGATTTGTTGTCGGGAATTCATAGCATCCATTTAAAAGGCAAGGGCGAAAACGACGTGGTTACACTTCCCACGGGGCTTTTGGTTGAGTGGATTCTGATGCGTTATCAGTGCCGTTCTCAGCCAGCAGTTCAGACTTGAGGATCTCAAGATTACGGATAGCAGAGTGATAATCGCCCGCGACAAGAATATCCAGCACAGTATCAATACGCTGTGCCACGGCTGTTGCATCAATGTTAGACATAAGCTCACCCTGAAGCGAAAAGTTAATATTATCAATGATGCAGAAAATTGATTCAAAAGAGAAGGTAAAAAATGCAATAACCAAAGTTCATAAATGAAAGTGACAAATTTAACCCCCGTATGCTGCGGGTTGTAGGGGTGGATTAGTCTAAAACTGCGCGCAACGCGCTTTTTTATAAGAGGAATTCGACTATGACAGTTATCAACCAGACAACCTGCACATTGTTTACTGATGCTGAACGATTCACTCAACTGGCGGCTTATTATGAGGCCGAACGGCGCACGGTGTGGATGATGTTACGTGCCACGCCACGGCCTTGCTTCAATCATGCGCTGATCGAGGAGATCATGAATCTCTCCTGGCTGGTTCGCCAGTCCGGATATGTCGTTGATTTTTGGGTCACCGGATCGCTGGTCCCTGACATCTACAATACCGGCGGTGATTTACAATTCTTCGTTGAGTGCATCAAAAACAACCGACGCGAAGCGTTACGCGCCTATGCCCGGGCCTGTGTGGACTGCGTTCATGCCGCCTCACGAGGGTTCGATACCGGTGCTGTCACGCTGGCGATGGTGGAAGGAAGCGCGTTAGGGGGCGGGTTTGAAGCCGCGCTCGCGCATCATTTCATTCTGGCCCAGCGCGATGCCCGATTAGGCTTTCCGGAAATCGCGTTCAATCTGTTCCCGGGCATGGGCGGTTATTCACTGGTGGCGCGTCGTGCCGGCATGAAAATGGCAGAGGCGCTGATCTATAAAGGTGAGTCGCATACGGCGGAATGGTATGAACAGCACGGTCTTGTGGATCTCTTATTCGAGCCGTTACAGAGCTATGTTTCGGTACGGACGTTTATCGACACGCTACAGCCGAAGCTGAACGGCGTAAGGGCCATGCTGCGCGCGCGTACGCGTGTTCTGCCACTTCCGCGAAGCGAGTTGATGGACATTACAGAGGATTGGGTGGATGCCGCCTTCTGCCTTGAACCGAAGGATATCGCCTACATGGAGCGGCTGGTTATGCTGCAAAATCGCCATCAGGCGACGGGCTTACGCAAAGCCAGCTAACGGACATTCCTGGCCTGATAGCGCTTTAGCCATCGCTCGAATGCGGCTGCGGGCATGGGCTTAGCAAAAAGATAACCCTGCCGTTCGTTGACGCCATTCTTCGTCAGAAAGGCGTCTTCTTTTGCACTCTCCACCCCTTCAGCAATGACCTGCAGATTCAACGCCTGTGCCACGGCGACTATCGCGCGCACCAGCGACTGTGAAATGGACTGCTTATGGATATCCCGGACGAAGGACTGGTCAAGCTTGATGGCGTCGATAGGGAAGCGCGCCAGCTGCGACAGGGAAGAGTACCCCGTACCAAAGTCATCAAGGTGAATTTGCGCCCCCAGGCGGCTAAATTGCTGGATCACTGACAGGGCCAGCTCTTCATTTTCGATGAGACAGCTTTCGGTCAATTCCACGTCAATCGGGCAGTATTCAAAATTCAGGTCTTTCAGCGCCTGCTTCAGGTCACTGAAGATGGTCTGATCCGCCAGCTGACGGGCGGAAACGTTGACCGCGACGCGCAGGTTGATCCCTTTGTCGCGCCATTTTGCCACCTGGCGCACCACATCGAGCATAACCCAGCGGCCAAGGGGCACTATCAGCCCTGACTCTTCCGCATAGGAGATAAATTCCATCGGCGGGATCAGGCCACGCTCCGGCGACTGCCAGCGCACCAGCGCCTCCAGACTTCTGACTTCGCCGCGCCAGGTCATTTTTGGCTGGTAGTGAATTAACAGCTGATCGTTATCCAGCGCTTTACGCAGGTTGGTATCCAGCCACAGATATTCAAATACGCGCTGGTTCATCTCTGGCGAGAAGACGCAGAATTTACCCCGGCCATTTTCCTTGGCGGTGTACATGGCGGTGTCGGCATTGCGAATGACGCTTTCCCGATCGTTACCGTGCTGGGGCGCAAGCGCGATACCAAGCGAGCAGCCGGTGTAAACCTCAATCAGCCCGATGCGGAAAGGCTGCCGCAGTCGGGTCAGAATGCGCGACGCCATAGCTTCCAGCGCGCCCTGCGAGGTATCGGTGGCCATCACGATAAACTCATCCCCACCCAGGCGCGCCAGGGTTTGTCCGTCGTCCAGGCAACTCAGGATCGCCAGCGCAACGGCCTGTAGCAGCTGGTCGCCAAACATATGCCCATAGGCATCGTTCACTTTTTTAAAGTTATCCAGATCGAGATAAACCACGCCCACCTGCGTTTCACCCCGGGAGGTGATGGCGTCGGAGATCAGCTCATGGATGGCATTTCGGTTAGGCAAACCGGTAATCGTATCCGTATTGGCGAGAACGCGCAGGCGCTCCTGGGCCCGACGCTCTTCCGTGATGTCGGTACCCGAACAGATGAGGAAAATTTCATTTTTCCCGCTGCCGCTGTGAACGAATTTATTTCTGAAGAGAAACAGGCGTTGCCCCTTGCGGGTCTTGATCCAGCGTTCGACTTCGTAGGAGCTGCCGTTACGAAAAAAACCGGTGATGTTGCGTTTTGAGGCCGCGGCTTCGCTGCGGCTCATGAACAGTTTAAACACGTTTTGCCCGATGACTTCCTGTTCCTTCAGGCCCGTATATTCTTCACTTAAACGGTTGAAGCGCTGAATATTCCCGTTCTGGTCGAGGATGACAATTACGGAGTTAGCTTCGGACACCACCTGTTCGGCGAAGGAGAGTCCCTGCGCCAGATCGCGCGCCACGGAAGGCGTGTCGTTCCATGCTGATGCCGTTCCCGCCCACTCATTTTTGTTAATTTTACGACCGACAAGATGGACGGGAACGTCCAAACCATACAAGGGAAGGGTCATGGCAATGCTGGCGGTGATAACGGTGAGCTGGCGAATCAGAGCAGCCTGCTCATCGTCCAGCGCAACCACCTGAACGATGTCAGCGCTTTCACTGGCAGCAAGATGCAGAGCATTGCTGTCTGCTGTTAGTCGCCACCAGGGGCTATGCGTACCCATGTAACGAAACAGCAAATTCTGCTCCAGATCGTCCATCCCGTTTTCTCCCGCGGCTGCTGAGTAGCGCACAAATTATTCATTTGCAGTCGACTATGACGGCTCTTTTTACTGTAGATAATTCTGGCGAAATGTGGCGGTAGGAAACAGAAAAGTGTGAGAAAAAACGATGATTTTGCGAGAGATAATGCTTAGGAGAACTCCCGGCCATCCCTGAACGGAACGGCCGGGAGTCTACGCGGTTATCAGGCGACAGGGCGCGCGATAATGCTGCGGGTTTCCATGCGGACTTCAGCGATGTTTACATCAATCACGTCAGTGACTTTGTAAACCGTTTCGCCTTTAATTTGCACGGTCCCGTTTTCCTGGCTACAAACCAGTTCGTCGCGAACGGCATGCAGGAACGGGGCAGGAATAAAGGCAACGGCGCCATTATCCACCAGACGCACGCGCATACCGCCGCGGCTGATGTCAATGATTTCAGCCGGGAAACGGGTGTCAGTCCCTGCCTTATCATTCAGGAAACGCGCGTACAACCAGTCGCCTACATCACGCTCCGCCATACGGTTCAGACGGCGACGCTCTGCCATCTGCAACGTAGTCTCATCCTGTGGCCGGGCAACAGATTCCCCTTTGATGATCGCTTTCAGCAGACGATGGTTAACCATGTCGCCGTACTTACGGATCGGGGAGGTCCAGGTGGCGTAAGCCTCAAGACCGAGACCGAAGTGCGGGCCTGGCTCCGTGCTGATTTCCGCAAAGGACTGGAAGCGGCGAATGCGGCTGTCAAGGAAACCTGACGGCTGTGCGTCCAGCTCGCGGCGCAGCTTGCAGAAGCCTGGCAGGGTCAGCACCTCTTCCGGATCGACGTGGACGTCATGGGTCTTGAGCAGGGCGGCCAGCGCTTCGGTGTTAGCCGGGTCAAAGCCGGTGTGCACGTTGTAAATGCCAAAGCCTAACTTGTCGCGCAGCACGCGTGCGGCGCAAATGTTGGCGGAGATCATCGCTTCTTCAACGATACGGTTGGCAATACGGCGTGGCTCGGCGACGATGTTGAGCACTTCGCCTTTTTCCCCCAGCACAAAGCGGTAGTCCGGGCGGTCCTTAAATACCAGGGCGTGGGTCTGGCGCCACTCACTGCGGCTCTGGCAGACGCGATGCAGCAGACGAATTTGCGCAGCGATATTATCGGATTCAGGCTTCCAGCTGCCGGTATTTTCCAGCCAGTCGGACACGTTGTCATAAGCCAGTTTGGCTTTGGATTCGATGGTGGCGGCGAAGAATTCGATATCTTCTTCAATGGTACCGTCAGCCGCGATGGTCATGCGGCAGGCCAGTACCGGACGCACTTCATGGGGACGCAGGGAGCAGAGATCGTCGGAAAGCTCGCGCGGCAGCATCGGGATGTTGAAGCCCGGCAGGTAGTTGGTGAACGAACGCACTTTGGCCATTTCGTCCAGCTTGCTGCCTTCGACAATCCATGCGGTAGGGTCGGCGATGGCGACGGTCAGATGCATTTTGCCATCCGCTGCCTCTTCGGCATACAGCGCATCGTCCATATCCTCGGTGCTGGCGCTGTCGATGGTGACAAAGTCCAGCGCTGTCAGATCGCGACGCTCAAGACCTTCGTCCTGCATTTTGGTCGCTACGCCATCCGGCGCTTCTTTTTCGAGGTTGTGGCGCGCCAGCGTCACCCACCATGGGACGAAATGGTCGTCGCCATAGGTGATGAACTGGGTCAGCTCGGCGTAGAAACCGCGATCGCCTTTTAAAGGATGACGGCGCATTTCGGCAACCGCCCAGTCACCCTCGACAAAGTCATGCTCAACGCCACGCGCAGCGCGGCAAGGGATGGCATCTTTCAGGAGAGGATGATCCGGTACGATAGAAAGACGATCGTCTTTTTTATGCACTTTCCCGACAAAGCGGGTCAGGAAAGGTTCGATCAGTGCTTCCGGCTCGGCAGACTCTCGTTCCTTTTCGGTTTGAATAACGGCCGAAATGCGGTCGCCATGCATCACTTTCTTCATCTGAGGAGGCGGAATGAAGTAGCTCTTCTGTCCGTCAACTTCAAGAAAGCCAAAGCCCTTTTCCGTGGCTTTTACGACCCCTTCTGCACGGGGCGTCTGGGAATGTAGTTGCTGTTTAAGCTGCGCTAGCAGCGGGTTGTCCTGAAACATAATGTTCTATTTTCGTAGCCATTGAGCGGCTGACAGTTTTACGCGATTCTCACTGCTACAGCAAGCGCTCTTTAGGTAAAGCGTGTGGTTATTCCTCTTTGCCAAGCGCCACGCGAAGACGGTCCAGCCAGCCATTAAAAGCGCCGTGGGTTAACAGGTTAATTGCCTTGCCCGGTGGGATACCGGCCTCCGTGAGAGGCGTTAACTGGGCGGCGCTAAAACGATCGGGAGACGTAAGCAGCAGCGTATGGGCGGCTGAGAGCGATGCAGATGGCTGGGCTTCGCTTTGTGGGTGGTTAACCAGTATCTCGCCCGTCAGATTCAGCAGCATCGGCTCATGGCAGAGAACCGGCGTGAGCGCTGAAAGCGCAGGTTCGGCCTGCCAGCGTGAGAGCGCCTCAAGTTGAACCGCACTGGCATATTTTAGTTCGACTACGGGCTGGGTGGCTGTCCATCGGGTAAAGCTCAGCGGTAGTGTATGGGGCTGAATGTGGTGTCCCGGTAGCCAGCGTACCGGATGGCCAAGCAGCGCCTGAAACACTGCAACCGCCCGCGCCTGAAAACCAGTAAAGCCAATGATCTGGTTGATAAGCACAATGTCATACGTTGTCAGTCCCACCTCATCAAGCTGGGTTTGCGCTTTATCGTCAATGACGTCCGGGGAGCTCGCCAGCTGGCGGGCATACTGAGTGATTTCTGCAAGGCGTCGATTGCTTTCCCGGGAAGAGTCGGGGCCCGGAAGGGGGGCGAGGAGCGCCGCGTAGTGGTTACAGAGCCGCTGGACGCCACACGCCTGGGAAACCGTCAACGCCGTGCTCAGTCTGTCGTAGGCGCTAAGCGTGTGCAGACGGTTTACGGGAGTATCGAGCGGGAATAAGAGGCGGCACAAGGTTCGGGCTGGCGTAAGCCACCCACAACAGCTTGCGGCAATGTCGTCAGGCAGGGCTAAATCGAGCAAAAAACGATCGTCGACGTTAGCGGCTTCAGGCACCAGCGGCAGAACGTCCGTCTGCGAATGATTCGACTGGGTTTCGTGATACCAGTGGCCTTTGCCGGAAAAACGGCGTTGTTCCATGGGCGTTCCTTGATCTCAAAATGGCGATCAATATCCTGGCGTAAGGCGGATGAGGGGAAAAATATTGTTAGGTGATAACAAATAGCAGAACGGAATAACGAAGCGCGGGGAGGGGAGAAAACTCTCTTCCCAGGCGGGAAGAGAGTAACAGACTTATTTGATTTCCAGCTCGTTCATGGCAGCGATGTTGAAGCCGCCGTCCACGTGAACCACTTCGCCGGAGATACCCGCGGAAAGGTCAGAGCACAGGAATGCCGCAGAGTTACCCACATCTTCGATGGTAACAGTACGACGAATCGGGGTAACCGCTTCGCAATGTGCCAGCATTTTACGGAAATCTTTGATCCCGGAAGCGGCCAGAGTACGGATTGGACCCGCAGAAATTGCGTTAACACGCACGCCTTCAGGACCCATTGCGTTCGCCATATAGCGCACGTTGGCTTCCAGAGACGCTTTCGCCAGACCCATAACGTTGTAGTTAGGGATAGCGCGTTCTGCGCCCAGGTAGGACAGGGTCAGCAGGGCTGCGCCCGGGTTCAGCATCGCGCGGCAGGATTTTGCCATCGCAACGAAGCTGTAGGAGCTGATGTCATGAGCGATTTTGAAGCCATCACGGGTAACCGCGTTCACGTAGTCGCCGTCCAGCTGATCGCCCGGAGCGAAGCCGATGGAGTGAACGAAACCGTCGAATTTCGGCCATGCTTTTGCCAGTTCAGCAAACATGCCATCAATGCTTTCGTCTTGTGCAACGTCACATTCCAGAACAATGCTGGAACCCAGCTGCGCGGCAAATTCTTCAACACGGCCTTTCAGCTTGTCGTTCTGGTAGGTGAACGCCAGCTCAGCGCCTTCGCGATGCATAGCCTGTGCGATGCCGTATGCGATGGACAGTTTGCTGGCAACGCCAGTTACCAGAATGCGCTTACCGGAAAGAAAACCCATAGCTTTAATCCTTATATTCATTGCTTATTTTGCCTTGTAATTCATAGCGTTACAGGCAGTATTTCAAAATCATTCGAAATTAGCTCGAAATTATAGCCCACTCACAGCCCCTTGTGTCACGATATTTCTCGCTCACGTGCCGTGACTGGGCGCACGAAAGACGTTGAACTGACTCTTTATCAGGCTATTTCGTGTGTATTCCAGCAGTATATCACCAGGTGCTGGGTTCGCCTCATCCAACCAGAGGTTGGCCAGAAGCTTCACGCTAAGACGGCCGGATATTAATTCGCTGGCGAGGGGATTCGGGCAATAACCTTAATTTCAAAATCAAATCCGGCCAGCCAGTTAACGCCGATAGCCGTCCAGTTTGGGTAAGGTGGCTGTGGAAACACCAGTTTCTTCACCTCCATGATGACGGGGAACTGGTTTTCTGGATCGGTATGAAACGTCGTGACATCAATTAGATCGTCAAAAGTGCATCCTGCGGCGGCCAAAGTCGCCTGTAAATTATCGAATGCCAACTGCACCTGAGCGGCGAAATCAGGTTCAGGCGTGCCATCGCTGCGGCTGCCGACCTGACCGGAAACAAATAACAGATCGCCAGAGCGAATAGCAGCCGAATAGCCATGCTCCTCATAAAGGGCATGTCGATTGGCAGGGAAGACAGGATTACGTGGATGCATGGCATTTCCTTTTCTGTCAGAGACGTTGTTGTGGTTACTTAAGAGAAGTAACATACGCAATGTATGTGAAAAAATGTAATTCACATACGCCTCGTATGTCAAATTAAAAATATCGCTTTTATAGGAAGTTCTATGGCTACAAAACGTCGTGCTGAAACAGCTCAGGAAAATCGCGAAAAATTGATTCATGCGGCGCGAAAGGCGTTTGCTGAGAAAGGCTTTGCTGCAGCGTCGATGGATGAACTGACGGCAAGCGTGGGGTTAACGCGCGGTGCGCTGTATCATAATTTCAGAGATAAGAAAGGGTTACTGGCGGCGGTGGTCGCGCAGATAGACAGCGAAATGGCGGGCAACGCGAAAGCCGTTGCCGCGGCCACAGACGATGATTGGGAGCGACTGCTGGCGGAAGGTATCGCCTACATCAACATGGCGCTCGTTCCGGAAGTTCAGCGTATCGTGCTTCTTGACGGTCCGGCCGTTCTGGGCGATCCGGCGCAATGGCCCAGCCAGAACAGTTGTCTTGAGTCGACCCGCCAGACCATCGAAAAATTAATCGAACGCAACGTGCTTAAAAAAATGGATGCGAAAGTCGCAGCCCATCTGTTGAACGGCGTTGCGCTGAATGCTGCCTTGATGATTGCCGCGAGTGATGAGCCGCAGAAGACGCTGCCGCATGCCATTGAGGTGTTTACTCTGCTGGCAAGCGGGTTACGCAACGGCTAACGATCTTTCCGCCACGCATCGGCCGTCAATGCTTCACCAAAGTGTCCGGCAATCAGGCGTTTTGTCAGGTCGTGGAGCGGGGAGGCCAGCACGTCAGCGGTACTGCCGCGCTCAACGACTTCTCCCTGGTGCATCACCAGCACCTGGTCGCTGATGTGCTTCATCATGCCCAGGTGCTGAGTCACGTAGATATACGATATCCCCTGCTTTTCCTGTAGCTCCAGCATCAGGTTGATGAGTTGCGAACGCATCGACATGTCCAGCGACGCCAGCGCTTCGTCGGCGATAATGACCTTCGGGCGCAGGATCAGCGCGCGGGCCAGTCCGAGACGCTGTTTTTGGCCAGGGGCCAGCATGTGCGGGTAATAGCTGACATGGTCGGGCAGGAGGCCTACCAGACGCAGGGTTTCGACAATCCGTTTGCGACGCGCTTCCGGCTCCAGGTCGGTATTCAACCGCAGCGGGAAATCCAGGATCTGGGAAATACGCTGGCGCGGGTTCAGGGACGTCGACGGATCCTGAAAAATCATCCGAATGCGCTGGCTGCGAAAAGAGTAGTCCCCAAATTCCAGAGGATGATCGTCAATCAGTATTTCACCGCCGCTCGGCTCGACCATACCCGCGAGCATTTTTGCCAAGGTCGATTTGCCCGAGCCGTTTTCACCGATAATCGCCAGCGTCTGCTTTTCGCGCAGCGTAAAGCTCAGGGGTTTAACAGCCTCGACGGTCTGACGGTGAAACAGGCCGGTGCGATAGCGAAAGGTCTTACTCAGGTTACGTACTTCCAGTAAGGTTTCGACCATTTCACTCTCTCTCCATGTTCAGCGGGAAATGACAGGCAAACAGATGATTTTTCGGCCCTGTCAGGCGCGGTGTTTCAATGCATTTACGCTGAGCATACGGGCAACGTGGACCCAGACGGCAGCCAATGGGCAGCGATTCCAGCAGCGGAATCGCGCCAGGCAGAGTATTCAGACGGCTCTTGTGTGGCATTGCGCTGCCGAAATCAGGGATCGCCCTGATCAGCGCCTGCGTGTAGGGATGATGCGGCGTCGTCACCAGGTCTTCACTTGGCGCGGTTTCTACCGTTTGTCCGCAATACATCACGTCAATTTTATCCGCCCACTTGCTCAACATTTGCAGGTCATGGCTGATCAGCAAAATGGTGGTGTTGTTATTCTGGTTCAGACGCGTGAGCAGGCGGAAAATCTGCGCCTGAGTCGTTGGCTCCATCGCGTTCGTCGGTTCGTCCGCAATCAGCAGACGCGGCTGATTGGCCAGGGCGATAGCAATCATCACTTTCTGGCATTCACCGTCGGTCAGTTCGTAGGGGAAACTGCGCATCGCGTCTTTATGGTCTTTGATCCCCACACGGTGCAATAGCTCAATGGCACGGCGTTTACGCCAGCCGAAACGCTGCCACCAGCGGCCTTTATAGGTCCAGCCGGGGATATTCTGCATCAGCTGTTTCCCGACGCGCTCGGACGGATCGAGACAGGATTGCGGCTCCTGAAAAATCATCGAGACGTTATGGCCCACCAGTTTACGGCGTTCGCGCGGGGAGAGACGCAACAGATCGATGTCGTCGAAACGCATACGGTCGGCGGTCACCCGCCAGTTGTCCTTTGCCACGCCGCAAATGGCTTTGGCGATTAGACTCTTACCGGAACCCGATTCGCCCACCAGCCCGCGTATTTCGCCCTCAGCGAGCGTAATACTGATGCGATCCACCGCTTTAACCCAGCCTTCGCCCGTTTTAATTTCGATCGTGAGGTTGCGGATATCAAGTAACGGCATTATTGCACCCCCGCATTGATTGCGCGGCGGATCCCGTCGCCAAGCAGGTTAACGAGCAGAACGCTCACCATAATGGCCGCGCCCGGCAGCATGACCGTCCACGGCGCAACGTAAATCAGCTCCAGCGCATCGCCGAGCATTGCGCCCCATTCCGGGGAGGGGAGCTGTGCGCCCAGGTCCAGGAAGCCCAGCGCTGCGATATCAAGAATCGCCATCGACAGGGCGCGGGTGATCTCCGTCACCAGCCCGGCGGCAATGTTAGGCAGCACGGCAAACCACAAAATATTAAACGTGGTGGCACCGTCCAGACGGGCGGCGACGACATATTCTTTCTCCAGTTCGTCGTGAACCAGGCTGTAAACCGATCGCACCATGCGCGGCAGAATGGCCAGCCAGACGGCGAACATCGCATGTGTGAGGTGCGGCCCCGCGAAGGCCACGACGATAATCGCCAGCAACAGCGAAGGAATCGAGAGCAAGGTATCAAGAATATGGTTAAGCACGGCAGACCGCAGCCCGTGGGTAGAGCCGGCAAAAATGCCCAGCGCAAGGCCGCATATCGCGGCGGCAAGGGTGACCACGAACGCGCCGCCTACCGTAGGTGCGGCGCCGCTCAGTAAACGACTTAGCACGTCGCGTCCGAGATCATCAGTCCCCAGGAAGAACGAAACCTCCCCGTAACGCGACCACGATGGCGGTAAAAGCTGATAACCAAGGAACTGCTGATCGATGCCATACGGGGCAAACCACGAACCAAAAACACACAGCAACACGAGGCCAATGCAGCCGTAAAAGCCGATCATCGCCGTGGTGTCGCCGTAGAAATTACGCCACACGGTGCGTAGCGCACCAGGCGTGCGCTTTTCGCTGTAGACGTTATCGTAAGGCATACCATTCCTTATGCTTCAACGGGTTGGCCATGGCACCCAAAATATCGGAAACAACGTTAACAATAATAACCAGCGAGCCAATCACCATCACTCCGGCGGAGATCGCAGCGTAATCCTGTTGGCGAATGGCGTTGATCATCCAGCGTCCAAGGCCCGGCCAGCTGAAAACCATCTCGGTGATCATCGCCAGCGTCAGCATGGTTGAGAATTGCAGCCCAAGCCGTGGGATTACCGGCGGCAACGCATTGTGCAGCACATGGCGACGTAGAATCGTCAGGCGAGACAGTCCGCGTGTGGCGGCGGCTTTCACATAGTTTTGATCGAAGACTTCGATAGTGCTGATGCGCATCAGGCGGATCACTTCGGTCGTCGGTGCGACGGCCAGCGTGAGCACTGGCAGCACCATATGGCGCAGGGCGCTCACGATCATTTCGTCGCGCCAGACTGAATCGGAAAGCCAGGCGTCAACGATGGCGAAGCCGCTCACCGTTTGCACGTTATATAGCAGGTCGAAACGGCCAGACACCGGAAGCCAGCCTAACGTCAGTGAGAAGAAAAGGGTAAGCAGCAGCGCCAGCCAGAAAACAGGGATGGAAAAGCCAATTAAGGCAAGCGCGCTGATGAATTTATCCTGCCATTTATTGCGATAAATTCCCGCCAGCATCCCCACCGGGATCCCCACCATGAGTGCAAAGCCAAAGGCGAGTATACACAGCTCCATGGTGGCCGGGAAAACCATCTTCAGCTGCTCAGAGATGAGCTGTCCGTTGATGCTGGACACGCCAAAATCCCAGTGCAACAGGCCGTTAAACCAGAACAGCCAGGCGTCCCAGAGGGATGAGCCCTGAAGCGGGGCGTGCGGCGTAAAGTAGCTAAGGCTAAAGCCGACAAAGGTCAGGAAGAACAGGGTGACCAGCAGTAACAGCAGCCGCCGCAAGGTAAATATAATCATGGTTTTTTCACCTCTTGTTCTTTCTCACGAGTCACGCCCGCGAAGGAGGCGTTACCAAACGGGCTGAGTACCAGCCCTTTTATATCGTAACGGTAGGCCTGAAGGCGCAGGGAAGAGGCAAGCGGCAACACGGGAAGCTCTCTGGCCAGAATATTTTGCGCTTCATCGTAGGCCTCAATGCGTGAAGCAAGCTGTTGAGATGAGAGGGCTTTTTGCAGCACAGCATCAAATTCCCGGTTACACCAGTGCGCGTAGTTGGTCTGGGAGTTGATCGCCGCACAGCTCAGCAGCGGACGGAAGAAGCTGTCCGGGTCGTTACTGTCGGTAGACCAGCCAGCCAGCGTTAAGTCGTGATTCATGTCCATCAGACGCGCCTCCTGGAAACGGCCTTCGACAGGAACGATGATCACCTTCACGCCCACCTGGGCCATATCTGCCTGCAACAGTTCGGCGGTTTTCAGCGGGCTAGGGTTCCACGCCTGAGAGCTGGTGGGTACCCACAGCTGAAGCGTCAGGTTTTCTGCCCCCAGTGCTTTAAGCTGTTCGCGCGCTTTCGCCGGATTATATTCCGTGATCTTCGCCTCGCCGTCATAGGCCCAGGAGGCGCGGGGCAGAATAGAGGCGGCGGTTTCCGCGGTGCCGTAATAAATCGACTGCATCAGACGCTGATTGTTGATCGCTAACGCCAGCGCATGGCGCACGGCCGGATTATTCAGCGGTGGCTTATCGGTGTTAAACGCCAGATAGGCGATGTTCATTCCCGGGCGTAGGGTCAGGCGCAGGCGGGGGTCGTCGCGCAAAATAGTCAACTGGCTGGCCGCAGGCCACGCAAGAACGTCGCACTCACCGGTCAGCAGTTTGGAGAGGCGACCTGTTCCACCTGAACCCAGATCGACAATAACCTGCGGCATCAGCGGTTTGCCGCGCCAGAAATGATCGTGTCGTTGCAGGCGAATGTATTGTCCGGCGCGGTACTCAGCTAACTGGAAGGGTCCTGTGCCCACAGGCTCACGATCGAGACGTTCCTGACGATCCTTTATCGTCAGCTGATCCGCGTATTCGGCTGACATGACGGACGCGTAGTGCGTCGCCAGGTGCCAGAGGAATGAGGCGTCCGGGCGCGTCAGGCGAAACTCAACCGTGCGGTTATCCAGCTTACGAACGCTTTTGACCGTGTCCGCGAATTGCAGACTGTCGAAGTAGGGGAAGTTTCCGCCGTTGACGTTATGCCACGGATGGTTGCGGTTAAAGATGCGCTGGAAGGTGAAAACCACGTCATCCGCGTTGAGCTTTCGGGTTGGGGTAAACCACGGGGTGTGCTGAAAAGCCACATCATCGCGTAGACGGAAGCGGTACGTGGCGCCGTTATCAAGCACTTCCCAACTTTCAGCAAGCTCTGGAACCAGCCGATAGGTATAAGGATCGACGTCGAGCAGGCGATCGTAAATCTGTGCGGCCAGCGTATCAACAATCACGCCGCTCCCCGCCTTTTGCGGGTTAAAGGTATCAACTTGCCCGCTGACGCAATAGACGAAACCACTATCACGAATATCAGGAGGCGCAGTACGATCGGGCGCAGCAAAGGCCAGATTGCTGAATAGACCGAGTGCAAAAAGGGATGATAAAACCAGGCGCATAGTTTTTAAGGTTTTTAGATTCGATCTGCAAAGTGTATCGCACTTACGCCTGCTTCGTAAAAATGTCTGGGGGTAAGTGCTGATAATGTCAGCGCATTTGATGTTTTTTGAGCAATGCCCTTAACTGATGGTAGGTCAGACCCAGCAGTTCAGCTGCCCGTTTCTGGTTATATTTCGCCTCTTTCAGGCTCCGTTCCAGCAGTTGCTGCTCCTGCTGATGCTGGAACTGGCGTAAATCGAGCGGCAACGCCGGATCATGCTGGCGCGCCGCCGGAGCAAGGGGCTGTTTAACCTCGCGCCGAAACGGATCGAGAATAATGTTGTCCAGTTCGGTCTCGCTGCTGCCATGACGGTAAACAGACCGTTCCACCACGTTTTTCAGTTCACGGATATTCCCCGGCCAGTGGTAACCGAGCAGGGTCTCGGTGGCCTGTTCGCTGAAGCCCGGAAAGAGCGGCAGGCCCAGTTCCCGGCACATCTGAATGGCAAATTGATTGGCCAGCAGCATGATATCGCTGCGCCGCTCACGCAGCGGCGGCAACTGGACGACATCGAAAGCCAGCCGGTCCAGCAGGTCGGCGCGGAATTTATCTTCTGCCACCATCGCGGGCAGATCGGCGTTAGTGGCGCACACCAGGCGAACGTTAACCTGAAGCGGCTGACTTCCGCCAACGCGTTCCAGTTCGCCATACTCAATGACGCGCAGCAGCTTTTCCTGCACCAGCATTGGCGCGGTCGCCAGCTCGTCGAGAAAGAGCGTTCCGCCGTCGGCACGTTCAAAACGACCGGGGTGCCGTTTTTGTGCGCCAGTAAACGCGCCGGCTTCATGACCGAAAAGCTCCGTGTCGAGCAGATTTTCATTCAGCGCCGCGCAGTTAAGCGAAATAAAAGGCCCGTCCCAGCGGCCAGACAGAAAGTGCAGACGGTTAGCGATAAGTTCTTTACCCGTTCCGCGCTCACCGATAATGAGCACCGGTTTATTCAGCGGCGCCAGGCGCGATACCTGCTCAAGCACTTCCAGGAAGCTGTTTGCCTCGCCAAGCAAATTGTCTTTATATTCAGCCATGATGAAATTAACCACTCCTTAGTGATATTCACCAGGTGAGAATAGCCGCTGGATGGATAAATATCAATCACACTCAGTAAAATCAATAAGATAAAAAGTTGGCATGGGATTTGTATTAACTACTCAGCAGGGCATCGCCCGATAACAGAACTATGAGGATTGAATTATGGGTATTTTTTCTCGTTTTGCCGACATCGTGAACGCCAACATCAACTCGCTGCTGGAGAAAGCAGAAGATCCGCAGAAGCTGGTGCGCCTGATGATTCAGGAGATGGAAGACACGCTTGTTGAAGTACGCTCCACCTCCGCCCGCGCGCTGGCAGAGAAGAAGCAGTTAACGCGTCGTATCGAGCAGGCGACTGCCCAGCTTAACGAGTGGCAGGAAAAAGCTGAACTGGCGCTGCGCAAAGATAAAGAAGATCTGGCCCGCGCTGCGCTGATTGAGAAGCAGAAGCTGACCGATATGGTTGCCACGCTGGAACATGAAGTGACGCTGGTGGATGATACTCTGACGCGTATGAAGAAAGAGATTGGTGAGCTTGAAAACAAACTCAGCGAAACCCGTGCACGTCAACAGGCGCTGGCGCTGCGCCACCAGGCTGCAAGTTCGTCCCGCGACGTGCGTCGCCAGCTGGACAGCGGTAAACTGGATGAAGCGATGGCGCGTTTCGAATCGTTCGAACGTCGTATCGACCACATGGAAGCGGAAGCCGAAAGCCACAGCATCGGTAAGCAGAAAACCCTGGATCAGCAGTTTGCTGACCTGAAAGCCGATGATGAAATTAGCGAGCAGCTGGCGGCGCTGAAAGCCAAAATGAAGCAAGACAACCAATAATAAATCCTGCGGCACCTGAGCGTGCCGCATCGCAAGACAAGGAGTACACATGAGCGCGCTTTTTCTGGCAATACCCCTGACAATTTTCGTGCTGTTTGTTCTGCCCATCTGGTTATGGCTGCACTACAGCAACCGCTCTTCTCGCGGGGAGCTGTCGCAAAGCGAGCAACAGCGGCTGGCGCAGCTCTCTTCTGAGGCAAACAAAATGCGCGAACGTATTCAGGCGCTGGAAGCCATCCTGGATGCGGAACACCCGAACTGGAGGGAGCGTTAATGGCTGGACTAAATCTGAATAAAAAACTGTGGCGCATCCCGCAGCAGGGCATGGTTCGGGGCGTTTGCGCCGGGCTGGCACACTATCTGGATGTCCCGGTAAAACTGGTACGTGTGGTCACCGTATTGTCGATTTTCTTTGGCCTGGCCTTTATTACACTGGTGGCTTACATCATTCTGTCGTTTGTACTTGATCCGATGCCGGAAGGTGAGCTGGATGCGGAAAACACGCCAACCAGCAGCGATCTTCTTAACGCGGTGGATGAACAGCTGAGCGCAGGGGAGAAGCGATTGCGCGAGATGGAACGTTATGTCACCTCCGATACCTTTACGCTGAGAAGTCGTTTCCGTCAGCTTTAAGAGAGAACTTACATGAAACAAAACTGGCAACAGGCCGGTCAGAAGGTAAAACCCGGCCTGAAAATCGCAGGTAAACTGGTTCTGATGACGGCGTTACGTTATGGTCCGGCTGGTGTGGCGGGCTGGGCGATCAAGTCTGTTGCCCGTAAGCCGGTCAGAATGTTGCTGGCGGTCGCCCTGGAGCCGCTGTTACAAAAACTGGCAAAACGCGTTTCACGTCGCTACTTTTCACGCTAATCCCGCTCATATAAGCCCTTTCTCGCGCTGAGAGAGGGCATGAATTCCCCCTCTGCTTTTTCTCTTTCTTTGCGGCAGCTCACATTACTGCGTTGCGCTGCTTTGAGAATGCCTTTTTCAGCCCCCAGGTCCGTTGACAGATATTTTTCATGGGAGTAGATTGCCACTCCGTGGGACCGCTACCATGGAAAATAATGTGAACGCAAAAATTAAATACCTTATCAATCATATTTACGGTGAATCATTTTCAGATGCACACCTTGACGTGTTATTAACTAAGCTTCAACAGGCGGCGGTTAATATTACGGAGAAGCGTAAGTCAGGCTGGGATGAAAAAGATGTTGTTCTGATTACCTATGCCGATCAGATCTCCGCGAAAGGGGAGAAAGCATTGCCGGTATTTACCCGGTTCTATAATGAGTGGCTTTCTCGTACTTTTTCTCATGTCCATCTTTTACCTTTCTATCCTTGGTCATCAGATGATGGTTTTTCCGTTATTGATTATCATACCGTTGCACCTGAAACGGGAAACTGGCGCGATGTCGCGGAATTAAAACAGTCAGCCAGCTTAATGTTTGATTTCGTTTGCAATCATATGTCAGCGAAAAGCGAATGGTTTGCGAATTATCTTGCGCAGAAGCCTGGTTATGAAGATTTCTTTATTTCTGTCGACCCGGAAACCGATTTATCCGCGGTGACGCGCCCACGCGCTCTACCGCTGTTGACGCCGTTTACGCTTAATGATGGCAGCGTTCGTCATTTATGGACTACATTCAGCGATGACCAGATCGATCTCAATTTCGCCTCGCCGCAGGTGCTGATTGCAATGGTTGACGTTCTGCTCCATTACCTCATGGAAGGGGCGCGTTATATCCGTCTGGATGCGGTCGGGTTTATGTGGAAAATCCCGGGAACAACCTGCATCCATCTGGAACAAACCCATTGCCTTATTCAGCTGTTCCGCGCCATTACGGACGCCGTGGCACCTGGAACGGTGATCATTACTGAGACAAATGTTCCGCACAAAGACAACATCTCTTACTTCGGTGATGGTGAAAACGAAGCCCAGATGGTCTATCAGTTTTCCTTACCTCCGCTGGTGCTGCATGCCGTTCATCGTCAGGATGTGAAAGCACTTTGCCAATGGGCGGGGTCGCTGGCACTGCCTTCTTCACACACTACATGGTTTAATTTCCTGGCCTCGCATGATGGTATCGGTTTGAATCCGCTGCGCGGTATTCTTCCGGAATCAGAGATCCTCTCGTTGGTCGAAAATCTTCAGCAGGAAGGCGCGCTGGTCAACTGGAAAAATAATCCTGACGGAACGCGAAGCCCTTATGAAATTAATGTCACCTATCTTGATGCGTTAAGTTTACAAGACAGTTCAGATGAGGAACGTATTGCACGGTTCCTCCTCGCGCATGCTGTGTTGTTAAGTTTCCCAGGCGTCCCGGCTGTTTATATTCAGAGCATTCTTGGTTCGCGGAACGATTATGAAGGCGTCGAACGCCTCGGATATAACCGCGCGATTAACCGGAAAAAATACACGGCGGGGCAGCTTGATAGCGAACTGAATAATAAGAAGAGTATTCGTTATCAAATTTATTCTCGTTTGAGTGAGTTTATCGCTATTCGTCGCGGTGAGAGGGCGTTCCATCCGGATAGTCAGGCTGCTTTCGACGCAGTGGGTAAACAAATTCTTAAAATTATTCGTGTTGCTGAAAATGGCGAGCGAATTACAGCATTATTTAATTTTAGCAATAAAATGCAGACCGTTTATGAACAAACGCTTTCTGGTAAGGAGTTATTATCAGGACAGGATATTAGCGGTACGGAGCTGATCCTCAATCCATGGCAGGTAATGTGGATTAAAGAAAACTAAAAAGGACCCTAAAATAAAAATGCCAAAAATTGTGCTGTTATCAGCACTGGTTTCGTGCGCCCTGTTATCAGGCTGTAAGGACGATAAAGCATCTCAGGTCACCATTGAGTTTATGCACTCGTCGGTAGAACAGGAGCGTCAGGCCGTTATCACGAAATTGATTGAAAAATTCGAACAAGAGAACCCGACTATAACGGTGAAACAGGTACCCGTTGAGGAAGATGCCTATAACACCAAGGTTATTACTCTGGCCCGTACCGGTGCGCTACCGGAGGTGATAGAGATCAGTCATGACTACGCCAAAGTCATGGATAAAGAGCAGTTGCTGGATCGTGACGCCATCGGCCGCGCCGTCAAGGCGGTGGGCGAGGAGACATTTTACGACGGCATTTTACGCGTGGTTCGCACGGAAGATGGCAACGCATGGACGGGGGTGCCGGTTAGCGCCTGGCTGTCCGGCGTCTGGTATCACAAAGATGCGCTCGCGGCAGCGGGTATTGAAGAGCCGCACAACTGGGAGCAACTGCTGAAAGCCAGTCAGGCGCTCAACGATCCGGCTAAAAAACATTACGGTATCGCGCTTCCAACCGCAGAAAGCGTCATGACGGAGCAGGCTTTCTCGCAATTTGCTTTGTCAGGAGGGGCCAACGTCTTTGATGCAAACGGCAGCGTGAAAATCGATACCCCTGAGATGTCGAAAGCGCTGGAGTTTTATAGGGCACTGGCCGCGAACACCATGCCGGGCTCGAATGATGTCATGGAGATCAAAGACGCCTTCATGAACGGTTCTGCGCCTATGGCCGTTTACTCTACCTATATCCTGCCCGCGGTCTTCAAAGATGGCAATCCGGCCAACCTGGGGTTCGTTGTCCCGACGGAAAAATCATCAGCCGTGTACGGCATGATCACTTCTTTGACGATCACTACCGGCCAGACCGAAGAGGAAACGCAGGCCGCCGAGCAATTTGTCACCTGGATGGAGCAGGCTCAGAACGCCTCTGATTGGGTCATGATGTCTCCGGGCGCCGCGCTACCGGTCAATAAACTCGTGGTGGGCACAGATTCCTGGAAAAACAACGACGTTATCAAGGCCTTTGGTCAACTGCCTTACGAGCTGATTGCGCAGTTCCGGAACGTCCAGGTGTTTGGTGCCGTGGGCGACAAGAACTTTACCCGCATGGGAGATGTTACCGGGTCCGGCATTATCAGTTCCATGGTGCATAACGTGACGGTGGGACAAAAAGATCTCAGTGCGACGTTAAGCAACAGCCAGAAGAAACTGACTGACCTGATATCACAACGATAGGAGCGCTTTGCGAAGGGAATTATGAAGACGTTGTTTTCTGGTCGTTCAGATATGCCTTTCGCCATGCTGCTGTTGGCCCCCAGCCTGATTTTGCTGGGGGGCCTGGTGGCCTGGCCAATGATTTCTAACATTGAAATCAGTTTTTTACGTTTACCGCTGAATCCGCGTATTGATGCGGTGTTCGTCGGTCTGGATAACTACATTCGCATCCTGGGCGATGCTGCGTTCTGGCACTCCCTGTGGATGACGTTCTGGTATACGGCGCTGGTGGTGATCGGCAGCACCGGACTGGGGCTGGCCGTAGCGATCTTCTTTAACCGTGAATTCCGCATGCGGAAAACGGCACGTTCACTGGTGATACTGTCCTATGTGACGCCGTCTATTTCACTGGTATTTGCCTGGAAATACATGTTCAACAACGGCTACGGAATTGTGAACTATCTTGGCGTTGATCTGCTGCATCTCTACGATCAGGCGCCGCTGTGGTTCGATAACCCTGGCAGCAGTTTTGTCCTGGTCGTGCTGTTCGCCATCTGGCGTTACTTCCCGTATGCCTTTATCTCGTTCCTCGCGATTCTACAGACCATTGATAAATCCTTGTACGAAGCGGCAGAGATGGACGGGGCGAATGCCTGGCAGCGTTTTCGTATCGTGACGTTGCCCGCCATCATGCCGGTGCTGGCCACGGTGGTCACGCTGCGCACCATCTGGATGTTCTACATGTTTGCGGATGTTTATCTGCTCACCACCAAGGTCGACATTCTGGGCGTATATCTCTACAAAACCGCCTTTGCGTTCAATGACCTGGGTAAAGCAGCCGCCATTTCCGTTGTGCTGTTTGTGATCATCTTCGCTGTCATTCTGCTGACCAGAAAAAGGGTAAACCTCAATGGCAACAAATAAACGCGTTCTGGGCCGTATCGGTTTTTATCTGGGACTGGCGGTATTCCTGATTATCACGCTGTTTCCGTTTTTTGTGATGCTGATGACATCGTTCAAAAGCGCGAAAGAGGCGATCTCACTGCACCCGACTATCCTGCCGCAGGAGTGGACGTTACAGCACTACATCGACATCTTTAACCCGCTGATTTTCCCGTTTGTGGATTATTTCCGTAACAGCATGGTGGTGTCGCTGACCTCCTCGGTCATTGCGGTGTTTCTCGGTACGCTGGGCGCTTATGCGTTATCCAAACTGCGCTTTAAAGGGCGCACGACGATCAATGCGAGCTTCTACACCGTCTATATGTTCTCCGGGATCCTGCTGGTAGTGCCGCTGTTCAAAATCATCACCGCGCTCGGCATTTATGACACCGAACTGGCGCTGATCATCACCATGGTGACGCAGACGTTGCCGACTGCGGTCTTTATGCTGCGCAGCTATTTCGACACTATCCCGGATGAGATAGAAGAAGCCGCGATGATGGACGGCCTGAACCGCCTGCAAATCATCTTCCGCATCACCGTGCCGCTGGCGATCTCGGGTCTGGTGTCAGTCTTCGTTTACTGCTTCATGGTGGCGTGGAATGACTACCTGTTCGCCTCCATTTTCCTGTCCAGCGCCAGCAACTTCACGTTGCCGGTGGGGCTGAACACGCTCTTCAGTACGCCAGATTACATCTGGGGTCGCATGATGGCGGCATCGCTGGTGACGGCACTGCCCGTTGTCATTATGTATGCCCTGTCTGAACGTTTTATTAAAAGTGGTTTGACCGCCGGCGGCGTAAAGGGCTGAGGCGGCCGATTTTAACAAGGAGTGAGTCATGAAAAAATTAGTTGCGACAGCGCCTCGTGTAGCGGCGCTGGTGGAATACGAAGATCGTCCTGTTGCAGCACATGAAGTGAAGATTCGTGCCCGTTATGGCGCCCCGAAACACGGCACCGAAGTTGTGGATTTCCGCGCGGCAAGCCCGTTCATTGATGAAGAGTTTAACGCCGAGTGGCAGATGTTTACCCCACGTGAAGAGGGGGCAGCACGCGGCATCGAATTTGGTAAATTCCAGCTGGGAAACATGATCGTCGGCGACATCATCGAATGTGGTGCGGACGTAACGGAATACCAGATCGGCGACAGCGTTTGCTGCTACGGCCCATTGCAGGAAACGGTCATCGTCAACGCGGTGAACAACTATAAGCTGCGCAAAATGCCGCAGGGCGCATCCTGGAAAAACGCTGTTTGTTACGATCCGGCTCAGTTCGCCATGAGCGGCGTGCGTGATGCTAACGTCCGCGTAGGGGATTTCGTTGTAGTTGTCGGGCTGGGCGCTATTGGCCAGATTGCGATTCAGCTGGCGAAAAAAGCTGGCGCGTCAGTGGTTATTGGTGTCGATCCTATTGAACATCGCTGTGAGATCGCCCGCCGTCACGGTGCAGACCACTGCCTGAACCCAATCGGTACCGATGTCGGTCTTGAAATTAAGAAACTGACCGGCAAGCAGGGCGCGGATGTGATCATCGAAACCAGCGGCTTTGCAGATGCGCTGCAATCTGCGCTGCGCGGACTTGCCTACGGCGGCACGATCTCTTACGTGGCTTTCGCCAAACCTTTTGCGGCAGGCTTCAACCTGGGCCGCGAAGCACACTTCAACAACGCGAAGATTGTCTTCTCCCGCGCATGCAGTGAACCCAACCCGGATTATCCACGCTGGAGTCGCAAGCGTATTGAAGAGACCTGCTGGGAATTGCTGATGAACGGTTATCTCAATTGTGAAGATCTGATCGACCCGGTCGTCACCTTCACCACCAGCCCGGAAAGCTACATGAAGTATGTCGATCAGCACCCGGAACTCAGTATCAAAATGGGCGTTACTTTTTAAGCTAAGGACAGCAAATCATGAAAATCGCAACACAAAACCAGGCCTTTTTCCCGACCACTATCATGGAAAAATTCAAATACATCAAAGCGATGGGATTTGATGGCTACGAAATAGATGGCCGGCTGCTGGTTGAACATCTCGACGAAGTGAAAGCCGCTATCAAAGCCACCGGTCTGCCGGTTACGACGGCGTGTGGCGGATACGATGGCTGGATCGGGGATTTCATCGAAGAACGCCGCCTGAACGGTCTCCAGCAGATTGAACGCATTCTGGAAGCGCTGGCAGAAGTGGGCGGCAAAGGGATTATCGTCCCAGCTGCCTGGGGGATGTTTACCTTCCGTCTGCCGCCAATGACTTCGCCACGTAGCCTGGACGGCGATCGCAAAGCGGTCAGCGCTTCCCTGCGCTGGCTGGATGAGGTAGCAGCGCGCACCGGTACTACCGTCTACCTGGAGCCGCTGAACCGCTATCAGGATCATATGATCAACACCCTGGCCGACGCGCGTCGTTACATCGAAGAGAACGGCCTGAAGCACGTGCAGATCATCGGTGATTTCTACCACATGAACATTGAAGAAGACTCACTGACGGAAGCGTTGCATCACAACCGCGATCTGCTGGGTCATGTGCATATTGCTGATAACCACCGCTATCAGCCGGGCAGCGGCAGCCTTGATTTCGCAAGCCTGTTCGGTCAGCTGCGTGCTGATAACTATCAGGGTTATGTGGTGTACGAGTGCCGGGTTCGTGCCGACGATCCGGCTCAAGCCTATCAGGACTCACTCAATTACCTGCGTGAATGCTAAGGATGACGAGCGTGATGAGTGCTTCTACACCTTTGCCTCTGCGCGTCGCCATCATTGGCGCCGGGCAGGTTGCAGACAAAGTGCATGCCTCGTATTACGCCACGCGCAGTGATGTTCAAATGGTGGCTGTCATGGACAGCCGCCTTGAGCAGGCACAGGCGTTCGCGGAACGTTATGCCATTCCAACGGCATGGCAGGACGCTCACGAGATGTTGCAGAAAGTAAAACCGGATGTGGTGAGCGTCTGTTCGCCTAACCGGTTCCATTTTGAACATGTGATGGCGGCTCTCGAAGCGGGTTGCCATGTGATGTGTGAAAAGCCGCCGGCAATGACGCCGGAACAGGCCGACCAGATGCGCATCGCGGCGCGCAAGGCAGGAAAAGTCCTTGCGTATGATTTTCATCATCGCTTTGCCCTGGACACCCAGCTCCTGCGCGATGCGGTAATGAACGGCACACTCGGTGAAATTTACTTCACTTCCGCGCAGGCGCTGCGTCGCTGCGGTGTGCCGGGGTGGGGCGTTTTCACCAATAAATCGCTCCAGGGTGGCGGGCCGCTTATCGATATCGGCATTCATATGCTGGATGCTGCGATGTACGTGTTGGGCTTCCCGGCTGTGAAGCGGGTAACCGCGCACAGCTTCCAGAGACTGGGGAACCGGAAACACAACGGTCAGTTTGGCGAATGGGATCCTACGCAGTTTACCGTGGAAGATGCCCTGTTTGGCACGATTGAATTCTGCAACGGCGGCGTTCTGCGTCTGGACACCTCCTTTGCGCTTAACATCCGCGAGCAGTCCATCATGAACGTCTCTTTCTGCGGTGAAAAGGCAGGCGCAACGCTGTTCCCGGCGCATATCTATAACGACGAAGCCGGTGTTTTAGAAACCCTTTTCCATCGTGAAGAGGCGGACGATCAGCGCCATCTGCGCAGTATGGATGCCTTCGTGCGTCATGTGCTGGGAGAGAACGTTATGATCGCTGACGCAGAACAGGGTCTGGTTATACAACAGCTTGTTGCCGCGCTTTATGAATCAGCAGAAACAGGGGAAAGCGTGACATTATGCTGAACGTGTCTGTATTAAACGATCCGGGCTTTTGTCCTCACAGCCTGAACAAATATGCCTCTGTCATGACATGCGGGAATGGATACATGGGCATTCGCGCTACGCATGAAGAAGATTACACCCAGCAGACCAGAGGCATGTATCTCGCGGGGCTTTATCATTGCGCGGGTCGCAACGAGACTACTGAGCTGGTCAATCTGCCGGATATCACCGGTATTGATGTTGAGCTTGATGGCGCCAATTTCACGCTCCTGTCAGGCGAAATTCTTGAATGGCAGCGCGAGCTGGCCTTTGCTAACGGCGAACTGCATCGCAACGTTGTCTGGCGTGCACCCGACGGGAAACGTTATCGGCTGGAGAGCCGTCGTTTTGTTTCGCTGGACCAGTTGCCCTTAGTGGCAATGCAGTTCTCGATCACACCGCTTGATGGCGACGCTCAGGCCGTGCTGAAAACCGGCATAGATGCGACACAAACGAACAGCGGCAGACAGCATCTGGATGAAATCTCGGTCAGGATCTTTGACCAGCACTACATGCAGGGCGTGTATGAAACGCAGGACCGTGCATCTGAGGTTGTGGTTTCGGCGTATTGCCAGCTCTCGACGAAAAGCGACAGCTGTTTCACCGCCAAAAACCGCCGTCTCAGCGTGCATCATTCGCTGACGATTGCTCGAGGTGACACTGTCACGCTTGAGAAGATCGTCTGGGTGGCTCATCGTAGCGAGAAAGCGCTGTCGCAGGAGTCATTCGCGCGCAACGCGCTGGCCGATCTTAAAGTCTGTGCGGCAAGAGGTTATGAGGCGTTGGTTGAAAGCTCAGCGTATGCCTGGAAAGATGTCTGGCGCGACGCACGTGTGGAAGTGACTTCCACAGAGCAACAGGATCAGCTGGCGCTGGATTACGCCGTCTGGCATCTGACGACAATGACGCCTGCTCATGATGAGCGAAGCAGTATTGCGGCGAAAGGGCTGACGGGTGAGGGGTACAAGGGGCACGTCTTCTGGGATACCGAAATTTTCCTGCTGCCGTTCCATCTGTTTACCCGCCCGCAGATTGCCCGCAGCCTGCTACGCTATCGTTGGCTTAATCTGGCAGGCGCACGGGAAAAAGCGCGCCGTAACGGTTGGCCGGGTGCATTGTTCCCGTGGGAAAGTGCGGCCAGCGGACAGGAAGAGACGCCAGAATTCGCGGCAATCAACATCCGCACCGGGGTTCGCCAGAAGGTGGCTTCCGCACTCGCTGAACATCACATCGTGGCTGATATCGCCTGGGCCGTGGTCGCTTACTGGCAGGCAACACACGACGATGCCTTTATGCGGAATGAGGGGCTGACGCTACTGATGGAAACCGCTTCGTTCTGGATGGGACGCGCGACGGAAATCAATGGTCGTCTTGAGATCCATGACGTGATCGGACCGGATGAATACACCGAGCATGTCAACAACAACGCCTACACCAACTATCTGGCCTGGCACAACGTTGCCTGCGCGCGTCAGTTTATGGCGATGTTTGGCCGTGAAGATGCGCGTTTTACGGAGAATGCCGGGAAGTTCCTGGCGCGCCTGTGGCTGCCAGAGGCCGACGCAGACGGTGTGATCCCGCAGGATGATACCTTCATGGCAAAACCTGCCATCGATCTGAGCCGCTATAAAGCCAAAGCGGGTAAGCAAACCATTCTGCTTGATTACTCTCGCGCGGAAGTGAACGAGATGCAGATCCTGAAGCAGGCCGATGTGGTGATGCTTAACTACCTGCTGCCGGAACGGTTTACGCCGCAGCAATGTGCCGCCAATTTGGCGTTCTACGAGCCACGCACGATTCATGATTCATCCCTGAGTAAAGCCATTCACGGCATTGTGCTCGCACGCTGCGGTGACACCGAGGGGGCGTATGCCTTCTGGCGTGACGGTATCGCCATCGACCTGGGGGACGACCCACACAGCAGTGATGACGGTATTCATGCCGCCGCCACCGGTGCGATCTGGTTGGGCACTATTCAGGGGTTTGCTGGCCTGCACATTAGCGAAGGGGAGCTGCATCTTGCACCGAAACTGCCTGTTCACTGGCAGAAACTCGCCTTCCCGCTGCGGTGGCGGGACGCAACAATGCACATTACCTGTGAAAATGACCAGTTAACCATTGAGACTACCGCACCTGTCACGTTGACGCTGTGGGGTAAAACGCTGCACGTATCAGGGCGAAAAGTCTGCGCGCATAAGGACTTTCTTGCACCTGTTAATGGGACCGCTACCACGGAGGGGCGCCATGACGCTTAACGCTGTTGTATTCGATCTGGACGGGGTGATCACCGATACCGCGCATCTTCACTTTCTGGCCTGGCGCGCCGTGGCGGAGGAGATTGGTATTACCTTCGATGAAGTATTTAACGAACAGCTGAAGGGAATAAGCCGTATGGACTCCCTCCAGCGCATTCTGAAACATGGCGGGAAAGAGGGGATGTTTAGTGACGAGCAGCGCCTGGCGCTGGCAACGAAAAAAAACGCGCTTTACGTCCAGTCGCTGGCATCACTGACGCAGGATTCGCTGCTCCCGGGTATTCGCGACGTGCTGGCGGATATTCGCGCCGCGAAGGTCAAAATTGGGCTGGCATCCGTATCGCTTAATGCCCCTGGGATTTTGCACGCGTTGGGCATTCATCAGGCTTTCGATTTTTGCGCCGATGCTTCGCGCATTTGCCGCTCAAAGCCGGACCCGGAGATCTTCCTTGCAGCCTGTAAAGGACTGAACGTGCGTCCTGAAGAGGCCATTGGTATCGAAGATGCCGCCGCAGGGGTAGATGCGATCAACGCCGCAGGAATGCTGTCGGTCGGGATTGGGCCTGGCCTGAACCATGCGGGATTACAACTTCATTCAACGCAGGAACTGACCTGGGAACGCCTGACGGCGTTCTGGGCATCCCGGGCGTATTGATAAGGAATTAATAATGGCTCAACTGTCTCTGAAACACATTCAGAAAATCTATGATAACCAGGTCCACGTGGTTAAGGATTTCAATCTCGAGATTGAAGATAAAGAATTTATCGTCTTCGTCGGTCCATCGGGCTGTGGGAAATCCACGACGTTGCGAATGATCGCCGGCCTTGAGGAGATCAGCGCAGGTGAACTGATTATTGACGGGGTTTGCATGAATGATGTTCCCGCCAAGTCCCGTGATATCGCAATGGTCTTCCAGAACTATGCGCTCTATCCGCATATGACGGTCTACGACAACATGGCGTTTGGTCTGAAGATGCAAAAAATAGCACCTTCCATCATCGAAGAACGTGTTAGCTGGGCGGCCCAGATCCTGGGTTTACGCGACTATCTCCAGCGTAAACCTGGCGCATTGTCAGGTGGTCAGCGTCAGCGCGTGGCGTTAGGCAGGGCGATAGTGCGTGAAGCAGGGGTCTTCCTGATGGATGAACCGCTGTCAAACCTCGATGCCAAGCTTCGTGTACAGATGCGCGCTGAAATCAGCAAGCTGCACCAGAAGCTCAACACCACCATGATTTACGTGACGCACGATCAGACGGAAGCCATGACGATGGCGACCCGTATTGTGATTTTAAAAGACGGCATCATTCAGCAGGTGGGCGCGCCGAAGCAGGTTTACAACGAGCCGGCGAATATGTTCGTTGCAGGCTTTATTGGTTCACCTGCGATGAACTTCATTCGTGGCGCGATCGACGACCGATACTTCGTGACGGAAACGCTGCGTCTGGAGATCCCGGAGGAGAAGCTGGCCGTACTGAATGCGCAAGGTTACCAGCGCAAAGCGGTCGTCTTTGGGATCCGTCCGGAAGACATTCTCACGCTACAGCGCAGCGGTGAAAACATCGCGGCGAAGATCAGCGTCGCTGAGCTGACTGGGGCAGAATTTATGCTGTATGCCAACGTGGGCGGGCATGAACTGGTTGTCCGTGCGGGAGCGGCGGATGATTACGTTGCAGGAGATAATATCGGCATCCAGTTCGATATGAGTAAGTGCCATTTCTTCGATGCTGATACTGAAGCAGCTATTAGATAAGAAAGGTATTCGCCGGAAATGAAAGTTTCCGGTTTTTTTGTATGTTAATTATAAAGGAATATTTTAATGAGTACTCTACTAAGAAGTGCTGCGCTCGTTCTGTGCGCAGGGGTAAGCTGCGCGCAAGCAACAGAGTCAACCAAACAGTGGGAATTTAATATTGGTGCCATGTATGAAATTGAAAACGTCGAAGGTCAGGGCGACGATAAAGATGGATTATATGAACCTTCCGTGTGGTTTAACGCCACGTATGATGCGTGGACAATTTCACTGGCGATGTATCAGGAAGGCCCGGTTGATTACAGCAGCATGACGCGCGGCACCTATTTCGATCGTCCTGAATTTGAATTACGGTATCGCTTCATTGGCACAGAGGATTTTACGCTGGGTCTTACGGGCGGTTTCCGTAATTATGGATATCATTTTAAAGATGAGCACGGTGCGAAAGACGGTAGTGCTAATATGCAGCGCTATAAAATTCAGCCTGACTGGGATGTGAAATTAACAGATGACTGGCGTTTTGGCGGTTGGTTTGCCATGTACCAGTTTGCGAATGACCTGGGAAAAACCGGTTATTCTGACAGCCGCGTCGAAACGGAAACCGGATTTACCTGGACAATAAACGAAACCGTCTCTGCAAAAGTTAACTACTATTTAGAGCGTGGCTTCAATATGGACAGTTCACGTAATAACGGTGAATTCTCCACCCAGGAGATTCGTGCCTACCTGCCTGTTTCATTAGGCCAGACAACGCTTACACCTTACACCCGTCTGGGGCTCGATCGCTGGTCAAACTGGGACTGGCAGGACGATCCAACTCGTGAAGGGCATGACTTCAATCGACTGGGTCTGCTCTATGCTTATGACTTTGCGAATGGCCTTTCCATGACGCTCGAGTATGCTTACGAATGGGAAAATCATGACGAAGGCGAGAGCGACCGCTTCCACTATGCGGGTGTCGGCGTCAATTACGCGTTCTGATGACGTTATACCAGGGGCGTTTGCCCCTGGTTTTTAGCGTAACGAAGCTGCATCTGAAAAATGTGTTTCAACCAATACCTTATGCGGCGCAGGTTTATCCGCAATGCACCTGAACAACAAATCGCAGCTCTCTTCGCCCAGCTTTTTCGTGGGGATATCAAAGCCGCCTGGTGCAGGGGTTAAAATGAGAGATAGCATCGGGTCGCTGTATCCTGCCATTGCGACCTGTTCCGGGATCGCCAGATTTAGCGCATCCGCGGCACGATAAAGACTCAGCAATTTCATGCTGTCAGTCGCAAAAACCGCATCGGGCGGGTTGTCTGAGGAGAGTAGCTGGCAGGCCGCCTGAAGCGCGCTTTCATGGGTATAGCCGCCATCGATAACCCAGGTCGGGTTAATTTCGATGCCGTGTTTCTCAAGGCTGAATTTATAACCCGCCAGGCGATCGATAGAGACGTGATAATCGAGCGGGGCATGCAGGCAGGCAATTTTGGTGCGGCCATGCGTGATAAACGAGTCTGTTAATATGGCGCTGTCGCGGAAATTATCCGTGTCGACAGAATAGATATTCTGGTAATTTCCTTCCACTTTACCAATGACGACCACGGGCACACCGTATTCATCCAGCGTCGAGAAAAACGACTCGTTCGCCGGCGAGCTTAGCATGATGATGCCTTTGATCATCTTCTGCTTTATTTTACCCACGCATTTTTGCAGATCATCTTCACTGCTTTTGGACGTTTGTAAAATAACATCAAAACCTTCTTCTTCTGCTTTTGCCGTTATGGCATGCAGTACATCTGAGAAAAAGGGATTTCCTGCAGTGGTCTTGGTTGAGCGGGTCGAAATAACCATAATGGCGTCGAAGCCAGAAGAGGTGAGTGCGCGGGCAAGTTTATTAGGTTGGTAATTTAACTCATCTATCGCCTTCAACACCTTTTCACGCGCTTCAGGAGAAATATTCGTTTGTTTATTCAGAACGCGTGACACGGTTGATTTCGAAACGCCAGCAACGCGGGCAATATCATAGATGGTGGGTGACATACACCTTACTCACTCCAGACGGACAGCAATTGCGTCCATCTTACTGGAGAGAAAACGGCAATAGCAATAATTAAGAATTGATAATCAACGATCTGCCCCAATTTACTGTATTCTGAAGTGACTTTGTTCAGGGTTCCAGACAATGAAGGACGGCGATGAAGCGACTTAAAAACGAATTCAATTCTCTGGTGAACCGTGGCGTTGATCGCCATCTGCGTCTTGCCGTTACCGGGCTGAGCCGCAGCGGTAAGACGGCATTCATTACGGCGATGGTCAATCAGCTGTTGAACCTGCATGCTGGGGCGCGCCTGCCACTGCTTAGCGCGGTGCGCGAGGAGCGATTGTTAGGCGTAAAACGCGTACCGCAACGTGATTTTGGCATCCCCCGTTTCACCTATGATGAAGGTCTGGCACAGTTATACGGGGAGCCTCCCGCCTGGCCCACCCCGACGCGTGGCGTGAGCGAAATTCGCCTTGCGCTTCGTTTTCGCTCGAATGAATCCCTGATGCGTCACTTTAAAGAAACGTCCACGCTGTATCTCGAAATTGTGGATTATCCGGGAGAATGGCTGCTCGATTTACCGATGCTGGCGCAGGATTACCTGAGCTGGTCCCGGCAGATGACCGGTCTGTTGCAGGGGCAGCGGGCAGAGTGGTCGACCAAATGGCGCCAGCTTTGCGAAGGGCTGGATCCGCTGGCACCGGCGGATGAAAACCGTCTGGCTGTCATAGCCCAGGCCTGGACGGATTACCTGCATCAGTGCAAGCAGGAAGGGCTGCATTTTATTCAGCCTGGCCGTTTTGTTCTGCCGGGAGATCTAGCCGGTGCTCCCGCGCTACAGTTTTTCCCGTGGCCGGACGTTGACCGCATCGGCGAATCGAAGCTGGCACAGGCAGACAAGACCACCAACGCCGGTATGCTCCGCGAGCGATACAATTATTACTGTGAGAAGGTGGTTAAGGGTTTTTATAAAAATCATTTTTTACGCTTTGACCGCCAGATCGTGCTGGTGGACTGCCTGCAACCCCTCAACAGCGGGCCGCAGGCGTTCAATGATATGCGGCTGGCGCTGACGCAGCTGATGCAAAGTTTTCATTATGGCCAGCGTACGCTGTTTCGCCGTTTATTCTCGCCGGTCATCGACAAGCTGCTGTTTGCCGCCACAAAAGCTGATCATGTGACGGTCGATCAGCACGCCAACATGGTATCCCTGCTGCAACAGCTGGTGCAGGATGCCTGGCAGAACGCGGCGTTCGAAGGGATTAGTATGGATTGTCTGGGTCTGGCGTCCGTACAGGCTACGCAGAGTGGGTTGATTGACGTGAATGGCGAGAAAATTCCGGCCCTGCGGGGCAACCGACTCAGCGACGGTGAGCCGCTCACGGTCTATCCGGGGGAAGTTCCGGCGCGTCTGCCGGGCCAGGCTTTCTGGCAAAGCCAGGGTTTTCAGTTCGAAGCCTTCCGTCCGCAGAGTATGAACGTTGACCAGCCATTGCCGCATATCCGTCTGGATGCCGCGCTGGAGTTTTTAATTGGAGATAAATTGCGATGACGGAACCGTTAAAACCACGCATTGATTTTACCGGCCAGCTTGAGCAGTCCCCGCATGAGGCGTTTAAAACGGCGCAAACCTTCAGCGGGCCGCAGGCCGACAACTTTGCTCCCGTGCTGGCAGACGAACCGATGGTTGAAGAGGGGCAGGCGGAAGCGGTTGTTGATGCGGCACTGCGCCCGAAACGCAGCCTGTGGCGTAAGATGGTGACCGCCGGGTTAGCCCTTTTTGGTGTGAGCATAATTGGTCAAGGCGTGCAGTGGGGCGTCAATGCCTGGCAAGCCCAGGACTGGGTAGCGCTAGGGGGATGCGCCGCCGGGGCGTTGATCGTTGGTGCGGGCGTCGGCTCGGTCGTGACCGAGTGGCGTCGCCTCTGGCGTCTGCGTCAGCGTGCGCACGAACGCGATGAAGCGCGGGATCTGCTGCACAGCCACGGCACCGGAAAAGGGCGTGCTTTTTGTGAAAAGCTTGCGGCTCAGGCCGGGATAGATCACTCTCACCCGGCGCTTCAGCGCTGGTATGCGGCGATCCACGAAACCCAGAATGACCAGGAAGTGGTCACGCTCTATGCGCACATTGTTCAGCCGGTACTGGATGCGCAGGCTCGTCGTGAGATCAGCCGCTCGGCGGCGGAATCCACCCTGATGATTGCCGTCAGTCCGCTGGCGATGGTGGACATGGCCTTTATCGCCTGGCGCAACCTGCGCCTGATCAACCGCATCGCCAGACTGTATGGCATTGAGCTTGGCTATTACAGCCGACTGCGCCTGTTCAAACTGGTGTTGCTGAATATCGCCTTCGCCGGGGCAAGCGAACTGGTGCGGGAGGTCGGGATGGACTGGATGTCGCAGGATCTTGCGGCGCGTCTCTCTGCCCGGGCGGCGCAGGGGATTGGTGCCGGTCTGCTGACGGCACGCTTAGGAATCAAAGCGATGGAGGTTTGTCGTCCACTCCCCTGGATCGATGGCGATAAGCCGCGGCTGGGGGATTTCCGTCGCGAATTGATTGGTCAGCTTAAAGAGACGCTCAATAAAAAACCTGCTCAGTGAGGTTTCGTTTACTAATCGTGCGGGCTGTCAATATTTGTTGACAGCCACCTTCCCGAATACCGTGATCTGACATATCATTTTACTGTTATTGGCTTAAACGGTGAATTTCCCATGCGTCTGGAAGTCTTTTGTGAGGACCGTCTCGGTCTGACCCGCGAGTTACTCGATCTTCTTGTTTTACGTAGCATTGATTTACGTGGCATAGAGATCGACCCTGTCGGGCGAATTTACCTCAATTTTGCCGAAATTGAATTTAATACCTTCAGTAGCCTGATGGCCGAAATCCGCCGTATCGCTGGCGTTACGGATGTACGCACCATCCCTTGGATGCCATCCGAGCGGGAACACCTTGCGCTGAGCGCACTGCTGGAAGCAATGCCGGAGCCGTTTCTCTCTCTCGATCTGAAAAACAAAGTCGAGCGCGTTAACCAGGCCAGTTGCCAGCTGTTTGCGCAGACTCAGGAAAAGCTTATCGGTCATCACGCCACGCAATTGATCCCAGGTTTTAATTTCCAGCGCTGGCTGGACAGCAACCCGCAAAATACCCATAGCGAGCACGTCGTCATCAATGGACAGAATTTCCTGATGGAGATCACTCCGGTCTACCTGAAAGGGGAAAATGCCGCGCGGGTGCTCACCGGCGCGGTAATCATGCTGCGCTCCACGGTGCGCATGGGACGCCAGTTACAGAACCTTTCCAGCCAGGACGTCGGCGCATTTAGCCAGATTATTGCGGTGAGCCCGAAGATGCGTCACGTGCTCGACCAGGCGCGCAAGCTGGCAAATCTTACGGCACCGCTGCTGATTACCGGGGATACCGGTACGGGGAAAGATCTGCTGGCGCATGCTGTGCATATGGCCAGCCCGCGTGCGGCAAAACCGTATCTGGCGCTGAACTGCGCGTCTATTCCTGAAGATGCGGTGGAAAGTGAACTGTTCGGGCATGCGCCGGAAGGCAAAAAAGGCTTCTTTGAACAGGCGAATGGCGGCTCGGTGTTGCTGGACGAGATTGGTGAAATGTCGCCACGCATGCAGGCGAAACTGCTGCGTTTTCTCAATGACGGTACGTTCCGCCGCGTGGGGGAAGATCATGAAGTGCACGTGGATGTACGCGTCATCTGCGCCACCCAGAAAAACCTGGTGGAGCTGGTGCAGAAAGGAGTATTCCGCGAAGATCTCTACTATCGTCTCAACGTTCTGACGCTCAATATTCCGCCGCTGCGCGATTGCCCGCAGGACATCATGCCGTTGACGGAACTGTTCGTCGCCCGTTTTGCCGACGAGCAGGGCGTGCCGCGTCCGAAGCTCTCTGCCGACCTGGGTACCGTGCTGACGCGTTACGGCTGGCCGGGCAATATTCGTCAGCTAAAAAATGCGGTCTATCGCGCATTAACTCAGCTTGAAGGGTATGAACTGCGTCCTCAGGATATTCTCTTGCCGGATTACGATGCCGGGACGGTCTCGGCAGGCGAAGAGGCAATGGAAGGCTCGCTGGATGACATCACCAGCCGTTTCGAGCGTTCGGTGTTAACGCAGCTTTATCGCAGCTATCCGAGCACGCGCAAGCTGGCTAAACGTCTTGGGGTGTCACATACCGCGATTGCGAATAAGCTGCGCGAGTATGGGTTAAATCAGAAGAAGGGTGACGAATAAATAAAAAAGCCTCTTTGCAGAGGCTTTTTTACGTTTAGGCTTTAAGCGCCTCAAGTGCAGCGGTGTAATCCGGTTCGGTAGTGATTTCGTTAACCAGCTCACTGAAAACAACGTTGTCGTTTTCATCGATTACCAGCACCGCACGAGCAGCCAGACCTTTCAGCGCGCCTTCGGAAATGGCAACACCGTATTTTTCCAGGAAATCCGGGCTGCGCAGAGTGGAAAGGGTGATGACGTTGCTCAGGCCTTCAGCGCCGCAGAAACGAGACTGGGCAAACGGCAGGTCAGCAGAAATGCACAGCACCACGGTGTTGTCCATTTCGGTCGCCAGCTGGTTGAATTTACGCACTGATGCAGCACAAACGCCCGTATCGATGCTTGGGAAAATGTTCAGGACTTTACGTTTGCCAGCAAACTGGCTCAGCGTGACGTCAGACAGATCTTTAGCCACCAGAGTAAAAGGCTGTGCTTTGCTGCCAGACTGTGGGATGGAACCTGCAACAGCAACCGGGTTGCCCTGGAAATGAACGAGTTGTGACATAGATATCTTCCTGTTTACAAATAGTTAACGTCGTGGCTAGTGTATGTCATCCACAGTTAGCACGGCAAACCAATTTTCTGCCTTTCCGGCCTGCAAGGAGTCAGTGATGAGAAGCGTTAAGGTCTATGAAGAAGCCTGGCCATTGCACACCCCGTTTGTGATCTCGCGCGGTAGCCGTAATGAGGCCTGCGTGGTCGTGGTTGAATGTGAAGAGGACGGCGTAAAAGGCGTCGGGGAATGTACCCCTTATCCTCGCTACGGAGAAAGCCTGGCGTCAGTCATGGCGCAAATTATGACGGTGGTGCCCGAGTTGCAGGCGGGCCTGACGCGTGAGGCTCTTCAGCAGAGGTTGCCGGCCGGCGCGGCACGTAACGCGATTGACTGCGCACTCTGGAGTCTGGAAGCGGCGAAGCAACAAAAACCGCTACCTTCGCTGCTGGACGTTACGCTGCCGCAATCGATCGTCACCGCGCAAACGGTGGTCATTGGTGAACCAGAGCAAATGGCCGCCAGCGCTCAGGCGTTGTATGCCACCGGTGCAACCTTATTAAAGGTGAAGCTCGACGATCGTCTGATTAGCGAACGCATGGTCGCCATTCGTGCGGCGGTACCTGATGCCACCCTTATCGTCGATGCGAACGAATCATGGCACAGCGAAGGGCTGGCAGCCCGTTGTCAGCTGCTTGCCGATCTGGGCGTTGCCATGCTGGAGCAGCCCCTCCCGGCAGAAGACGATGCCGCGCTGGCGAATTTTATTCATCCGCTTCCCGTCTGTGCAGACGAAAGCTGTCATACCCGTGAGAGCCTGTCAGCCCTCAAGGGCCGCTACGAGATGGTGAACATCAAGCTGGATAAAACGGGTGGGTTAACCGAGGCCCTGGCACTGGCACAAGATGCGCAGGCGCAAGGCTTTTCCCTGATGCTGGGCTGTATGTTGTGCACGTCCAGAGCGATCGGTGCTGCACTCCCGCTGGTGAACAGCGTGCGTTTTGCCGATCTGGATGGCCCAACCTGGCTGGCGGTTGACGTTTCACCCGCCCTGAGTTTTACCTCCGGCGTACTTCATCTTTGAGGCTGCCAGCGCAGAAGATCTGTCATCGCTCTGAGGTATTTTTCACTCGCTTCATCCGAGGAAATAGGCGGAAACTCTGCGGTGATACAGTGAAGACTGAGGTCCGCGCACCAGCTGCCAAACGACCCGGGCGTTTCATACCCGACGCTGGTTACCAGAGGTAGAGCAAACGCATCCGCCAGCCACTGCCCGAGCGCTGTATGACGAGGATCTTCAATACAGGCGAGGGGATCGTGGAAAGAGACAACCCAGGCCGGGTGGATCTTATGAATAAGCTGACACAGCGCCTGGGTTTCGGGCTCGGAACCCGGTTTTTCTCCCGTAAGCAGGACCACATCTCGTTCCTGCGCCGAACTGTTCCAGCGATACACCGTTTCACCGGCACGCCAGTTTGCTGCCGGAAAGTTCCTGTTAAGGTCAACGCCTCGTGCATTCGCCCGTAATCCAAGCTGGCATCCGTCTGGGTTGACGGTCAAAATCACATGATGTCGTCGTAAATCGGGGGCCAGCGTACGTAGCGCGCACGAAAGCGTCACGATGGACGAGTTTTCATCGCCATGTGTGCCCGCAATGATTAAGCCGCTAGTGCGATCGGGCTCGGGAGCCGGAAACCAGATCAGTGGGGCGCCTAAAAATGAGCGGCCATAATGTTCAGTCCCGGGCGGGAAGGCGCCGCGTTCCGTTCTTGGTCGGGTGGTTGCCATAATAAACCCTGATGATGAAGTCGCTTCTGGCAGTGTTGTGCAAAACCCGCGCTTAATCAAATAGTTTCCGTCCGTGTGTAAAATTGCCTGACATCAACTTTCCTGAGGAAGCATTTGCATTTCTCCGTTTCGAAACAAATAATTACGCATCTGCCTGTTACCTGACATCATTAAGGGGATCGTATGAAGCATCCTGTTTCGCTTCTTTGCACTGCGCTGTGGCTGTGCGGGTTTTCTTCACTTTCATATGCCGCGGAGGTTCCCAGGGGAACGGAGCTGGCGCAAAAGCAGGAGCTGGTTCGACACATTAAAGATGAACCCGCCTCGCTCGATCCGGCAAAAGCGGTGGGTTTACCCGAGATACAGGTGATCCGCGACCTTTATGAAGGGCTGGTGAATCAGAACGAAAAAGGGGAGCTGGTTCCCGGCGTGGCGACGCGCTGGCAGAGCAACGATAACCGTGTCTGGACGTTTACGTTGCGGGATAACGCGAAGTGGTCTGACGGTACCCCGGTGACGGCACAAGATTTTGTCTACAGCTGGCGTCGTCTGGTTGATCCTAAAACTACGTCACCTTTCGCCTGGTTTGCAGCGCTGGCGGGTATTAATAATGCGCAGGCCATTATCGATGGTAAAGCTGCACCGGAAACGCTCGGCGTGACGGCAGTCGATGCTAAAACGCTGCGCGTGCAGCTGGATAAACCGCTGCCATGGTTCAGCAACCTCACGGCTAGCTTTGCGTTCTATCCTGTTCAAAAGGCAAACGTGGAAAGCGGTAAAGAATGGACGCGCCCTGGCGCGCTCATCGGCAACGGTGCGTATGTGCTGAAAGATCGCGTGGTGAATGAAAAACTGGTGGTTGAGCCGAATACTCACTACTGGGATAACGCCAACACGGTGCTAAAAAAAGTCACTTTTGTGCCGATCAACCAGGAGTCCTCAGCGACCAAACGCTACCTGGCGGGCGACATTGATATTACGGAATCATTTCCGAAAAACATGTACCAGAAGCTGCTTAAAGATATTCCGGGACAGGTATATACACCGCCACAGCTTGGGACCTATTACTACGCGTTTAACACACAAAAAGGCCCAACTGCGGATGCCCGCGTACGTCTGGCGCTCAGCATGACTATCGACAGACGTATTATGGCGGAAAAAGTCCTGGGAACCGGTGAGAAACCGGCCTGGCATTTCACTCCCGATGTCACTGCCGGTTTTACACCGGAAATCTCGCCATTTGAGCAGATGTCGCAGCAGGAGCTAAATGCTCAGGCGAAAACGTTATTACAGGCGGCAGGCTATGGTCCCCAGCGCCCGCTGAAATTAACGCTGCTGTACAACACGTCTGAAAACCACCAGAAAATCGCCATTGCCGTCGCATCTATGTGGAAGAAAAATCTGGGTGTTGACGTTAAGTTGCAGAATCAGGAATGGAAGACTTACATCGACAGCCGCAATACCGGGAATTTCGACGTGATCCGTGCGTCGTGGGTAGGGGATTATAATGAGCCGTCGACATTCCTGTCGCTGCTGACGTCCTCTCACACCGGCAACATCTCACGGTTCAACGACCCTGCTTACGATAAGATTATTCATCAGGCGACGCTCGAAACCACTGAAAAAGCGCGTAATGCAGACTACAACATGGCCGAGAAGATCCTCGCCGAGAAAGCGCCGATAGCCCCTATTTATCAATACACCAATGGCCGCCTCATTAAGCCCTGGGTTAAAGGGTATCCGATAAATAACCCAGAGGATGTTGCGTACAGTCGTACAATGTATATTGAAAAGCATTAAAAAAAACAGGAAAGGCGCATAAGTGGTTTTGGCAAATAGCCGTACATCGCTTAAGCGCCTGAACACACGGTTCATGGTACCTACAGGCTAGTTATTATCAAAATTCCTTTCATAAAAAATAATTTATTCTTTTGATGAATGCTTCGAGCGACATCTCTTTTCCAATTTATTGAAAAGCGTGCAAGCATTTATACATCCTCCATGTAATAGCTTAACTCCTGCTATTTAAAACCTGACTTTTGTCCGATATAGGATTTTTCCATATTCAGGAGGTTTATTGAATAAGATGATATGTCTCTGCGATTTTGCAGTTGATGCTTAAATCAGCATTGATATAAATCAATTATTCAACGACAGGTGGCAATGAATTCAATATTCTCTATCAAGGCAGACGTTCCTGCTAATCTATTGTGAATAAATGGTTAATACTTTCTGCGTGCCACTTATATCTGGAATTTATAAATACTAGTGATTAGTGGAAAATTCTTAATAAAAATCCATATGCAGATCTTTGATCTGAAAAGTTGATCATGAATGGGCTTTTGCTCTAATATGGTTTTGTAAAGACCCGTCACTCACTTAACTCGTATTTCTTGCAAAGAAAGGGACTGCTATGGCCGATTCATTTCAGAATGAGGTGCCCAAGGCACGCATAAATTTAAAACTGGCGCTGCATACAGGCGGCGCGCAGAAGAAAGTCGAACTGCCGCTTAAACTTCTCACTGTCGGTGATTTCAGTAATGGAAAAGAGAATCGTCCATTGTCCGAAAGGAAGAAAATCAA